>JACRHT010000002.1:300000-591212 GCA_016217545.1 Opitutia bacterium | reverse complement strand
GGTGAGCCTTCGTGGTGGTCGCCCCCGTCCCGGCGGCGACAAGGAGGTCGGCATGTGCATCGCTGATCCGAGGCGCCGCTGGGGACAGCGGCGCCCACCTCGTGCGGCGCAAGGTAGCGGGAGCTTCCAGCTCCCGGCGAGCGATGCGGGGCCAAGATGCTCCCCCCGCTTTGGAGCGCCGCGCGCGGCAGCCGTAGGAGCCTGCTGGCAGGCGATCAAGGATCAGCGCGCCCGCTTGCGGCTCGCGAACGTCATTGGTCGCCTGCAAGCAGGCTCCTACAAGGTGGTCGCCGCCGTCCCGGCGGCGATGGCCGCTGGTGCGGGGGAGCGCGGCGCCGTCGCGACGCGAGCGCCCACGCCACTCGTCGCTCAGTTCACGCCCGGCGACTCGCTGGCGCGCTCGAGCATGCGGGCGAGGTATTGCTGCTCGGGGCCGACGTGCGCGAGTTGCAGCGCGCGACGGAAGCTCGCGGCGGCGGCGCGGTGGTCCTTCAAGCGCCAGTGCAGTTCGCCCATGACCGCGTGGAGCAGGTAGAGGTTCTCGAGTCGGTCGCGCTGGGCGATCTCGGCGATCGCCTCGAGCCCGGCACGCGGGCCGTTGAGGTGCGCGACGGCCACGGCGCGGTTGAGCGCGACGATCGGGGACGGTTTCATCCGCAACAGCTCGTCGTAGTGACTCAGGATGCGCTTCCAGTCGGTCGACGCGTAGTCGGGCGCCGTGCAATGGATGGCGGCGATGCCGGCTTGCAGGTGGTATTCGCTGATCTCGGTGCCTTGGGCGGCGGCGACGAGTTCGAAGAGGCCGCGACCGATGAGATCCTGGTTCCATTTCGAGCGATCCTGGTCGTCGAGGCGCAGCAGGTCGCCGTGTTCGTCGAGGCGGGAAGGGAAGCGCGCCGCGGTCAGCAGCATGAGCGCCAGCAGGGCGTGGCTCCGCGGCGTGTTGCCGGAAGGGTGCGCCACGAGCAGCGTCATGAGGCGAATCGCTTCGTGGCAGAGATCCTCGCGCAGGAGACGGTCACCGGTGCTGGCTTTGTAGCCTTCGTTGAACAGAAGATAGACCGTCGCGAGCACGCCGTCGAGGCGCGCGGCCAGTTCGGCGCCGGCGGGAATGTCGAAGCCGATGCCGGCGTCCGCGATCCGTTGCTTGGTGCGCGTGAGCTGTTTCTCGATCGCGGCGTCGCTGCTGAGGAAGGCCCGCGCGATCTCGCCGGTGCTGAAGCCGCAGAGCACTTTCAGCGCGAGCACGACCTGCGCGTCGGCAGCGATCGACGGATGGCAGCAGACGAAGAGCAACCGCAGCGCGTCGTCGCGGATTTCCGGCGCTTCGCTCGCGAGGTCGGTGTCGGTCGAGGCGGAGCGCGTCTGATCGAGGAAGGTGACGATCGCGTCGGTTTTCGCCCCGGACATGCGGCGGTGGCGCAACGCGTCTTTCGCGAGGTTCATCGCCACGCGTGTGATCCAGGCCGACGGGTTGGCGGGCACGCCGCCCATCGACCACGTGTGGAGCGCCTTCATCAGGGCTTCCTGCGCGATGTCCTCGGCGAGGGACATGTGGTTCACGCCGAGCAACCGGATGAGCGTGCCGTGGAGGCGGCCGGTTTCGTGTCGGAAGAAATGCTCGACGAGCTGCGCCGGCTTCGCGCCGGCCGGCGCTGGCGGGACTTCGCCGGCGGCGCCGGAGCGCGGCAGCGGCAGGGCGATCGCGGGAATGTCCTTCGGCGCGGGCATGCGCGGCGTCAGGCCTTGGCGACTGCGGGGGCGGCGTTCGTGTTGACGCCGAGGTGGCAGTGCGGCGTGAGTTCGCGCACCTCGATCTTCATGCCGTGTTCGAGTCCGGGATGGCGTTGCGCGATCGCGGTCGCTTCGTCGAGCGAGCCGACGTGAAGTTTGACGTAGCCCGCGACGGCTTCCTTCGATTCGGCATAAGGGCCGTCGACGACGCGCGAGCCCGCGGCGCCCGATACGACGCGGATGTGCGTCTCGAGCGGCTGGCCTTCGCTGGCTTTGCCGGCGGCGACGAGCCCCTCGAACCACTCGTTCCAGCAAGTGATCAGCTGTTGGCGTTGCTCGGGCGAGAGGTGCGCGAAGACTTCCGGGCCGGTGTTGCGGAACAGAAGCATGTAGGTCGGAGGGAGGGCAGGGGTGCTCATGCGGGGGGGAGTTTCTTATCGTTACGACGAACGGGAAGGGCGCGAAAGGACAGAGTGCGCCTCGATTCCACTTCGGGGAAATCTCCCGAGGCGAATTTTTGCCGTGCGAACGGGAGGGCGGGTCGTCAGCCTGCCGCCCGTTTCCGCTTTCCACGTTACCCTGTCCGGAACGCCGCCGCCCGTTCGTTGAGAGGATGAACGCGCCGCCGTGGCGCCCTCCATTCCCCGTCATGTCCTCCACGCCTGCTCCTCTTCCGGCCGATCCGGCCAGCGAACTCTTCACCAGCCGCACGCTGCCGTTCCCGCGCGATGAGGTTTTTCGCGCGTGGACCGATGCCCGGCTCCTTTGCCAATGGTGGGGACCGACCGGCTTCACTTGCACGTTCCACGAGTTCGAGCCGCGCGCCGGCGGCCACTGGCGCCATGTGATGCACGGCCCCGACGGCCGGAACTACGACAACGCGTCCGTGTTTCGCACGGTGTCGCCCGAGCGCATCGAGATGGCGCACGTGAGCGAGCCGCGCTTCGACCTGATCGCGACCTTCGAGGCGCGCGAAGACGGCACCTTCGTCACGTTTCTTCAGCGCTTCGTCGCACCGGCCGTGCGCGACGCGGTGGCGCCGATTTGCATCCCCGCCAACGAGCAGAATCTCGACCGCCTCACGCGCGTGTTGCGCGGCGAGCCGGCGGATGCGCGCCTGTGATTTTCCCATGACCACGACTCCCGCTCCCTCCCGCTTTGCCCGCATCGCCGGGCATGTTGCCCGCATCCTGCTCGGCCTCGTCTTCTTCGTATTCGGTCTCGGCGCGCTTTTGAACTGGTTCCCGGCGCCGCCGCCGGAATCGCTGCCGCCCAAGCTCGTCGCCTTCGATGCCGGCATGCGTGGCAGCTACTTGTTCGCGCTGGTGAAAGGCACCGAGGCCGCCGTCGGTGCGCTGCTGCTCCTCAATCGCTTCGTGCCGCTCGCGCTGGTGATTCTGGCGCCCATCCTCGTCAACATCGCCCTCGTCAACGCGACGATGATGCCGACCGGCCTCCCCATGGCGCTCGTCCTCATCGCGCTCGAACTCTACCTCGCGTGGGTTCATCGCCGGGCGTTCGCGCCGCTGCTCGCGGCCCGATACAGCTGATTTCCCCACAATGCTTCCCGTCCCATGATCCTCAAAATCATCCTCATCCTCGTGGCCCTCGTCGGCCTCGTTTGCCTCGTCGCGGCGTTCCAGCCGTCCAATTTTCGCATCGAACGTTCGGCCACCGTCGCCGCGACGCCCGCGGCGCTGTTCCCGCGGTTGAACGATCTCCATCAAGCCCACGAGTGGGCGCCGTGGAAGGAGAAGGATCCGAAATGCTCTTACGAATTCACCGGCCCGGCGGCCGGCGTGGGCGCCGCGCAATCGTGGTCGGGCAACAGCGACGTCGGGGCCGGCAAGCAGACGATCGTCGAGAGCCGCCCCAACGAGCTCGTGCGCATGAAACTCGAGTTTCTGAAGCCGTTCGAGGCCGTGTGCGAAGCGACCTATTCGCTCAAGCCGGCCGGCAACCAAACCGTCGTCACGTGGACGATGACCGGCGAAAACAATTTCGTCGGGAAGGTTTTCTGCCTCTTCATGAACCAGGACAAGATGGTCGGCGGCGAATTCGAGAAGGGCCTCGCCCAGCTCAAGCGCCTCGCCGAGTCGAAATAGCCCACGCAACTCTCCCAACTCCATCACTCCATGCCCACCTACGTCGACGGATACCTGCTCCCGATCCCCAAGAAGAATGTCGCGGCTTACCGCAAGATGGCCGCTCACGCCGCGAAAGTCTGGAAGCGCCACGGCGCGCTCAGCTACTGCGAGGCGGTGCTGGACGATCCGGGCGGCCAGTTCTGCGCGCCGTTCACGAAAATCGTGAAGCTGAAACCCGGCGAGACGATCGTCCTCGCGCACGTGACCTACAAGTCCCGCGCGCACCGCGACCGCGTGAACAAGGCCGTCATGGCCGATCCCGAACTGATGGCCGCCTGCGATCCGAACAAGATGCCGTTCGATGTGAAGCGGATGGCCTTCAGCGGCTTCTCCGCGATCGTCGAGGCGTAGCGCGCACTGCTGCGAAAGGCAGGGTGGCGGCTCCTCGCCACGCCGCTCTGCTCATGGTTCCGCCTTCGTCACCTCCTCGGGTCGTTCTCAATGAAAGAATGCTGGAGCCGCTGTAGGAGCCTGCTTGCAGGCGATTGATTGCCCGCCCGCACAGGATGTCCTCGGTCGCCTGCAAGCAGGCTCCTACAGGTTTGGGCGCCGCTTTTCCAGAAATGCAGGTGGGAAGCCGTTTCGCGCCGCTCACCCGAACATCACCCGGCAGATCGTCACCGAGGCGACGATGCCGATGAAGTCGGCGAACAAGCCCGCCGCGACCGCGTGCCGCGTGCGCCGGATGCCCACCGAACCGAAGTAGACGGCGATGACGTAGAACGTCGTCTCCGTGCTGCCGTAGATCGTGCCGGCCATGCGCGTGACCAGCGCGTCGGGTCCGAGGCGTTGCACGAGTTCCGTGAAGAGCCCGGTGGTCGCGCTGCCGCTCAACGGGCGCACGAGCGCGATGGGCAGCAGGTCCGGCGGGAAACCGAGCGGCCCGAGGATCGGCGCGAGCACGCTCTTCATCGCCTCGATGCCGCCGGCGCCGCGGAACATGCCGATGGCAACCAGGATCGCCACGAGGAACGGGATGACGCGTAGCGAGACGTTGAAGCCCTCCTTCGCGCCCTCGACGAACTCTTCGTAAACCTTCACGCCGCGCAGGAACGCGTAGAGCGGGAAGCACACGAGGAGGAACGGCACCGCGAGCAGCGAGAGCGTCGCCACCGCGCGCAACGGCAGCGATTGCGCGGACGAGCCGACGGCGGCCGGCGCGTTCACCTGCGGCGGGAAAATGGCGTGGTGCAGCGAAGTCGTCGCCGCGTGGTAACTCTCCGGCGCGAACGCGATCCAGGCGAACAAACCGAGAAACACGGCGATCAACGCGCCGAAGGCGAACCGGCCGCGGCCGCTCATTGGTGCGGGTTCGACGGCGAGCACGGGCTCGGCTGCGGCGGCCGGCTTGGCTTCGTCCGCCTTGGCGTCGGGCGTCGCGGCTTCGATGCGGAACATGCGCCACGTCTGCAGCCAGCGCACGGCGAGGAGCGCCGATGTCGTCGCGCAGAAACTCGCGATGAGCGCCGTGCCGACGATCGCGGTGGGATTCTGCGCGTGTTGCGTGGCGAGGATGGCGATGGCGGTCGTGGGGATGAGCTGGATGCTCGCGGTGTTGATCGCGAGGAAGGTGCACATCGCGTTCGTGGCGGTGCCGGGAGTCTTGTTCAGCGTCTCGAGATCGCGCATGGCGCGCAGGCCGAGTGGCGTGGCGGCATTGGCGAGGCCGAGCATGTTGGCCGCCATGTTCATGAGCATGGAGCCTTGCGCCGGATGGTCGGCCGGCACGTCGGGAAACAGCCAGCGCATGAGCGGGCGGAGGCCGCGCGCGAGTTGTTGGACGAGCCCGCTTTTCTCGGCGAGCCGCATGAGGCCGAGCCACAGCGCCATGATGCCGGCGAGCGGCAGGGCGATTTTCATCACCGCAGTCTCCGCCGCTTGGAACGCGGCGCTCGTGACTTCGGGGAGGTGGCCGGTGGCGCCGCCGATGAGCACAGCCAACGCGACCAGAGCGAGCCAGAGGTAGTTCAGCATCGGGCGCGCAGTGTTGGCGCGGCATATTTCGTCGGCGAGCGAAAACACAGGGCGGCACAGTGGGCCATCGCCCAAGGCAGACGCTGGCTTCGCGCTTTCCTTGCAAGGCGCGGTCGCTACAAAGCCCCGCGATGAAGAATGTCGTCGAACTCCACCGCCTCGCCTCTCCGTTCCCGAAGCCTCAGGCGCTTTGCGTCGATGGCGGCACGCTCTGGATGAGCTCGCGCCTGACGCGCAAGGTCTACGCGGTCGACCGCGCGACGTTGCGGGTGACGTGGGAGTGCGTCGTGCCGGGCAACGACACCGTGTGGGGTCTGACGAAGCACGGCGATGCGCTGTTCGCCGTGTGCGGCGTGGATGCGGTGGACGTCGATGAGCGTCGCATCCGGCGCATCGTGCCGGGGCAGGGTTTCGATCCGGCGTTCAGCGTCGCGTGTCCGGATGGCATGGGCTCCCACCTCTCGCACGACGGCGCGACGCTCGTGCTCAGTCAGTGGTATCCGCAAAAACTGATTTCGATCGGCGCCGACGGAAAAGCCGGCCGCGTGCTGCGCGCGCCGCATCAAGTGGTCGGTCACTGTTTCGCGCAGGGAGCTTTCTACCTCGCGACGACGACCGACGAGGAGAGCAACGAGTATTTCGTCGAGCGGCTCGATCCGGCGACCGGCGAGGCGAAGACGGTGGGGCGGCTCGGCTTCTCGGCGCGCGCGCTGGCGTTCGATGGGACGAATTTCTGGACGAACCACCGCGACGCGGACCAGATCGTGTGCTTCGCGTTGCCGGGTTGAGTTGGCGGAGAGGCGAAGGGTGCGGCTGCTGCCGCGGCGTAGACGTTGATGCCTTCGACGCGTGGGGTAGGGCGGGACCGCCGGGCCCGCCGCGTTGGCCGATGTCACGTTCCCGGCGGGCCCAGCGGTCCCGCCCTACCTGTCAGACGTTAGGGCAAGGCCAGAGCGGACGCTCGCGGTGCGGCGTTGGCTGCGTCCCATGGCACGCGCCGCGCGGGAACAGTTTTTCGCCGCTTGGGACGGCGGCGACCACCTCGCGCTGGGCGGGCCGGTCACGCGCGCTGGGGCTTCCGGACGCGGACGTGGAGAAAGTAGGCGACCACTTGGGCGTCTTGGAGCGCGGGGATGCGGCGGACGGTCTCGTCGTCGGGGCGAGGCTCATTCAAGGCCTCGATCACGAAACCGGCCGACAGCAGCAGCTGGGTCCAGGCGGTGAGCGTGCGGTGGAACACCGGGATGCGGAACGGCGGCAGTTGTGCTTTCAAAGCCTGCGGAGCCGCGCCGAAGATCCACTCCTCGACCCGGGGCTTGGCGCCGTCGAAGTAGTCGCCGACTTCGATGGCGCGGGTGCGACCGAGCAGCGTGCGGCGGTTTTGGCGGTGCGGCGTGTCGAAGCAGGGATGCGAAATCGAGAATTGCAGGAAGCCGCCCGGGCGCAGCACGCGGTAGCTCTCGCGAAGCACGGCCTTCGCGTCGGGGATGTCCATCAAGGCCATGAACGCCGTGGCGAAGTCGAATGACGCGTCGGCGAAGGGCAACTCGACCGCGCTCGCGCAGACGTAGTCGATGCCGAGCGGGGAGCGCTTTTCCTCGGCGCGCGCGTGGGCGACGAATTTTTCCGCGATATCCAGCCCCGTGATGCGCGCGCCGCGAAGGGCGAGTTGGCGGGTGTTGTGGCCCTCGCCGCAGCCGACGTCGAGGCCGTGCAGGCCCGACACGGGCGGCAGCAGCTCGAAGAAGGCCGGCGTGTTCAGGTGGTCGCGGTAAACGTCGTAGCCGGCGCGCGCGAGGCGCGTCCAAGCGTCGGCGTTGGCGTCCCAATACGCTCCGACCTTGCGATGATCCATGCGGCGAGCACGTCAGCTCGCTGTTTCGTTGTAAAGCTCGCGGCCGATGAGGATGCGGCGGATCTCGTTCGTGCCCGCGCCGATGTCGTAGAGCTTGGCGTCGCGCAGCAGGCGGCCGGTGGGGTAGTCGTTGATGTAGCCGTTGCCGCCGAGCGCCTGGATGGCTTCGAGGGCGACTTTCACGCCGGACTCGGAGGCGTAGAGGATGCACGCGGCGGCGTCCTTGCGCGCGGCGCGGCCAGCGCCGGCGTCGAGTGCGCGCGCGACTTGGTAGCTGAAGGCGCGGGCGCTTTGGAGGGCGACATACATGTCGGCGACCTTGCCCTGCATGAGGCCGAAGGTGCCGATGGCGGAGCCGAATTGTTTGCGCGTGTGCACGTAGGGCAGCACGACGTCCATCGCGGCCTGCATGATGCCGAGCGGGCCGCCGGAGAGCACGCAGCGCTCGGTGTCGAGGCCCTTCATGAGGACGCGCGAGCCGCCGTTGACCTCGCCGAGGATGTTTTCCTCGGGAATCTCGCAGTCATCGAACACGAGTTCGCAGGTGTTCGAGCCGCGCATGCCGAGCTTGTCGAGTTTCTGGGCGGTCTTGAAACCCTTCATGCCGCGCTCGACGAGGAAGGCGGTCATGGCTTTCGAGCCGTGGTCCTTCGATGCGGTGCGCATGTAGACGATGAGCACGTCGGCGTCGGGGCCGTTGGTGATCCACATCTTCGTGCCGTTGGCGATCCAGCGTCCGCCGCGCTTCGTCGCGGTGCAGGCCATGGACCCGACGACGTCGGAGCCGGCGCCGGACTCGGACATGGCGAGCGCGCCGACGAATTTGCCGGAGCACAACTTCGGCAGGAAGCGCGCGCGTTGCTCGGCGTTGCCGTTCAGGAAGAGGTTGTTGACGCAGAGATTCGAGTGCGCGCCGTAGGCGAGGCCGACGGAGGCGGAAGCGCGGGAGATTTCCTCCATCGCGACGAGGTGCGCGAGGTAGCCCATGCCGCTGCCGCCGAATTCCTCGGAGACGGTGATGCCGAGCAGGCCGAGCTCGCCGAATTTTTTCCAGAGGTCGTGCGGGAAATCGTTCTTCTCGTCGATCGCGGCGGCGCGCGGGGCGATTTCCTTGGCGGCGAAATCGCGGACGGTCTGGCGCAGGGCGTCGATTTCTTCGGTGAGCGTGGGGGCGAGCTGCATGCGTGGGGGAGGTGATGCCGAACAAAGGCACGCGTTTGTCATAAGCAACGGCGCCTCGACGAGCGGCGCGCGTTATCACAAACGCGAATGGCACATTATGAACGCCTCACGCCGGTCGATGCCGCCGGTCGCGCCCCGCTATTTCTGGTCGCTGAGCGCGAGGCGGAACGCGAGGAAGCCGAGCACGCCGCCCATGAGCCAGCGCTGCGTCCGGAGCCACGCCGGATGTTGCGCGAAGAACGCCGCGATCGTGCCAGCGGTCATGACGATCGCGAAGTTCACCGCGAAGCTGATGAGCATTTGCGTGAGGCCGAGCTGCAGGCTCTGCGCGAAGACATGCCCGAGCTCCGGGTGCACGAATTGCGGGAAAATCGAGAGGTAGAAGACGGCCATTTTCGGGTTCAGCGCGTTCGTGAGGAATCCCATCCGGAAGAGTTTCGCCGGCGAATCGTCAGCCAGCTCGCGAGGCGCGAACGGCGAGGCGCCGCCCGGGCGCACCGCCTGCCAGGCCAGCCAGAAAAGGTAGGCCGCGCCGGCGTATTTGAGGGCCGCATAGGCGAAAGGCACGGTCAGGAAAATCGCCGTCAGCCCTGCGGCGGCGCAGACGATGTGAAACAGAAATCCCGTGACGACGCCGAGCAGGGAGACTAGGCCCGCGCGCCGGCCTTGGCAGATGGAACGCGAGATCAGGTAGACCATGTTGGGACCGGGCGAGAGCACGAGGCCGAACGCGGCCGCGGCGAACAGGAGCCAATCGTGAAGCGGAATCATCGGACACCGAGTGAGTTTGCCCGCCGTTCGTCGCTCAACCGCGATGCGACGACGCCCCGGCACAGCGGAGCGCAATCTCTGCCGAACGCGCCGGACCGGAGCGCGCCCGCGATCGCGAGACGGCGCTCAGTAGCGGTCCATCACGCCATACATCGACCAGAGCAGCCCGAAGGTGAAAAGCCCCATAGCCCCATGCCGCCGATGGCGAAGACGAGGCTGGTGAGGCTTTGCATGGCGATGCCGCCGCCGAGGAGCAGGGCGTTGCCGGTGATGAGCATGATCCAAAAATCCCGCGTGCGTCGCGAGACGCGGAAGCGTTCCGGTTTTAGCTCATCGAGCCCGGCGTCGCGCTCCATCTGGCGCACTTCGTTGAGCAAGGTGGTGACGTCGACCTTCTGGCCGACGTCGGGTGCGGTGTTCACGCGTTCGAATTTCGCGGTGCCGAAGCCGAGCGGGTTGCGCGACGGAGCCGAGGTGGTCGCCGGGGTGGGGGCGCCGGGCTTTCCCCAATTGGCGGGTGTGGTGCGCTCGATGTATTTTGGGAAAAGTTTCGCGAGCAACGGCGTGGTCTTGATGACCGCGAAGTCGGACTCGTTCTCGCGTCGGATCGAGGAGTCCGGCGTGATTTTTCCGAGGCAGGCGAGCGATTCGAGCCCTTCGAGGTTGAACGGACCGCGGAGTTGACCGTCGATTTGGACGAAGTAGCCGGCCGCGTCGTCATTGGGAAGCTTGGGAGGCATGGCGGTGTCGCCCTTGGCCCAAGGGCGATCGCAGCCAAGAACGCGCGCATGCGCGAGGCAAGGCGAGTTTGGCGCGTCGACTGCCGCTCAGCCGACCGGCGTGCGGGTGCGGTGGATCCGCGTCGTCCTTCCGCCTTTGCTCAAGGCTGCGGCTGACGAGCGGCGATTCAGTCGACCCACGATCTCGCGTTGTGGAACAGCTGCATCCACGGACTTTCCTCGCCCCAGCCGGCGGGCGCCCAGCTGTGGTTCAGGGTGCGCGTTGTGCGCTCGGGGTGCGGCATCATGATCGTCACGCGTCCGGTGGTGGTCGTGAGCGCGGTCATGCCGAAGGGTGAGCCGTTCGGGTTGAGCGGGTAGGATTCCGTCGGCGCGTGGAAGTTGTCGACGTAGCGCCCGGCGACGAGGCCGGACTCGCTGCACGCGCGCGCGGCCTCGGCGCTCTTGAATTCGGTGAAGCCTTCGCCGTGCGACACGACTACGGGAAGCACCGATCCCTCCATACCGCGGAAAAGGATGCTCGGGCTCGGCTCGATCTTGAGCGAGACGTAGCGCGCCTCGAAGCGTTCGGACTTGTTCTGCACGAAACGCGGCCAGTGGCTGGCGCCGGGGATGAGCGAGTGGAGATTGCTCATCATCTGGCAGCCGTTGCACACGCCGAGGGCGAAGGCGTCCTCGCGGGCGAAAAAGGCGGCGAACTCGGTGCGGGCGCGCTCGTGGAAGAGGATGCTCTTGGCCCAGCCTTCGCCGGCGCCGAGGACGTCGCCGTAGCTGAAGCCGCCGCAGGCCGCGAGGCCGCGAAAATCGCGCAGCGACACGCGGCCGCTGAGGATGTCGGTCATGTGCACGTCCACGGCGGTGAAGCCCGCGCGCGTGAACGCGGCGGCCATCTCGACTTCGCCGTTCACGCCTTGCTCGCGGAGGATCGCGACTTTCGGGCGGCTTTTTGTTTTCAACACAGAGGTCGCAGAGGACACAGAGGGACCAGACTTCTCTGTGTCCTCTGTGCTCTCTGTGTTAAAAGGTTTGGGGCTGAACGTGAGCTTCGGGGTGATGCCCGGGTTGGCGCGGTTGAGCTTGAGCTGGAATTCCTGTTCAGCGCACGCGGGGTTGTCGCGGAGCGTCTGGATGCGGCGCGTGACATCGGACCAGAGGGCGCGGAGGGCGAAAAGGTCTTCGTCGTAGAGGACGCGGCCGGCTTGGCGGATGACGACGCGGTGCGCGGCGTTGAGTTTGCCGATGACGGACGTGCAGGCTTTGAAGCCGTGCGAGCGCAGCGCGAGGACGACGTGATCGAGGTCGGACTGGCGGACTTGGAGCACGGCGCCGAGTTCCTCGGCGAAGAGCTGGCCGAAGACGCTGGGCGCGCTGCCGCTGAGCTTGATCGCGGCGGCGGGCAGATCGAGGTCGATGCCGGTGTGGCCGGCGAAGGCCATCTCGATCGCGGTGACGAGCAGGCCGCCGTCGGAGCGGTCGTGGTAGGCGAGGAGTTTCTGCTCGCGCCCGAGTTGCTGGATGACGTTCCAGAAATTCTTCAGGTCGTCGGCGCGGTCGACGTCGGGAGCTTCGGCGTCGGTCTGGTTGAGGACTTGCGCGAGGATCGAGCCGCCGAGGCGATTTTGGCCGCGGCCGAGGTCGACCAGCAGCAAGACGCTGTCTTGCTGCAGTTGAGAGTTGAGAGTTGACGGCTGAGAGTTGTAGCCGGCCTCGTTGAGGCCGGGGCCGGGGTCGGCGACCCCGGCTACAGGGCATTTCAGCTGCGGCGTGAGCGTGAGGCGGACGTCTTCGACGGCGGCGAAGGCGGAGACGATGAGCGAGACGGGCGCGGTCATGCGCTTCTCGGCGGCGCCGTCTTTCCAGACGGTGCTCATGCTCATCGAATCCTTGCCGACGGGGATCGTGATGCCGAGCGCGGGACAGAGTTCCATGCCGACGGCGTGCACGGCGGCGTAGAGGTCGGCGCCATCACTGCCGACGGCGGGCGCGGCCATCCAGTTGGCGGAGAGGTTGACCTTGCCCAGCGCGCCGACTTGGGCCGCGGCGAGGTTGGTGAGCGCTTCGCCGACGGCGAGGCGGGCTGAGGCGGCGGCGTTGTTGATCGCGACGGGCGTGCGTTCGCCCATGGCCATTGCCTCGCCGGTGGTGACGTCGAAGGCGGCGACGGTGACGCCGCAGTCGGCCACCGGAACCTGCCACGGGCCGACGAACTGGTCGCGCGCGATGAGGCCGCCGACGGAGCGGTCGCCGATGGAAATGAGGAAGGTCTTGTCCGCGACGGTCGGGTGGGAGAGCACGCGGCGGATCGCGTCCGCAAGGGTCAAGTCGCCCAGTGACAAGGGGCGAAGGGACCGCTGCGCGCTGGTGGTCTGGCGGTGCATGCGCGGCGGCTTGCCGAGCAGGACGTCGAGCGGGAGATCGATCGGCTGGTTTTTGAAGTGCGGGTCTTCGACTACGAGGCGCTTCTCTTCGGTGGCTTCGCCGACGACGGCGAAGGGGCAGCGCTCGCGCTCGCAGAGGGCGGCGAAGGTGTCGATGCGGTCGGCGGGCACGGCGAGGACGTAGCGCTCCTGCGATTCGTTGCACCAGAGCTCGAGCGGGCTCATGCCCGGCTCGTCGTTGGGAACTTTGCGGAGATTGAAGCGGCCGCCGCGGCCGCCGTCGTTGACGAGTTCGGGGAGCGCGTTCGAGAGGCCGCCGGCGCCGACGTCGTGGATGAACGAGATCGGGTTGGCGTCGCCGAGTGCCCAGCAGCGGTCGATGACTTCCTGGCAACGGCGCTCCATCTCGGCGTTGTCGCGTTGGACCGAGGCGAAATCGAGATCCTCCGCGCCGGCGCCGGTGGCCATCGAACTCGCGGCGCCGCCGCCGAGGCCGATGAGCATGGCGGGTCCGCCGAGCACGACGAGTTTGTCGCCGGGGTTGATGAGGCCCTTCTTCACGTGGTCGGCGCGGATGTTGCCGAGGCCTCCCGCCAGCATGATGGGTTTGTGGTAGCCCCGGAGCTCGGTCGCGGCTCCGGCCTTTTTGTTGCCGGCCTCGCTGAGGCCGGTGCCGGGGTCAGCGACCCCGGCTACAGTGGCGGCGGGGACTTCGGCCTCGAATGTCCGGAAATAGCCGTTGATCGCGGGGCGGCCGAATTCGTTGTTGAACGCGGCGCCGCCGAGCGGGCCTTCGATCATGATATCGAGCGCGGAGACGATGCGGCCGGGTTTGCCGAAATCTTTTTCCCACGGTTGCACGGCGCCGGGGAGGCGCAGGTTCGAGACGGTGAACCCGACGAGGCCGGCTTTGGGTTTCGCGCCGCGGCCGGTGGCGCCTTCGTCGCGGATTTCGCCGCCGGAGCCGGTGGCGGCGCCGGGGAAGGGCGAGATGGCGGTCGGGTGGTTGTGCGTTTCGACCTTGCAGAGCACGTGGATGTCCTCGGCGTGCGCGGCGTATTCGCCGGTCTGCGGGTCGACGTAAAAGCGACCGCCCTTCGAGCCGACGAGCACGGCGGCGTTGTCCTTGTAGGCGGAGAGGATGCCGTCGCTGTGCAGCTGATAGGTGTTCTTGATCATTTGGAACAGCGAGCGGTCGCGCGGCTGTCCGTCGATTTCCCAAGAGGCGTTGAAGATTTTGTGGCGGCAGTGCTCGGAGTTCGCCTGGGCAAACATCATGAGCTCCACGTCGTGTGGGTCGCGGCCGAGCTTGGTGAAGGCGGCGACGAGGTAGTCGATCTCGTCGTCGGCGAGCGCGAGGCCGAGGGATTTGTTCGCGGCGACGAGAGCGGCGCGGCCTTGCGCGAGCACGGGGACGCTCGTGAGCGGGCGCGGCGATTCGTGGCGGAAGAGCACCGCGCACGACGCGAGGTCGGGGAAGACGACCTGCGTCATGCGGTCGTGGATGCGCGCGGCGAGCTGAGAGCTGAGAGCTGAGAGCTGAGAGCCAGAGGCCTCGCCGAGGTCGAACGTGAACGACGTGACGCGTTCGATGCGGGCGATCTTGGTCAGGCCGCAGATGTGCGCGATGTCGGTCGCCTTGGATGACCACGGCGAGAGCGTGCCCGGGCGCGGGGCGACGACGAGCGTGAGGCCACTGACGCTCTCGGCGGCGCGGCTCGGGCCGTAGGTGAGAATTTTTTCGAGGACGTCGCGCTCGGCGGCAGTGAGGTCGGCGTTCGTTTCGACGACGTGCACGAACTCCGTGCTGATCGCGCGCACCGGCAGGCCGGCGGCGGTGAGGTCTTGCAGCAGCTTCTGGAGGCGGAAATTCGAGAGGGCGGGCGAACCGCGGAGCGTCAGCATGAGTCTAGGCAGGTTCGCCGGCTCGCGGGCGGCGTCAAGCGGCGGAACCGGCACAGCACAGTTTGTCGCGTCAAACTGTGCCGGTGGCTGCGCCGCACGGGCGTCGAAGTGCGATTGCCCGAGTGAAAGTCGGTTGATCGGCGCGTTTGACGCGCGAATCCGAGAAAGCCGTTGACCAATTCGCGGTCGCGCCAACTCTACGCTTTCCCACCCGATGAGCGAATTCCTCTCCCACGAATGTGGCATCGCCCTCCTCCGGCTCAAACAGCCGCTCTCCTACTATCAGGAGAAATACGGCACGCCGCTTTGGGGCCTCTACCAGCTGTTTCTCCTCATGGAGAAGCAGCACAATCGCGGGCAGGACGGCGCGGGCGTGGCCTGCGTGAAGTTCGATGTGCCGCCGGGCGAGCCCTACATGTTCCGCGAGCGCAACGTCGAGTCGAACCCGCTGGACAAGATCTTCCAGCCGATGGTCGCGCGCTACAACCAGCTCGTGGGCGAGGGCACGGTGCACCCGGAGTTTCCTGAGACGGCGAAGAAGAATTTCGATTTCTGCGGCGAACTTTACCTCGGGCACCTGCGCTACGGCACCTCCGGCGGCTACAACCTCAGCGCGTGCCACCCGTATTTCCGCCGCAGTTCGTGGCCGACGCGCAATCTGGTCCTTGCGGGCAATTTCAACATGACCAACACGGCGGCGCTCAACGCCGCCCTGACCGCGACTGGCCAGCACCCGATCTTCGCCACGGACACGCAGGCGCTGCTCGAAATGCTCGGCCATGGCCTCGACGAGCATCACGAGGACCTCTATCGGGCGTTCAAGGCCCGCGGCCTGGCCGGCACGGAAATCTCGCGGCGCATCAGCGAGGACATGGACCCCGCGACCGTGCTCCGTGAAGTTTCCGCGCAATGGGACGGCGGCTACACGCTCATCGGCGCGCTCGGCAACGTCGACGCCTTCGTCACGCGCGATCCCTCCGGCATCCGCCCGTGCCACTGGTTCGAGGACGACGAGGTGGTGGCGTTCGCCTCGGAACGCGCGCCGCTTTGCACCGTCTTCCACCGCAAGCCGAGCGAGGTGCGCGAACTCGAGCCCGGCACCGCCGTCGTGGTGAAAAAGCGCGGCACGGTGCACGTCGAGCGCGTGAAGCCCGCGCTGCCGCGCGCGCAATGCACGTTCGAGCGCATCTATTTTTCCCGCGGCAACGACGCCGACATCTACCGCGAGCGCAAGGCCCTCGGCGCCGAACTCGCGACCCCGATCCTCAATGCCATCGATCGCAACCTCGAGCACACGATCTTCTCGTTCATCCCGAACACCGCGGAAGTCGCGTATCTCGGCCTGATGAGCGAGCTGCGCTTCCGCCGCCGCGCCGAAGTGAAGCAGGACCTGCTCGCCCGCGCGCGGGCCGGCACGCTCGACGAGGCGGCGGTGGACGACCTCATCCTCCGCAACTGGCCGCGCGGCGAGAAGATCATCTCCAAGGACGCGAAGCTCCGCACCTTCATCGGCCAGGAAAAGTGGCGCAACAACCTCGCGTCGCACGTCTACGACGTCACCTACGGCATCGTCGCGCCCGAGGACAATCTCGTGTGCATCGACGACTCGATCGTGCGCGGCACCACGCTGCGCCGCTCGATCCTGCGCATCCTCGGCCGGCTCAATCCGAAGAAGGTCATCATCGCGTCGACCGCGCCGCAGATTCGTTACCCGGATTGCTACGGCATCGACATGTCGGAGATCGGCAAATTCATCGCGTTCGAGGCGGCCATCGCGTTGCTCAAGGAGCGCGGGCAGCAGTCGCTGATCGAGGAAGTCTACCGCCTGTGCCGCGCCGAGGTCGACTCGCCGACCGCCGAGCCGGTCAATCACGTGCGCAAGATCTACGAGCCGTTCACCGCCGAGGAGGTCTCGAAGAAGATCACCGAACTCGTCACGCCGAAGGGCACCGAATGGAAGGGCGAGGTCGAGATCATCTTCCAGTCGATCGAGAGCCTGCACCGCGCGCTGCCAAACCACACCGGCGACTGGTATTTCACCGGCAAGTATCCGACGCCCGGCGGCTACCGCGTCGCGAATCAGGCCTACGTGAACTACTTCGAAAAAGCCGAAGGCCGGGCTTACTAAGAACCACCACGAAAAACACGAAACACACCAAAACCGGATTTCCTCTTTCGTGTATTTTGTGTGTTTCGTGGTGCCCCTCTCATGTCCCTGAGCTACGAATCTTCCGGCGTTAATTACGACCAGCTCGACGCGTTCAAGCGCGCCTGCCAGCGCGCCGCCAAGACGACTGCGGACGCTCTCACCGCGCACGGCTACGCCGAGCCCGCGAGCACGCGCGGCGAGAGCGCCTACCTGATCGAGGCCGCCGACCACTATCTCGCGCACGTCGAGGAAGGACTCGGCACCAAGAACCTCGTCGCCGACGCCGTCTACGCGCAGACCGGGAAGAATTTCTACCGCGAGATCGCCATCGATACCGTCGCCACGATCGTGAACGACCTCGTCACTTGCGGCGCGCTGCCGATCTCCGTCGCGATGCACGCCGCCGTGGGCGAGTCCGCGTGGTTCTCCGATGCCGCGCGCATGCAGGCGCTCGTCGACGGTTGGGCGGACGGCTGCCGTCAATCCAGCGCCGTGTGGGGCGGCGGCGAGACGCCGACGTTGCGCGGCATCGTGGAGGAAGACGCCATCGTTCTTGCCGGCTCCGCCATCGGCAAAATCGCGCCGAAATCGCTCCGCATCACCGGCGACGTGCGCGACGGCGACGCCATTGTCTTCCTCGCCAGTTCGGGCGTGCAGACGAATGGCCTGTCGCTCTGCCGGCTCATCGCGTCGAAGCTCCCGCAAGGTTACCAGACGCCGATCGGCCATGGCGACGCGCGCACCTATGGCGAGGCGCTGCTCGCGCCGTCGGTCATCTACGTGGCATTCGTGCGCGAGTGCCAGCGCCGCGGACTGAAGCTCAACTACGTCGCGCACGTGACCGGCCACGGCTGGCGCAAGCTCATGCGGCTCGACGAGTCGTTCGTCTACGAGATCACGACGCCGCGCGAGCCCCTGGCGCTGTTCAAGTTTCTCGAGCAAGCCGGCCCGATCTCGCGCCGCGAGATGTATGCGACCTTCAACCAAGGTGTCGGCTTCGCCGCTTACGTGGCGCCGGAAACCGCCGATGCGGTCGTCGCCGCGGCGCGCGCGTCCGGCTACGATGCCTGGATCGCCGGCCGTGTGCGCAAGGAAGGCGCGCGCAAGGCGGTCGTCATTCCCTCGCTCGGCCTGGAATACGACGGCAGCACGCTGCAGGTGCGGTGAAGTGAAGTAAGGTGTCGCAGCGGGGGTTGGATGTGGGAGCGAGCTTGCTCGCGACAGCTGCCGCTATGGCAATCCGGACAACCATGCCGGCTCCGGTAGGGCTTCGTTCAGCAAGGTCATGAACCATCTCTCGTCCTCTTTGCCGCAGACGAACCACGGCCATTTGTCTCCCGTGGCAATCAGTCCGGCGCGATATGGGTTCAGGAAAACATAATGGAAATACCCGAGTTGCTCTTCTCGCGGGCGAAGACGGTGGTCAAAGTAGCCTTGCTGCCAGCTTAACCCTGATCGGCGTAGCTTCGACGCGGTTCTGGCCTTTAGCCGCGCCAAGGAGCGGCCGAGCGGCAGTCGGTTTCCCAGCGTAACGAGCAAATGCACGTGATCGGGCATGATGGTCGCACAGCGCATCGTCCAAATGCAGTCGCGCTCCATGAGTTTCAGCTCTTCGACGATCTCCTGGGCGAGTTCGGTGTGGTGCAGCCCGGGCGCACGCGCAGTTGAGCAAAAGGTCAGGAAATATGTCTCGCCATTCGCCGAGAAGCGACCCTCCCGGAGGGCTCGATAGCCTTTAGCCGGGTCGGTGGACATCTTGCAGAGCTACGAATGCGCTGAGTCGCGAGCAAGCTCGCTCCCACAGAGCGCGAAGCCTCAGCCGCCGTAGCATTCGAGGTATTTCACGCCGGCGCCGGTGTTGAAGAGGACGACGGACTCGCTGGGTTTCACCGTGCCGCTCGCGAGCAGGTGTTTCAGCGCAGCGTAGGTCGCGGCGCCTTCCGGCGCGACGAAGAGGCCTTCGGTTGCACCGACTTCGCGCGTGCAGGCGATCATCTCGTCATCCGGCACGGCGACCGCCCCGCCGCCAGACGCGCGCAGGATGTCGAGCATGATGAAATCGCCGATCGCCTTTGGCACGCGCAGGCCGGACGCACGCGTTTGCGCGCCGACATGTTCGGCGGCGAATTTCTCTCCGGCCTGAAAGGCGCGGACGATCGGCTGGCACCCGGTGGCCTGCGCGCTGAACATCCGCGGGCGTTTCGTGTCGATCCAGCCCATGCGCTCCATCTCGTCGAAGGCCTTCCACATGCCGACGAGACCGGTGCCGCCGCCGGTCGGATAAATCACGACGTCGGGCAACTGCCAGTCGAGCTGCTCCGCGAGTTCGTAGCCGAGCGTCTTCTTGCCCTCGACGCGGTAAGGTTCCTTCAGCGTCGAGACATCGAACCAGCCTTCGGCCGCCTTGCGCTTCGCGACTTCGGCGCCGCAATCAGTGATGAGGCCGTTGATGAGCGTGACGTGCGCGCCGAGTTCGCGGCACTCGATGACGTTGGCTTTCGGCGTGTCGGCGGGCATGAAAATGTGCGCCTCCATCCCGGCGCGCGCAGCGTAGGCGGCCATCGCGCCGGCGGCGTTGCCGGCGGAGGGCACGGCGAGTTTTTTCAGGCCGAACTGCTTCGCCATCGAGACGGCGGCCGACATGCCGCGGGCCTTGAAGCTCTGCGTGGGATTCTGCGACTCGTCCTTGATCCAGAGTTGGCCGACGCCGACGCGGGCGGCGAGACGCGGGGCGGGTAGCAGCGGCGTGAAGCCTTCGTTCAGCGTGACGATGTCGGCGTCGGTGCGCACCGGCATGACCTCGCGGTAGCGCCACATCGAGCTGACGCGGCCGCGCAGCGCGTCCTTCGTCAGCGTGCGCGCGGCGGCGGCGAGATCGTAGGCGGGGTAGAGGGGCTTGCCGCAGCACGAGCTGACGTTTTGCGGGCGACTCGCGTCGTGCGTGGCGCTGCAGGCGGTGCAAACGAGGTGGGTAAGGTGCACGAGCGGAGCGCAGCAGATTTTGCGGGACGGCGGAAGGCCGAAGCAGCGTTGGGGTGAGCGGCTCCGCCAATGTTCCTATTGAGCAACAACGCCCTTCCGCCGGCAGCAGGTGAGCGGCGGCAAAGTTGCGTATTAGGAACATCCCGTTTGGGCCGGCGGGTGGAGGTGGCGTGCGGGGAGACAAAGTTCTTAATGAGCAACTTTGTCCGCGAGGCGGTGGGCGCGTGGAAGGCGCACGATGTTTGCGCTGTGCTTTCGCGCGGCTTGCGGGCACGCTGCGGGCATGGAAAAACGCCCGTTCAGCGAACTCGGCCTCTCGCCGGAAATTTTGAAAGCCGTCGACAAGATGGGCTTTGAGGAGGCGTCGCCGATTCAAACCGCGGTTATTCCCCACGCGCTTACGGGCCGCGACGTCGTTGGCCAATCGGCGACCGGTTCCGGCAAGACGGCGGCGTTCGCCATTCCGGCCATCGAAAAAGTCGACGCCTCCAAGCGCGGGGTGCAGGCGCTGGTGCTTTGTCCGACGCGCGAGCTGGCGGTGCAGGTGGCGGAGGAGGTAGGCAAGCTCGGCGCGTTCAAGAAGGGGCTGCTCGAGCTGCCGATCTACGGCGGACAGAGCTACGAGCGCCAATACCGCGGGCTCGCGGCGGGAGCGCAGATCGTGATCGGCACGCCGGGGCGCGTGATGGATCACATGCAACGCGGCTCGCTGAAGCTGGACGGCTTGCGCGTCGTGGTGCTCGACGAGGCGGATCGCATGCTCGACATGGGTTTCCGCGACGACATCGAGCACATTCTGAGCGCGGTGCCGGAGACGCGGCAGCTGTTGTTCTTCTCGGCGACGATGCCGCGGTTGATCCAGGACATGATCAAGCGCTACAGCCGCGACCCCGCGTGGGTGCGGATCGAGGCGCACGCGGCGAACGCGCCGCAGGTGGAGCAGGTTTTCTACGAAGTCGACCGCCGTTCCAAGGGCGAGGCGCTCACGCGGCTGATCGATCTGCACGATTTCCGCTACGGCATCATTTTTTGCAGCACCAAGGTGATGGTGGACGAACTCGACGAACAGCTGCACTCCCGCGGCTACGCGGTGGATCGGTTGCATGGCGATCTCAGCCAGATGCAGCGCGACCGCGTGATGGAGAAGTTCCGCCGGCGCGGGTTCGAGTTCCTCATCGCGACCGACGTCGCGGCGCGCGGCCTCGATGTCGACGACCTCGAGGTAGTGTTCAACTACGATCTCCCGAACGATGCCGAGGACTACACGCACCGCATCGGCCGCACGGGCCGCGCCGGTAAGACGGGCGTGGCGATGACGTTCGTGTGCGGACGCGAGATCTACAAGCTGCAGAGCATGGCGCACTATGCGCGATTGAAGATCGCGCGCGGCCGCATCCCGTCGCTCGACGAAGTGGAGGAGGCGCGCGAAGAGGCCTTCGTCGAAAAGATCCGTCGTGTGCTCGATGCGAAGCAGTTTGGTTCGCACGATCGCATCGTGGATGCGCTGCTGGAGCAGGGTTACGCGAGCACCGACATCGCGTCGGCGCTGATTCATTTGCTGAAAGGCGGAGCGGTCGAGGCGGGTGGGGCGGATGAGCCTGCGCCGTCGAAACCCGCTGCCGCGACGACCGCTGTGAAGCCGCCGCCCGCGTGGGTGGCCGCGGCGAAAGCCGAGAAGGTGGCGCGCGTCGAACCGGAAGCGCCCAAGGCTCCCGCCGCCAAACCCGTTGCGCCAGCCTCGCCCCGCTCGGCCGAGCCGGAAGGCGGCGCGCGACCGGTGGAGAAACCCAAGAAGCGCGGTTACGAGCGCAAGCCGCGCACGGGACGCGAGCCGGGCTACACGGTTGTTTCGCTCAACGTGGGCGCGCAGCACGAGATCACGCCGGCGGACATCGTCGGCAAGATTGCGGGCGTCACGCGCCTGCCGGCCGCTGTGGTCGGCGCGATCGACATCCATGAGGCCCATTCGCACGTCGATGTCGCGGCCGAGGTGGCGGACACGGTCGTGAAAAAGCTCGAGGGCATCCGGTTGAAGGATGTCCCGCTGCATCCGGCCGTCGTAGTGCCGGAGAGCTGAGCGTCGGGGCGTTTGCCGTCGTGAAATCGCGTCCGCTTTCGCCCGAAACGCACTCGGCGGACGACGTCATTCGCCTCTTGCGCTTGGCGCCACTGCCCGGCGAGGGAGGGTGGTTTCGGCGCGTGGCGGAGTCGGAACTGCGTGCGGCCGACGGCGGGCGTCGCGCGTGTTCCGCAATCTATTTCCTCGTCACGCCGGAGGGCTTTTCGGCGCTGCATCGGGTCGATGCCGTCGAGACGTGGTGTTTCCACGCGGGCGATCCGATCGAGCTGCTGGTGCTCGCCGAGGGCGGCGACGCCGGGCGGAGGGCGATTCTCGGGGGCGAGGTGGCGGCGGGGCAGACGTTGCAGGAGATGGTGCCGGCGGGGGCGTGGCAGGGGGCGCGCTTGAAGGCCGGCGGGCGTTGGGGGCTGGTGTCATGCGTCGTGGCTCCCGAATATGTGGACGCGGGTTTTGTGCTCGGCGCGCGGGCGGAACTCGTGGCCAGTCATCCGGTTTTCGCGGCGGAGATCGCGGCGCTCACGCGTTGAGCGGATTCGCCGGACGTGCCGCTTGACAGAGGTTATTCACACCCGTAACCCAATTGGCGTCATGCTTACCGCGCTCGATCAGCCGGTGTTGGTGCTCAACCGCCTTTGGCAGGCGGTGAACATCATCGGCGCGCGCCGGGCCTTCGCGCTCCTGGCTCGCGGGCATGCGCAGGTCGTCCACCAGACCGACGACGCGTTCAAGACCTTCTCGTTGATGGATTGGGTCGACTTCTCGACCTACAACCCGCCGATCGATGCGCTCGAGACGGTGCACACGATCAACCGCTCGATCCGTTTGCCGCGCGTGATCCTGCTGACGTTTTTCGACAAGCTGCCCTGCAAGGAGCTGAAGCTGACGCGCAACAACGTCTTCGAGCGCGACGGCGATCGCTGCCAGTATTGTGGGAGCGTGTTCGACCGCGAGCAACTGAACCTCGATCACGTGATCCCGCGCCACTACGGCGGCAAGACGACGTGGGAGAACATCGTGTGCTCGTGCATCAAGTGTAACACGAAAAAGGCCAATCGCCTCCCGCACGAGGCTCACATGCGCCTGATGCGCAAGCCGGTCCGCCCGAAGTGGCGTCCGGTGATCTCGCTCGTGCTCGGCAACCACGGCCACGAAAAGTGGAAGGATTTCCTCGACCTCGCGTATTGGAATGTAGAGCTCGAGGAATAGTGGCACCACCCCGCCATTGCGTTAGCTACCCCAAGCAAACCCGAAAACGGCCGGCCCACGCACCGGCCGATTTTGTTTGGGGGGCGGAAGGTGCGCCGCCTGCGGCTGCGGCTGGGCAGGTGGCCCTGCCTCTCTCCGAGGACGGGGCGGGGGATGCGGAAACCCAGTCCCGCGCCCGGAGGTCGCGGGCTACCGGGATGGCGGACGGAGTTACTTCGCTAAACGCGCCTTCAGCGCTCCGATGGCCCAGATCAACCCGAGCAGCGTGAAGATCGCGAAGTAGACGCGGAAGCGCGGCGGCGTCCCGCGAAAGACGACGAGGACCGCGACGCACGCGACGAGCCAAGCGAGCATCACCGCGGCGGCGGCGAAGCGCGAGCGGCGCGCGGGGTTGTCGGTGCCGTTGCTCAAACGCGGTAGTCCTCGCGCGTGGGGGCGAACACGTCGATGACGCGGACGGCGGTCAGCGTCTTGCCGCCGTGCGGGACGTTGGCCGGGATGATCGCCACCATGCCCGGTTCGAGGACGGTTGTTTCTTTGCCGACGGTGAACTCGAAACGTCCCTCGATCACGTAGGTGAATTGCTCGTGCGGGTGCTGGTGCACGGGCACGACCGTGTGCGGCGCCAGGTGCACCTCGCCGAACGTGCTGCGCTCGAGATGCGCGTAGTGGCCGCGAATGGTGCCGTTGAAAATCTCCTTGGCGGGCAGCGCGGCGAGGCGGACGAAGGGCATAGGGTGGGGGCGGAGAAATCAGGAGCGCAGCGGCAGAGTGACGCGCATCGTGGTGCCTTGGCTGCCGGTGCTGACGAGGGAGAGTTCGCCGTGGTGGTCCTTCACGATGCGTTGCGCGATGCCGAGGCCGAGGCCCGTGCCGTCGGCGCGCCCGGAAAGGAACGACTCGAAGATGCGCGTGCGGATCGCTTCCGGGATGCCGGTGCCGTTGTCGGTGAAATCGATGTGCACGACCTGTCCGACCGCTCCGGCGGCCTCGGTGAAGTTCACCCCCAGCGTGCCGCCGTGCGGCATGGCTTGCACGGCGTTGAGCGCGAGGTTGAGGAAAACCTGCTGGAGCTGGCCCTTGTTCGCCTCGACTTGGAAGGGACGCGGCGGGGGCGCATAGCGCAACTGAACGCCCGATTGGCCGAGCTTCGCGCGCAAGAGGAGCAACGTGTCTTCGATGATGCCGGCGAGTTGCCAGCGCGAGTGGATAACGCCGGGCGTCCGCGCGAACGAGAGCACGCGGGCGACGATGCCTTCGAGTTGCTCGATCTTCTCGGTGATGACCTGTAGGTCGCGGCGGCGCGGGTCGTCGGGGGCGAAGTCCGTGCCGAGTGCGCCGTGGAGGAGTTTGATGACCGTGAGGGGATTTCGGATCTCGTGCGCGATCTCGGCGGCGAGGAGGCCGAGCGTGGTGAGCGTCTGGGCCTTGCGGAGCGATTCCTCGGATTGAAAGACGCGGGCGTAGAGGCGGGCGTTGTGCAGAGCGACGGACGCGAAGCTGGCCAGCGCGGCGAGCAGGCGCTTCTGCGCGTCGGAGAAACGGTGCGGGCGGTTCGTGTAGATCGCGAGGACGCCCGTCGGCGCGCCGTCGACGAGAAGCGGGGCGGCGAGCATCGAGCAAAGCTCCGGATCGGCCGGCAGGTCGACCGCGCCGTGCCCGGCGGTGCCGGTGAGTTCCTGGAATTCGACGACCTTGCCGACGCGCAGCGCGGTGGCGATGAGCGAGTGCTCGGCGCCGAACGGCTCGCGCCGGAGCGTGGAGTCGGAGAACGACATTTCGCTGCTCCACGCCTGGAGCTCGAACATGCGTTGCGACGGATCGCAGGCGTGCAGCGTGCAGAGGCGGGCGTCGAAGAGGCTGCGGCCGGAGCGGGTGAGGGTCGTGAGGAGGTCGCTTTCCTCGAGGCGGGCGACGAGCGAGTGGCCGAGTTCGACGAGCGTCTCGAGCTGGGCGGACTCGCGCTGGAGGCGGTCGAGCTGCCAGATGCGGTGGAGCGTGCGTCCGGCTTGGGCGGCGAAACGGGCGAGGCGGGCGAGGTCCTGCTCCGTGAACGCGTGCGGGTGATCCGAATCGAGATTCAGGCAACCGATCGCTTGCTCCTGATAGATGAGCGGTGCGGCCATTTCGCAGCGAACGGTGGCGCGGGCGGCGATGTAACGGGGGTCGCCGACGACGTCGGGGATGAGCAGCGGCTCCTTGTGCAGCGTGGCCCAGCCGGTGACGCCTTGGCCGAGCTTGAGGGCGAAATTGCCGGTGTCGGTCGGCAGGCCGTGGTGCTTGGAAATCTCGAGGTAGCCCGTGTGCGGATTGAGCAGGCAGAGCGAACCGCTGTCGGCGGGGAAGGCCCGCATGAGTTCGCTCAGGAGCGCGTTTTCGGCGGCGGCGACGGATTCGTCCTCGGACGCCAGCGCGGCGATGCGATAGAGGACTGCGAGGTCGGCCGCGGAATCGTGGATACCGGAGACCGGAGAGTCGGAAAGGTTAGGGTTAGCGTCCACGTCGAGCGGTTTTGATCGAAGCTACGACAATCGAGAGGATTTTATCGCCCTCTCGCTGTAGGTTGGCGATGCGAGCTGCGGGCAGACGCTTTGTGTCGACGAGCATTTCGAGCCAGAAGAGGGTTTCGTCGCACTCTTCCTCGACGATCGCCATCTTGGCGATGAAGTCGGCTCGTGATTTGCCCCGGACGGCCACGCGGTAATTGGCCGCGACCGACGTGGAGCAGCGGACGAGCTGGCGGACGAAGACTTGCGAAATGGGGTCACTCGGCAGCGATTCGGCCACGGATACGGCCCGCAGCGCAAAGGCTTTCGTGCGGGCTTTGAACTGTTCGCGCGTCATGCGCGGCCAGTCTATCCGGTTTGCGCGATCCGCAATCCGGTTTTCTCAGCCCAATGCCGCACCCGCTGCGGCGACGAGGGCGTCGCGGAGGATTCGCAGGCGCACGGCGTCGACGGGGCGCGTGTCGGAGGGCTCCAAGTGGAAGGCGTCGATCGCGAGCCCGCGCTCGGTGTGCACGCGCGCGGCGGTGAGGCTGAAGCCTTGGTCGGCGATGACGTGGCCGACGCGATAAAGAAGACCGAAGCGGTCGGCGGCGTGCACCTCGACGATGACGCGCGGCGTGGCGATCTCGAGGTAGACCTCGACGACCGGCGCATCGAGCGACGAGGCGGGCGAGGCGAATTTGGCTGCTTGGGCGCGGATGGCGGGCGCGAGGTCCTTGTTGCCGACGAGGGCGGACTCGACGGTCCGGGTGAACACTTCGCGGGCGACCTCGTCCTGCACGGTGCCGTGCGCGGCGTCGGTGACGACGAAGCTGTCGATCGCGATGTGGTCGGTGCGCGTCGTGATGCGCGCGGAAAGAATGTTCAGGCCCGCGACGCTGAGGGCGCCGGCGAGCTTGTAGAAAAGGCCCGCCCGGTCCCACGTGACGACGTGGGCCACGCTACAGCCGCGCTCGGGCAGGTCGCGCCACTCGATCACGGGCCGCAGCGAGCCGAGGGAGTCGGCGGCGGAGATGTTGTGGAGCAGGCGATTGACCATGCCGATGTGCAGGGCGACG
Organism: Opitutia bacterium; assembly: GCA_016217545.1. Lineage (NCBI taxonomy): Bacteria > Pseudomonadati > Verrucomicrobiota > Opitutia > Opitutia bacterium. The sequence goes on along the minus strand of JACRHT010000002.1, from coordinate 564,544 downwards.
TCGGCCTCGTCCGTCTGGGCGAAATAGCGCTCGGGGAGGAGATTGAAGTGCGCGGCAATCTCCTCGGCGCTGACGCCGGATACGGTCTGGGCGATGTGCTGTTGGCTGATCAAGTGTCGCTTCATGGATGCCGGAACCGTGCCAAGGATTTTGGGAATTTGACGCGAAATGCGGCACCGGCGAGAGGGATTTTCGCGGGATGCCGGAGGAGAAATCGCTTCCGAGAAAATTCTCGTTGACGACGCCGCGCGCGCTCCCTTTGTTCGGCCTCTCTCTCGCGGGTGTAGCTCAGTTGGTAGAGCACCACCTTGCCAAGGTGGACGTCGAGAGTTCGAGTCTCTTCGCCCGCTCCATTTTGAAAAGGCCGCCGGAATCAACCCCGGCGGCCTCTTCTTTTTTCCGGACGGGAAAGGCGACGGCACTTTCAAAAACCGCTGGTTTCCAGCGGTTTTTTCCTTATCCCTCGAAGCGTGAACGCCTCCGAGTTCTTCGCCCTGCCGCCGTCGTTGGCGCGTTTCGCCCCGTTCTTCCCGGCCGATGTGCCGCCGTGGGAGTGGCTGAAGCAAATCGGCGCCGCGCTCGGTTCCGTGGAGTTCGGGCACCTCGGGCAACACGTCCCGGCGGGAGTCCACCTCGAAGGCCGGGTATGGCTCGATCGCTCGGTAAAGCTTCCGCCCTACGCCACGATTATCGGCCCGGCGTGGATCGGGCCGCGGACGGAGATCCGCCCGGGTGCCTTCATCCGGGGCAACGTCATCGCCGGCGAGGGCTGCGTCATGGGCAACGCCAGCGAGTTCAAGAACTGCCTCCTGCTCGATGGCGTCCAGGCGCCGCACTACAACTACGTCGGCGATACCATCCTCGGCAACAAGGCCCACCTCGGCGCCGGCGTCATCTGCTCCAATCTTCGCCTCGACCAAGCCGAGGTGACCGTGCGCCTGCCGTCCGGCCCCGTCGGCACTGGCCTGCGCAAGTTCGGCGCGGTGCTCGGCGACGCGGCCGAGGTCGGTTGCAACGCCGTCCTGAATCCCGGTTCGGTGCTGGGCAAGCGCGCGCTGGTGATGCCTTGCGTGCCGTTCAGCGGCTACCTGCCGGCGGCGACCATCGCCCACGCCCGGACGTCGCTGACGCAGATCCCGCGCCGCGATTGAGTGGCCTCGCCCGGCCGGCCCGCACGAGACAGAAATCTTTCTCGTTCTCGTTCTCTTTCTCGTTCTCTCTGTTGGGTCCTTTCGGGAATCTCCGAGAGAACGAGAACGATTAAGAGAACGAGAACGATCCAGACCTTTCCTTTTCAGCCATGCCTCGCGTTTTAACCGGCATCACGCCCTCCGGCACCCTGCACATCGGCAATTACTTCGGCGCCATGCGCCCGGCCATCGAGCTGCAGGCCGGCGGCGACGCGTTCTATTTCATCGCCGACTACCACTCGATGACGGTCATCACCGACCCCGCCGAGCGCCGCGCCTACAGCCACGGCATCGCCCTCGACTGGCTCGCCTGCGGCCTCGACCCCGCCAAGTCCGTCTTCTGGCGCCAGAGCGACATTCCCGAGGTCTGCGAACTCACCTGGATGCTCGGCTCACTCACGCCCATGGCCTTGCTCGAGCGCGCCCACAGCTACAAGGACAAGCTCGCCAAGGGCATCGCGCCCAACTTCGGCCTCTTCGCCTACCCGGTGCTCATGGCCGCCGACATCCTCCTCTTCGACACCCACGTCGTCCCCGTCGGCAAGGACCAGAAGCAGCACCTCGAGATGACGCGCGACATGGCGATCAAGTTCAACCTCACCTACGGCGAGACCTTCGTCGTCCCCGAGGAGCGCATCGCCGAGGAAGTCGCCGTCATCCCCGGCCTCGACGGCCAGAAAATGTCCAAGAGCTACGGCAACACGATCGAGATCTTCGGCGACGAGAAGGCGCTGCGGAAAAAAATCATGGGCATCGTCATGGACTCCCGCACGCCGCAGGAGCCCAAGCCCGACGCCGACAAGAACCTCGCCATCCAACTCCTCCGCTACTTCGCGCCCAAGGACGTCACGCTCGACTTCGAGAACCGGCTCCGCGCCGGCGGACTCGGTTACGGCGACCTGAAGAAGGCGCTCTTCGAGCACTACTGGAATCACTTCGCGCCCTACCGCGCCCGCCGCGCCGAACTCGCCGCCGCGCCCGACTATGTGGAGCAAGTCCTCCGCGAAGGCGCCGCCCGCGCCCGCGCCGTCGCCGAGCAGACGCTAGCCCGCGCGCGGAAGAATTGCGGGCTGCGGTGATTTGTGCATCTCCGCACGCTCCGTGCGGGCCAAGTTTGTTCCTGCGATGCATGATCGACCGCCTTCTCCGCGACGCAGGGTGATACTTCAGCGCTTCGGTCGTCTTCTTCGATTCATCACTACGGCCCCGGCACGTTTTCGCCTGAGTAGGCGTAAGCCGATTCGCGTATTGCTAGACACTACGATTCACTTTCATGCGGTAACTCATGAGACCGCGTGGGTCTCGACCGGAAAGACGAACTGGGGAACGCATCCTATCGAGACGGGATTTGCGGCCCGCATTCCAGTTCATGGCCTTGACTGCAACGCCAAGAGTTTCGAGCAGATACGTTTCCTGCCAGGAATCGCACACCTCGCTCGACTAGGCTATGTCCAGTTACTCACGTCTGCAGAGTTGCTGGCGGAGCAGTTTCGGCAGCCCGCTGGTCGATTCTCCGGCTATTCTTCCTTTGATTTGAATCTGCTCTCGGGCTTGGACATAAGAAGTGTCGATGGACGCATTGTGGATCTGGCCGACGCGCAAAGGAAACAACTTGAGAGGGTGCAGGCGTGTGAGGATCCGCTGTTCTTGTCGCTGCTGTCGATATTCGGCCAAGCAAACAGCCTTGATGCCTATCACGTCCTTACGGCTGTCCGCCACGGGCTGACATGCCTTCTCCATATCGACTTCAAGTTAGCGAAGAACTTTGCCGAATGGCGTAGGAAAAATCCGGATCAATGCCTCGGCACGAGCGTCTATTTGCCAACGGAGTTTGCCTCTGCGGTGCACTTGCTGCCTATGGCACCGAGATGGCTATCCTTTGAGGACTCGTCGTTTCCGGTTCGCCCAGATTTAACCATTCCCGGAGAAGCGCGAAGGCGACCGCAGAGAAAGTAGATGGTGTTGGTCGACTTGACGCAGCATCCGCTGAAGCTAGGTTCCGCGCATGAAATACGCCGTGACTCTCATCGAGTCGGACGAGGGCTGGGCCGTTTGGTGCGACCAGTTGCCTGGCTGTTGCTCGCAGGGCGCGACACGCGACGAGGCTCTCGCCAACATCCGCGAGGCCATCGCGGAATACCGCGAGGCGCAGGCGGGACTGGCGCTCCAGCTCTCTTGATCAATCGGGCAGAGTTTTGACCACGGATTGCACGGATCTCACGGATCACGCTTAGCGCCTTCCTACCTGGTTCTCATCCGTGTCATCCGTGAAATCCGTGGTTAAATGAATTCAGACTCATCGGACATCGGACGGCAGCGGCAGCGTGAAGTTTACGTCGCCGGTGTTGGCGGACGGCGGCCGCGCGTGCCGGTGGCGCAGGTGGAGTTGGAGAAGGCGGCGCAGGGCGTGATCGCGCCGGAGGCGTTCGCCTACGTCGCGGGCGGCGCGGGGCGCGAGGGCACGATGGCCAACAACCGCGCGGCGCTCGACCGCTGGCAGATCGTCCCGCGACGGCTGCGCGATTGCGAGACGCGCGACCTCTCCGTCGAGCTGTTCGGCCGCAAGCTCCCGACGCCGCTCCTGCTCGCGCCCATCGGCGTGGCGGAGATGGCGCACGGCGACGCCGATCTCGCCGTGGCACGCGCGGCGGCTCATTGGGGCGTGCCGCACATTTTCTCCAACCAAGCTTCTGTGCCGATGGAGCGTTGCGCGGCGGCGATGGGCGCGGCGCCGCGGTGGTTTCAGCTCTATTGGAGCAAGTCGAACGACGTCGTCGCCAGCTTCGTGCGCCGCGCCGAGGCCTGCGGTTGCGACGTCATCGTGCTGACGCTCGACACGACGATGCTCGGCTGGCGGCCGCGCGATCTCGATCTCGCCTACCTGCCGTTTCTCGAAGGCAAGGGCATCGCGCAATACACGAGCGATCCCGTGTTCATGCGCGAGGTGCGCGAGGCGGGTAGGGCGAGTCGTCCCGACGAGCCGCGTTCGGGCGACGGCTCACCGGGGACGGTTCGCCCTACCTTGTCGTTGCAGACCATCGCCACGGCGCTGGCGCAGAAGGCGAATTTTCCGGGCGGCTTGTTGAAGAATCTCGCGTCGTCCGACCCGCGCGCGGCCGTGGCGCGGTTTGTGGCGACTTACTCGCGGTCAAATATCACGTGGGACGACCTGAAGTTTCTCCGGCAACACACGAAACTCCCGATCGTGCTCAAAGGCATCCTGCACGCCGACGACGCGCGGCTCGCGGTCGCGCACGGTGCAGACGGGATTATCGTTTCGAATCACGGCGGGCGACAGATCGACGGCGAGATCGCGTCGCTCGACGCGTTGCCCGGCGTCGTGGAAGCGGTGGGCGGGAAAATCCCCGTGCTCTTCGACAGCGGCGTGCGCGGCGGCGCGGACGTGTTCAAGGCGCTGGCGCTCGGGGCGCGTGCGGTGTGTCTCGGGCGGCCCTACGTCTATGGACTAGCGCTCGCGGGCGAGGACGGCGTGCGCGAAGTGCTCGCGAATGTCCTCGCGGAGTTCGACCTGACGATGGGCCTCGCGGGGTGTCGGAGCGTGGGCGAGATCACGCGCGAGTGCGTGGTGCGCGGATAGGTAGGCCGCGAGCTTGCTCGCGCCAATCGCTCGAGGCGCGAGCAAGCTCGCTGCCTATTACGCTGTCGCTCGGCAGGTGAGAAGATCGGCGCCCAGCCTCTTTCGGAGCAGGCTGGAAGCCTGCGCTACTTCAAATCACCGCGTAGTGCGGGCGCGGCAGGGCGGCGATGCGGGCGAAGATGCGCTCGGAGGCGAGTTGGTAGCGCTCCTTGCCGGCGGACGGATCGTCGTATTCCGCGGCGGTGATCGGCGGGCCGAACACAACATCGACGCGCGTGCCGAAGCGCGGCACGGATGCGCCGCGGCCAAACGCTTCGAACGAGCCGTAGATGCGCGCGGGCACGACGGGCGCGCCGGTCTTGCACGCCATCAGGCCGACGCCGGCCTTGGGCTTTTGCAATTGGCCATCGGGCGAGCGCGTGCCTTCCGGAAAAAGAATGATGCCGCGGTTGTCGTGCAGCGCTTGGAGGACCTTGCGAATGGCACCGACGTCGCCGCTGTCGCGATCGACGGGGATGCATTCCACTTGGTCGAGCCACCAGCTGAACACCTTGCCGCTCCAGAGTGTCTTGCGCGCGAAGGGGCGCATCTGGCGCGGCACCTGGCAGCCGACGAACGGCGGATCGAGCAGGCTGGCGTGGTTGCCGGCGATGAGGAACGGGCCGGTCGCGGGAATGTGGTGCGTGCCGGCGACCTCGCCGCGGAACCACATCGAGTGCCACTGCGCCACCCAATAGTGGAAGAACGAGTAGAACGGCCGCATCGTCAGGTGGTCGGTCGTGCGCGGCATGGCGGATCAGGCTCCCATTTTTTCGGCGATGAGCTTGGCCATCGAGTCGACGACCTGCTCGAGGGTGAGGAACGTGCTGTCGATCGCGATCGCGCCCTGCGCGCTCTGGTTGAGACGCACGCTGTCGATCGTGTCGCGCTTGCCGATGACATCCTGGCGACCCTCGGCGGCGCGGCGTTTCGCGCGCTCAGCCGGATCGGCGAAGAGGAAGAAGCGGCAATCCGCGGCGGGGAAAATCTTCGAGCCGATGTCGCGGCCCTCCATCACGAGACCACGGAAACCGTGTTGTTTCGCGACGTCGGCCTGGCCGCGCTGGTAACCGATGAGGACTTCGCGCACCTCGGGCACGGCGGAGTATTGAGCGACGTGTTCGTTCACCGCGGCGCTGCGGATCTCGTCGCCGGCGGGCTGCCCGCCGATGAGCATGCGGGCCGAGCGGCCTTCGAGGCGCGTGTCGAATTTCAGCTCGGGCAGCACGGCGCGCAGCGCGGGCAGATCGGTGTGCGGCACGCGGCGGCGGAGCAGTTCGCTGGTGAGGTGGCGATAGAACGAACCGGTGTCGACGTGGAGCAGGTTGAAACGCTCCGCGAGGATGCGGGACGAACTGGATTTGCCGGAAGCGGCGCCGCCGTCGATGGCGACGATGATGAACGGGAGGCCCATGCGCGCCTCAATGTGAGCCAGCGTGAAGGCGGGCCAGCAAGTCAAAGAATGCGGGAAAGGTCTTCGCGCAGCAGGCCGGGTCCTTGATCGTGAGCCAGGGGCGCCCGTCGCCGTGCAGGTCGTGGCAGCCGAGGATGCCGAAGCTCATCGCGAAACGGTGATCGTGATAGGTCTCGATCGGCACGCCGGACACGAGCGGGCGCGGGTGGATTTCGAGCGAATCTTCCTGCTCGATCACGTGCTGGCCGAGCTTGCGCAGCTCGCGCGCCATGCCGGCGACGCGGTCGGTTTCCTGTTTGCGCGTGTGGGCGATGCCGCTGATGAGCGTCGGGCCGTCGAGCAGCGGGGCGATGGCGGCGAGGGTGAGGAAGGTGTCGGAAAACTCGCGGAAGTTGCGCGTCACCCCGAGGTGGCGTGCGCCGCGCGCGGCCGAGCAGGTGAATGCACCAGCCTCCGCGCCGGAAAGCAGGCCGACGGACGCGAGGACTTCGCGGAACTTGAAATCGCCCTGCAGCGAGCCGTGGTAGTTGGGCAGTGCGAGTTCACCGCCGGTGACGAGCGGGAGCGCGAGGAAGTAGCTCGCGGCGGACGCATCGCCCTCGATGTCGTAGACGGCGGGCGCGGGCGAAAACTGTTTCACCATCGCCTCGGTCATCACGACGAACGGCTTCGAGCCGGCCTCGCTGGTCAGTTGCACCCGGAGCGGCGTGCGCGCGTGCGGCGCGACCATCAACAGCGCGGAGAGCATCTGGCTGCTTTCGGAGGCGTCGAGTTCGACCGTGCCGCCGGGCAGGCCGGCGGTGCGCAGCGTGAAGGGGAACGCGCGCGAGTCGGCTTGCGCGCCTTGCATCGCGAGCGCGTCGAGGAGCGCGCCGATGGGCCGGCGGCGCATGGCTTCGTCGCCGTCGAAATGATAGACGCCGTCAGGGCGCAGGCAGACGAACGCGGTGAGGAAACGCGCGGCGGTGCCGGCGTTGCCGACGTCGATGCGCGCCTCGCGATTCGGGATCTGGCCGCCGTGGCCGGTGATCGTGATCGTCAGCGCCGCCTCGTCGAATTCCACCGCGAAGCCGAGCGCGCGGAGCGCGGCGATCATGATGCGCGTGTCGCGGCTGAAGAGCGCGCCGCGCAGCGTGACCGTGCGACGGGAAAGGGCGGCGAGAATCAGCGCGCGGTTCGTGATGCTCTTCGAGCCGGGCAGCGTGGCGCTGCCGCGCACCGGGCGCGTGAAGGGACGGATCGGCAACTCCGGCGGCAGCGCGCTCATGGGATCGGGCGGAACTGGTCGCGGTAGGCGCGTCCACGCTCGAGGATGGCCTGCACCTCGAACCAATCGCGGTTGGCGAGCGCGCGTTCCATGCCGTGCAACTCGTCCTGGTAGGCGCGCAGGGCGCGGAGGACTTCGTCGCGGTTCTGCTCGAGAATGGTTTTCCAGAGCTTCGGGTCGCTGCCGGCGATGCGCGTGGTGTCGCGCAGGCCGCCGCCGGAAAAATTGCGCCAGGCGTGATCGCGTTTCGCGAGCGAGGCGCAGAGCGTGGAGGCGAGCACTTGGGGCAGGTGGCTGATGTGCGCGACGATCTCGTCGTGCGCGTCGGGCGCGACGGTGGCGACCTGCGCGTCGAGCGCCTGCCAGAATGCCGCGATGCGATCGGCGGCGGCGGGCGCGGTTTCCGGGAGCGGCGTGACGAACACGATGCGTCCCTTGAACAGGTCGGTGCGGGCGTGTTCCCAACCGGTCTTCTCCGAGCCCGCCATCGGATGCGAGCCGACGAACGTTGCACGCCCAGCGAGCGCGGCGGTGGCGTGGCGGCAAATCTCGCCCTTCACGCTGCCGACGTCGGTGATGAGCGCGTGCGGCGTGAGGCTGTCGGCGATCTGGCGGGCGAGAGGAACGATTTGGTCGACGGGCGAGCAGATGACGACGAGATCGGCGCCGCGGGCGGCGTCGGCCGGCGTGTCGGCGACGGCGTCGCACCACGGCTGGCCGCGCAGGGCGAGGCGCGTTTCGGGTCGCCGTGACCAAATTGTCACCTGCGCGGCCGCGCCGAAATGTTTCGCTGCCTGCGCGACGGAGCCGCCAAGCAGGCCGGGAGCGAGAATCGCGAGCCGGGTGAACATCCCGGGCACGAAACCGAGGTGACACACGCTTGTCGAGCCCCGCGCCGACCAATGGCGTTGCCATGACGCGAAAAGCCCGCTGCGCTGGCTCCGTGCGGTTTGAAAAAGAGGCCGAGTTCGTGGAGGAGACAGCGGCGCAGCGGTGGCGGCGGCGCGCGTGGCTGATTGGCCTGACTTTGGCGGCGTCGGTCGCGGCCGGCGGCGTCTGGTTGTGGAACGAGCAGCACGAAGCCGCTCGGCTGAAAGAGCAGGAACTCGCCGCGATCGCGGCGGTGGATGCACAGCTCGCCTCAGCCCGGAGTGCCACGCAGGAAGCGGGACTCTCGCCGGAGGAAGCGGTGCGTCGCTGGGAAAAGCTGGCGGGCTGGCAGCGCCGGCGCGCCGCGATGCGTCCGGAGCGTTTTGCCTCGGAAGTCGAGGAACTGCGCCGGACCGAACGGCAGATCGAGACGATGCACGCCGACCTGACGCAGAAGGCGTCGGAGGAAAAGGAAGCGGCTGCGCGGGCGCTCCTCGCGCAAGGCGACAGCGAAGGCGGTGTCGCGCTGCTCCACGAGGCGTTGAAGCTGCAACGCAAGGTGTCGACGGTGGACAAGGGCACGAATTTCGATCGCGAACTGCGGCTGCAGCGGGAACTGGAGGAGCGGGTGGCCGAGCCGTTGGTGAAGACCGTCGCCGCGAAGACGGCGGAGGCGCAGGCGGCGCTGGGCGCGGCTGAATGGGAGCGCGCGCTGGCGGCGTTCCGCGAGGCCCGCGACACGCAGGATCAATTGAACCGCGATTTTCCGCGCACCCGTTTCTCCGATCTGCAGGCCATCGGGCGTCTCGACGCGGAAATTGCGGCGCTGACGGCGAGCGGTCTCGACGCGGAGGTGCGCGCGGCCATGCGCCGGGCCGACGAGTTTCGTGCGGCGGGCGACGTCGACCGCGCCGTGAAGGAGCTCGTCGCGGCGGCCGACGCGCAGCGCCAGCTGAACGAGCGGTTTGCGAAAAGCCGGTTTCTCTCGATGGAGCGGCTCGAACAAATCGAGGTCGCACGCCAGACCATGTTGGCGACCGAACCGTTGCGCGCGGCGGCGGCGGCTGAGGCCTCGGCCCGCCGGTTCCTGCGCAAGCGGCAGGTCTTCCAAGCGCAGCAGAGCGTGCGCGAGGGATTGGAGATCAGCGAGGGCGTCGCGAAGCGTTTTCCGAAACTGCGACAGGCCGACGATTCCGTGCGGACAACCCTGGCTTACCTGAACGTTCGCTCGGCGGACATCGCGCTCCTGCAGGATCGCGTTTTCGATCAGCTCGTGCCGCTCACCGGCGCGCGTGCGCTGCTGAAGACCGAAGTGCTCCAGGCGGATTTTGCCAAGGTGATGAGCAGCAATCCGAGCCGCAATCCGGGGCGCGCGTTGCCGGTGGATTCGGTGACGTATGTCGAGGCCGAGGAGTTTTGCCGGCGGCTGGGCTGGTTGCTCGGCTGGCGCGTGCGGTTGCCGAGTGCGGACGAGTTGCGTGACGCCGGGAGTGACGCGCAGAACGTGAACGGCGGGCTGGAGGAGTGGCTCGCTTCGACGGGCGGACGCGAAACGCCGGAGGCGAACGTGTGGCGCGGTGCGGAGGGCGTCGCCTCGGCGGCGCGCGCGGAGCGCTCGCGCACGCGGGGATTCCGCGTGGTGGTCGAAGTGGACTTGGCGCGACTCGACGCGGTCGAGTAAGTCGCGCGGCGTGGTGCTGTGGCGCGAGCAAGCTCGCTGCCTACGGGTGATTGTTCGTCGGTCGGGCGCTTCGCGGGGCGGGCGAAGTTCTCGCGCTGGCGTCGCGCTATTTGGCGCCGGCGAGTTTCAGGATGCGGGCGAACTCGGCGAGTTTGACCGGTTGCACGGAGAGGCGGCTGATGCGGACAAGCGCGATGTCCTTGAGCGAGGGCTCGGCTTTGACCTGCGCGAGCGTCACGGGAGAGGGGAGCGGCTTAACCGGGACGAGTTCGACGGCGACCCAGCCCTCGTCGGGCGAATCTGCGGTCGGATCGGGGAACGCGGCGCGCTTCACCTTCGCGAGGGCGACGATGCATTTGTCGTCGCCGCTGTGGTAATAGAATACCTCGTCGCCGGCGCGCATGGCTTTGAGGTGGTTGCGAGCGGCGTAGTTGCGCACGCCGGTCCAGGCGGTCGCGCCGTCGCGGACGAAGTCGGCCCACGAGTAGTCCTCGGGTTCCTGTTTCACGAGCCAGTATTGCGTTGTCATGCGTGGAGGAGCGGGGTTTCTTGCGGCCATGGAGGAGCAAGACCCCGAGTTGAAGAAAAAGGCCGAGCGGGCGCAATGGATCCTTTACGGGGTGATGATCTTGTTCCTCGTGATCCCGTTCGTCGTGCTGTGGTTTCTCCGGCGGTCGGCGGCGCATTGAGCGATGAAAAAGACGCTGTTCACGATCCGGATCTGCTTTCTCGTGCTGTGCGTGCTCGGGTCGTGGCTGTTGTGCTACACGATCCCCGAGTGGGACCGTTATCGCGGTCTGGCGGTGACCGTCGGCGGCTTGATCGGCGTGCTCGTCGTGCTCGTCGACGTGCTGCTGAAGGGATTTTCCCTGCGCGGGTTGTCGGCGATCACGTTCGGACTGGCGATCGGCGCCGTGATTGCGTGGCTGCTCGGCACTTCGCCGCTGCTGAAGCGGGCGGACGAGCAGATGATCTACCTGAGCCAGCTCGCCCTCTTCGTGATCTGCAGCTACCTCGGCGCCGTCGTCGCGCTGCGCGGCAAGGATGAGTTCAATCTCGTGATTCCCTACGTGCGCTTCGTGCCGCACGAGGTCGATGTGCCGCTGGTCGTGGTGGACACGAGCGCGTTGATCGACGGGCGCATCGCGCGGATTTGCGAGACGCAGTTCCTCGGCGCGGCGCTCGTGATCCCGTCGTTCGTGCTCACGGAGCTGCAACACGTCGCGGACTCGCCCGATCCCGTGAAACAGGCCCGCGGTCGACGCGGCCTCGAGGTCCTCAACGAGCTGCGCCGCATCAAGCACCTCGACATCCGCATCCACCAGAGCGAAGTCACGCGCCGGCAGGATTTGGAGGCCAAGCTGGTGTTCCTCGCGCAGTCGATGCGCGCGAAACTGCTCACGACGGACTACAATCTCGCGAAGATGGCGCAGTTCCACGGCGTGCCGTGGCTGAACCTCCACGCGCTCGACAAGGCGCTGCGCCCGGAAATCGTCATCGGCGAAAGCGTCGAGGTCGAACTCAGCAAGGCCGGCAAGGACGAGGGCCAGGCGGTCGGTTACCTGAGCGACGGCTCGATGATCGTCGTGAACAATGGACGCGCCTACCTCGGCAAGCGCGTCACGGCCGAGATCACCGGCGTGCTGCCGACCAGCGGCGGCAAGATGATCTTCGCCAACCTGCTGGGCGAAGCCGAGGCCGGTTGAACGCGCCGCAGTGCGGCAAAAGAGCGGTATTTAAATTCTGCTTGCCGTCCTATCTGTCCTAGCGCAACTAGGACGGCATGGCAACGACCACCTTCGCTTCAGTCGCCCTGCTGGGCCTCCTGATCTGCGCCTACTCCGCCCAAGCGTGGGCGAAGAAGTGCCACGACGAGTTGCGGGCGATCCGAAAGATGCTGGAAGAGCGGAACTGACCAAGGTTGCCCATGCTGTCCTTCCCGGTCGAACTGAAGCCTGGCCTGCCCATCACGGAGCAGGTGCTGTTCGCCGTGAAGAAGGCGGTCGTCGCCGGCCAGCTGAAGCCCGGTGAGCCGTTTCCGTCGGTGCGCGTGCTGAGCACGGAATTGCGCATCAACCCGAACACCGCGCACAAGATCATCGCGACGCTCGTGACCGAGGGCGTGCTGGTGACGACGCCGGCCGTTGGCAGCGTCGTGGCCGAGCGCGGCGCGACGGATCGCGTGGCGAAGGCGGAGCTGCTCGGCGACGAACTCGAGCGCGTCGTCGTGGAGGCGAAGAAACTCGGCCTGACGCTCGACGAAGTGCAGGGCGGCCTCGCCGCGCACTGGAAGAAATTGGGCCGCAGATGATCTCCCTATGAACCTGATCGAAACCGACCGACTGACGCGCCGCTACTGGCGCACCGAGGCCGTCCACGAAATTTCGTTGGCCGTGCCCGAGGGCAGCGTGTGCGCGCTCCTCGGCCCGAACGGCGCGGGCAAGACCACGACGCTGAAGATGCTCATGAACCTGCTGGCACCCACGTCGGGCAGCGCGCGCGTGCTCGGGGTCGACTCGCGCCAGCTCGGCGAACGCGAGTTCCAGCAGATCGGCTACGTCTCGGAAAACCAGCAGCAGCCGCTGTGGATGACGGTGCGCCAGTTGCTCGACTACTGCCGGCCGTTTTATCCGACGTGGGACGCGACGCTCGAAAAGCAGTTGCTCGCGGACTTCGATCTGCCGCCGGACCGCAAGCTCGCGCACCTCTCGCGCGGCATGCTGATGAAGGCCGTGCTGCTCTCGTCGCTGGCGTATCGGCCGCGGCTGCTGGTGCTCGATGAGCCGTTCACCGGCCTCGATCCGCTGGCGCGGCACGACTTCGTCACCGGTCTCATCGAGGCGGCGCGCCTCGGCGAATGGACGGTCCTCGTCTCCTCGCATGACATCGACGACGTGGAGCGACTCGTCGATCGCACGGCGGTGATCGACGGCGGCCGGTTGATTTTGCAGGAGTCCACTGAAGCGCTCGCGCAGCGATTCCGCCGCGTGGAGGTGACCCTCGACGGCGCGACTCCGTCCGGCGCGGCTCCCTTGCCCTCGTGGTGGGATTTCGAGCAGCGCGGGCCGCGCGTCCAATTCGTGGACAGCGCGTTCGAAGCCGCCGCGACCGAGCGCGCCTGCCGTGAACGCTTCCCGACGGGCAGCGTCACGGCGCACCCGATGACGTTGAAGGAAATCTTCATTGCCCTCGCGCGCCACGGCCGGCGCGCCGGGAAAGGAGCGGCAGCATGAACCTTTTCCTCCATCAAATTCGCCACGAAGTGCGCCAACTCGGCTGGGGGCTGGTTGTTTGGGCCTTCGCGGGTGGTTGCCTGATTTTCGCCGGGCGTCCCTCGCCGAGGGACCAAGGAGTCGGGGCTCTCTTCGTCTACGCGGTCGGCTCGCTCCTCGTGATTCTCCTCTCGGGCGTGCTCGCCGCGAAGGCGATGCAGCAGGATCACCCGACCGAATCCAACGTCTTCTGGCGCACCCGGCCGGTGAGCCCGGGGCGGCTGCTCACGGTGAAGCTCTCGCTCATCGGGTTCACGTTCGTGCTCGTGCCGGCGGCGGTGTCGCTCTTCCTGTTTCGCGGCGCGGCGCCGATGAATTTCGAGACGGTCAACTCGACTCTCTTCCTGTGGCTGACGATCGCCGCGATGAGCGCCGCCATCGGCGCGTGCACGAAGGACCAGGGGCGCTTCGTGATCGTGGCCATCGCGTGCCTCTTTGCGTATGTGATCCTGAAGAACGGCGTGAGCTTCTTCAGCGGCGGCGGAAACACGCAGCTCGGGATGAACTTCAAGCCCGCGCGCGGCGTGGCTTCGGATGTGTTTTGCGTGGCCCTGGCCGCGCTGGTGATCGCGAACCAATACTTCCGGCGACAGGAGCGACTGTCGCGCGTGCTCCTCGGTGTCGGCGTCGCCGGCGCCGCGTTGATCGCCAACTGGCAATCGAGCTGACGCCCCGTTCCGCCCATGAAACTCGTCTGGCACATCGTCGGCAAAGATATCCGCCGGCACTGGATACCGTATCTGCTGTGGGTGGGATTGTTGGTGGCAAAGATCGTGATCTGCATCCAAGCACTCGCCTCGAGTGAGGCCGAGCGCGTCGAGCAGTTGCAACTCGCCTACGGACTCACCACCGCGATTGCCGCGGTGGCCGGATTTCTGTTGGCGGCTAGTTTCGCGCTCGAAGATGAGTTGGTGGGGGCGCGCATGTTCTGGGCGACGCGCCCGATCTCCGGGTTGCGGCTGCTGGCCGCAAAGGGAATCGGTCTCGGGCTGTTCTTCGTGGTGGTTCCGGTGCTGGTGTGGATGCCGTGGTGGTTGTCTTGCGGAGGTGGAGGATGGGCGCTGTGGGCGGGCGCGATGTCGGTTGTGTTCTTGTATGGCCTCGCTGCGCTGGCCGCGCTGTTCACGGCGGCACTTACCGGCAAATCGAGTCGCTTGCTGCTTCTGCTGCTGACGGCTCTGCTGCTGTTGCTCGTGGCGGGTTTGTTTTCGGCCGGTCGATATCTCGCCGCTCCAGTGGTGGACAGCGATGTTTCACTGGCGCGCGAAATCGCGGCGGCAGTCTTGATCGCCGCAGGCGTGCTCGGTGCGGTTTGGTGCCAATACCGGGCGCGGCGAACGGTGTTGAGCACCACTCTGGCGGCGGCGGGAATTGTCCTCGGCATCTGGGCCGGTCGGGCCTGGCCATGGGCGTTCACGCAGAGTTGGCGGGGAGAGACTATGAGCGACGCGGGAGTCGAGGCGGTCGAGGTGCGGTGGGTTTCGCTGACTCGCTCCACGACGGCGGACAAATTCCAGTTGGCTCCCGGCTACGCGCGATTTCAGTTGAGGCTCGAGGTGCGCAATGTTCCGGAGTGGCTGCGCCTCGCCGGTGGGCGCGCAAGAATTTCGCTGATTTGGCCGGATGGTCGAAAGGTGATCCAAAATCCCGGACTCCGCGCGGCCGAAAGCGTGTGGGTTGCGCGCAGTATGCTCGGCGTCGGGCCCGACATTCGTTTGACGGACGAGGAAACGAAGGCGTTTCGGGAAAAGAAGATTGCCGACGCCAAGGCGGCGCGCGCGAAAGATCGGAACATGCCGCAGGTCGACCGCGGGGATATCGTCGAGTTGACCGGAGATTTGTTTGTGCCGGTGGAGCTGGCGGACCGCTTCTCCTGGCAAAGGCCCGAATGCAAAGCGGACGTGCGGTTGGATTTCCGTCGTCCGGTGCCGCAGTTGCAAGCGCCGCTCGTCGCCGGAGCAGAAGCGGTCGGCGGTGGCGCACGAGTTCGGGTGGTCTCGGATGCCAGGGATCGAAAAGAGAAAACGCAAACGACCCGGGACGTATATTCGATCGTGCGCTACGACGCGTTCAACGAGAGCTGGCTCAATGCGGTGTTCCAACGCTCGACAGGCGTGGTGTCGGTTCAAAACAATCCAAGAACCGCGCGCGGCCTGTGGTTTGTCGTGCTTGCGCCGTTTTCGTGGGAGAACGTTTTATTCGACCGGCCCCGGGTGCGACGCGGTGACGCGTGGGAACTCGCGCCGGGTGCAGACGAGACTCCGACGCTTGCCGTCGCGTATTATGCTCGAACGATTCGTGCGCAACGCCAGTGCGGGCTGACGCTTCCGATGCCCGGCCAGTGATTTCAGGTTCCGTCCAGCCAGGCACCGAGATCGGCCGTCGTCACGACCTCGCGATACTGCTGGCACTCGGGGTCGAGCAGGCCGGCGTAGCTCGGTTCGGCGAAGCGGCGACAGTGCAGGAGAATTTTCGCGTGATGGCCGGGACCGCGCACGAGGCGGCCGAGGGCCTGGTTTACTTTTTGCAGGCCGGGAATCTGGTAGACGCGGCGGAACGCGGCGTCGCGGCCGAGCGCGCTGAAGGCGTCGAGGCGCGCGCGTTGCACAGCGTTTACCTCGGGCAACGCCGGACCGACGACCATGGCGTGCGACACGCGCCCTCCGAGCAGGTCGATGCTCTCCGCAAAACTGCTGCCGAGCACGAGGAACAGCGCGTCGGAGAGCGCGAGGTTTTCCTCCACCCAGGCGGCTTGCGCGGCGAGGTCGGGGAGCTTGGGTTGCAGGGACACGCGCACGACGGAGCCGATTTGCGCGAGTGTGCGTTGGATGGCCTCGGCGTAGGCGTAGGACGGGAAAAACACCACCACCGCGCGGCCGGCGGTGCCGAAGAGCTGCTCGATCGTGGCAGCGGTGGCTGGGTAGTTCGCGGTGCGCTCGCGCAGCGTCGTGGACACTCGCAGGTCGACCGCGACGTCGTAGGCACCGTGGCGCCACGGCGCGGGCGCCCGCAGCGTGGCGAAGGCGGGAACACCGCACGATGCGGCGAATTGATCGAACGGCGCGAGCGTCGCCGACATCAGGAGCGCGCCGCCGAAAGCCGCGAGCGATTCGCCGATGGCCTCGGTGGCGTCGACGCACGTGAACTCCAGCTCGCCCTCGCGGCGGGACCAGAGCAGGCGGCGCAGGCGGGTGTCGTGCAGGAAGTCGTTCAGCTTGGCGAATTGCCAGAGCGTCTCGCTGTGGTGCGGGCCAAGCGCGGCGTAGTCGAGCGGGAGCGTGGTGACGAGTTCGGCGAGGCGGTCGAGCGCGTCGCGCACATCGGCCTCGAGCGCGCCGTCGAGGATTTCGCAGGGCGAAACGCTGGCGAGTGTGCGGGCCCAGGTTTCGACGGCGAGGATGAGCGGAGTCGGCGCGCGTTGGTGATCGAGTTCGGCGAGGAGCGCGCGCACGTCGCCGTCGTGGGCGGCATGCGAGTAGGCGTCGGCGACGCGCGAGGGCAGGTTGTGCGCTTCGTCGACGATGAGCAACGTGCGCGCGGCATCGAAGCCCGGCTGCTCGAAGAAGAGGCCGCGGTTGTCGGGCGCGAAGACGTAGTTGTAGTCGCCGATCCAGACGTCGTTGAACGCGAGCGCGGTGCGCGTGATCTCGTAGGGGCAGATCAACGCCTCGCGTCCGGCGGCGCGCAGAGTGTCGAGATCGCGCGCTTGCATCGGGTCGCGGTAGAAGCGGGAGAGGCCGCTCGCCGGCCAGCGCTCCTCGGCGCCGGCGAGGTAGCCGCAGTTGTCGCGCACGCAGTGGAACTCGACGTTCACGCAATGCTCGCCCTTGTTCCGCACCTGCCAGAAGGCGAGCGGCTCGCGTGCCGGGTAACCTATTGGGTTACCCGAGTTGGCGTGCGACTCTCCAGCGGAGTAACCTATTAGGTTACTCGGCGGCGGGGCGGTCATCCGGCGGAGGGTTTCGACGACTTGGAGCTGGCCGGTGGATTTGCCGGTGAGCCAGATCAGGCGGTCGTAGCGCGCGGCGCGGAGCTCGCCGAGGGCGAACTCGAGCGCGCAGCCGGTCTTGCCGTAGCCGGTGGGGGCTTCGAGCAGGACGACGGGTGCGCGGGCGAAGCCGGCGGCGAGGTCGGCGTGGATCGTTTCCTGCCCGGGGCGGAGCGAGGGGAACGGCGAACGGAAGTTCAGCCGGTGGCGGCGCTCGGCGGCGCGGCTTTGCAGCTCGAGAAACTCGACCACGGCATCGAGCTGGTGCGTGACGAGCGCCTCGTCGAAGGCGGTGAGCGTGAGCGTTTGCGAGAGGCCGGAGCCGGCTTCGACGAAGATGAGTTCGGCGCGGAGGGCCGAGGAGTTGAGAGTTGAGAGCTGAGAGTTGAGAGCCTTGGTCCGCGCGAGGACGACGTAGGTGGCGAGCTGGAGAAAATAGGGGCCGTAGTCGGCGCGCAGCTCGGCTTCGTCGGCGGGGAGCGGACGCGTGACGGTCTTGATCTCGCGCAGTGTCGAGCCGACGAGCTGGTCGATGCGGCCGCCGAGCGTGAGCGTCCAGCCGCGGTGGGCGAGGCGGCCTTCGATGGAAACCTCGAACGCGACATCGGGCGCGAGCGCGCCATCGCGGGTGTGGGCGCGTTCCGTTTGGACGCGGAGCTCGTTGTGCCAGTGCTGGCCGAGTTGCGCGCGCCAGAGGCCGGCGGAGCCACCGCTGCCGGCTTCGCGCGGGCCGAGGGCGAAGTCCGAGAATTCGCCCACGCTCAGGCTGGCGGTCCGGGTGGCGAGGGAGAATTGCATCGGGAACCGAGATGAATTCTCCGCTTCACCGCAGGGCGCAAGCGAGGAGTGCGGGCGGGCGGCGGGGCGCTCGGCGACCGCGCTGGCCCGCGCTTGGAGAGCGCGGGCTACCTTGCGGCGAGCGCGGCGAGACCGACGCGCTTTGGGCGTGGGTTACAGCGCAGGTTTCGGGGACGGCGTCGCGGGAACGGTTTCTGTTTCCGGTCCGGGCGGGGGCATGAGGCTGTAGAGCACGGGCGTGACGACGCGCGAGAGGAGGAGCGAGCTCAGGAGTCCGCCGATGATGACGATGGCGAGAGGCGAGTAGAGGCCGGCGCCTTGGACGGCGAGCGGCACGAGCGCGCCGAGGGCGGTGAGCGTGGTCAGCACGACGGGAAGGAAGCGCACTTCGCCGGCTTGCTCGATGGCCTCGCGGAGCGGCACGCCTTGGGCGCGGAGCTGGTTGGTGAAGTCGACGAGGAGGATCGAGTTCTTGATCTCGATGCCGATGAGCGCGACGAAGCCGACGGTGGCGGTGAACGAGAGCGAATATCCCGTGAGCCACAGCGCGACGATGCCGCCGATGACCCCGAGGGGAATGATCGACGCGACGATGAAGGTGCCGCGGAAGCTGCGGAATTCGAGGACGAGGATCGCGAGGATGCCAAAAACCGCGATGAGGATCGCGGAGCCAAGGCCGCCGAAGCTCTCCTTGCGGCTTGCGACTTCGCCGCCGAACTCGAAGCGATAACCGGCCGGCCAGTCGCGCTTCGCCAGTTCGGCGGCGACGAGTTCGGTGGTTTTGCCGACGTTGTAGCCGTCGCGCACGTAGGCGGTGACGATGACGCAGCGCTCGCGCAGGTAACGGAGAATGACGGCGGGCGCGGAGTCGAATTCGAGCGTGGCAACCTGCGCGAGCGGCACGAATGCGCCGCTGGCGGTCTGCACTTGGATCTTGGGCCAGCGCGAGAGATCGGCGTGCTCGCCGCGCGGGAGGGCGAGCTGGATGTTGTATTCGTCGCCGTCGTCGTCGCGGAAGCGGGCGACGTCGAGTCCGGCCAGCGCGAGACGAACCGCGCGGTCGATCTCGGCGTCGGGCACGCCGAGGAGTGCGGCGGCCGAGCGGTCGATGCGCACGTGAAGATCCGTGCGGCGCGTGCGCACTGGATTGCCGATGTTCTCGGTGCCCGGCGTGCGGCGCAGGACGGTTTCGACGTCGCCGGCGAGCGTGGCGAGGCGGTCGAGATCGTCGCCGAAGATGCGCACGGCGATCGGCGCCTCGATCGGCGGCCCTTGTTCGAATTCGCGCACGAGGATCTGCGCGCCGGCGATGCCCGCGAGTTTCCGGCGCAAGCCGGCGAGGATGGCGGGCGTGCGCTGGTCGCTGGCGAACTCGGGTTTCACCTGCGCGTAGACTTCGCCGAGGTTGGCCTTCTGCTGTGCGGGGGAAGAGTTGTAGTAGATGAACGGGTTGCCGTGTCCGACGTTGGTGAACCACCAGTCGATCTCCGGCGTGGCGCGCAGGGCGTCCTCGACCTGATGCGCGATGCGGTCGGTCGCGGCGAGGCCGGCGCCCTCGGGGGCCTCGAGATTGATGATGAACTGCGGCGTGCCGGATTTCGGGAAGAGGCTGAAGCCGATTACGGGCACCAGCGCGAGCGAGGCCGCGAAGAGCACGGCGACGCCGGCGAGCGTGGCCATGCGATGTTGCATCGCCCAGTGCAGCACCGGCCGGTAGGTGACGTGGATGACGCGTTGCAGAGCGCGCAGCAGCCAGTTGCCTTCCGCCTCTTCATGGGCGGCGAGGAAACGGCTGGCGAGGAACGGCACGATGGTCAGCGCGACGCCGAGCGAGGCGAGCACGGTGACTTCGACGGCGAGCGGCAGCGCGCGGATAAACAGCCCCGGTCCGCCCGGGAGCAGAAGCAACGGCAGGAACGCGAACAACAACGTCGCGGTGGTGCCGAGGACGGCGACGGCGATCTGGTTGGTGGCTTGGATGGCGGCTTCCTGCGGCGCGTAGCCGGCGCGGCGGAAGCGCGCGATGTTCTCGACGACGACGATCGAGTCGTCGACGAGCAGGCCGAGCGCGATGACGAAGCCGACGATCGAGAGCTGGTTGAGCGTGTGGCCGAACCATTGCAGCGCGGCGACGCCCATCGCGAGCGACAATGGAATCGAGATCATCACGATCAGCGCGGCCCGGAAACCGAGCGGCGCGACGGTGAGCGCGACCAGTCCGATCGCCACCAGCAGGTCCGTCCGCAGGCGGCCGAGGCGCCGCTCGATGTTCTGGGCCTGCTCGAAGCCCTCCTCGAGGCGCACGTCGCCGGGCAGAGTGGCGCGGAACGCGGCGAGGACGGGCTTCATGCCGGCGGTGACGTCGAAGGTGTTCTGTCCCTTTTGCGCCTGCACGGTGATGAAGACGGCGCGCTCGCCCTTGAAGCGGCCGATGTGCTCGTGGTCTTCGTAGTCCCAGCTGATCGCGGCGATGTCGCGGAGGCGCACGACGGCGGTGCCGCTGCCGGCGACCGGTGTGTCGCCGATGTCCTCGAGCGAGGCGTAGCTGCCGCTGGTTTTCACGGTGAAACGGCGGCCGCCGGTCTCGACGGTGCCGCCCGGGATGTTCACGTTGGCGGCGCCAATCGCCTCGGTGATGCGCGAGATGGAGAGCTGCAGCTGCGCGATCTTTTCGAGGTCGAGCGAGACGCGGATTTGCTTCTCCGGATAGGCCCACTTCTCGACCTTGCCGACGCCGGGCGAGAGCTCGAGGCGCTTGCGGAGCGTCTCGGCGAGATCCTGGAGGCGTGCGTAGCTGGCTTCGGAGGAGACGAGCGCGACTTGCAGGATCGCGACGTGGTTCGTCTGCTCCTTCTTCACTTCGAAATCGGTGATGCCCGCCGGCAGCGTCGGGCGCACCTGGTTAACCTGCCGGAGCAGGTCGTCGTATTTACGATCGATATCGATGCCGTATTTGAACTCCACCTCGATGTAGACGACGCTGTCGCGGACGGTGCTTTGGAGTTTAGTGAGGTCGTCGAGTTCCTTGATCGCGTCCTCCAGCGGGCGGGCGACGAGCCGCTCGAGGTCTGTGGGATTGGCACCCGGGCTCACGATCACGAGGTGATAGCCCGGGAACGAGAGTTGCGGGTCCTCGGTGCGCGGAATGGTCTGGAGCGCGACGCCGCCGATGGCGACGAGGAGCAGAAACACGATGATCGTGAACTGGTAGTTCCGAACGGAAAAGTCCGTCAGTTTCATGGCGCGGTGTGGCGGCGGGGTTAGGGCTTGGCGCCGGCCAGGGTCACGGCGCGTCCGTCGGAGAGAAACTCGGCGCCGGTGGTCGCCACCCGGCTGCCGGCGGGGAGCGCGGTCCGGAGGTAAGCGCGGTCGCCGCGCAACGCCTCAACCTCGACTGGCACGCGATGGACAGTCTTCTGGTCGGCCGCGACGACGAAGACGTGCGCGCGGTGCTCGCTTCCCTCGACCAGCGCGGCGAGCGGCACAGTCGTGCGCGGCGCGGGCAGCGGTTGCGGAAAGATGCGCGCGTCGACGATGAAACCGCTGCGCGCGCCGACGGGCGCGGCGGCGTCGAGCGCCAGCTCGACCTCGACCGTGCGCGTGGCGGGATCGGTGGACTCGGCGATTTGCGCGACGGTCGCCGGCACGGGCGCGGCGCCTTGCCAGGAAATCTCGGCGCGATCGCCGAGGTGGAGGCGCACGATTTCGCGCTCCGTCACACCGAGGCGCGCGATCCATCCAGCGGTGTCGCCCGCGAAGACGAGAATCGGGCGGCCCGGCGCGGCGAGTTCGTCCGGCTCGGAGAGACGGCGAAGGATGCGACCGTCGGTCGGAGCGACGATGACGGAGTGCGCGCGGTTGAACTCGGCGGCGCGCAACGCGGCGGACGCGGCGTCGAGCGCGCTGCGGGCGTCCTGGAGGTTCTCGAGGGTCGCGACGCGTTCGGCTTGCAGGGCCTGGACGCGGGTGAGGTCGCGGCGGGATTTCTCCTCGGCGGTGCGGGCTTGGGCGACGAGCGCGTCGATCTCATCGAGGCGGAGCGTGGCGAGCGTCTGGCCCGCGCGCACGGTGTCGCCGGCGCGGACGGGGATCGTGGCGATGAGTCCACCGGTCTTGAACGAGAGCGTGGACTCCGCGCGACGACTGACGAGCGCGGTGCCTTCGACGGGAATCGCGTCGGTGGTGAGTTGCGCGGGCGCGGCCTCGATGACGAGAGGAGGCAACGCGGTGGAAGTCGGGGCGGGCGCGCGATCGCAGCCGACGAGGCTGGCGAGGGAGGCGAGGGCGAGGAGGAGGGAGGGACGCGGCGACATGAGAGTTGCGGGATCAGGGGAGGGGAGTGAGCGCCGAGGCGCGGTCGAGTTGCGCGGCGGCGATGGCGAGGCGGGCGCGGGTGATGGAGAAATTGAGTTCGGCGGCCGTCAGTGTGTGGCGGGCGTCGAGCACGGTGAGTTGGTTGGCGATGCCTTCGGCCTCGCGGCGAGCCACGAGGTGGTAGGTGGCGCGGGCGGCATCGCGACGCGCGACGGCGGATGCGAGCGCGAGGCGGGCGGTCGAAAACTCGTCCCGCGCCTGCTGGAGCTGGAGGTCGAGCTGCTGGCGGGTTTCCCGCAGGGCGCGGTCGGCCTGACGCTCGTCGATGCGCGCCTGCGCGACGCGATGGCGGCGTTCGGAGCCGTCGAACAGGTTCCACTCGAGCACGACCGAGCCGATGGTGTAGTTGCTGCCGGCGCCGGTGCGGTAGGACTCGCCTTGGATGCCGGTTTCGACCGCGAGGCCGAGCGAGGGGCGCTGGCGGGATTGGGCGGCCTCGGTCGTGGCGCGCGCGGCGGTGCGGGCGGAGGAGAGCGCGGCGATCTCCTCGCGGGATTGCGCGTCGAGGGCCGGCACCGCGGCGCGTGCGAGCTCGGCGGTGTAGCGCTCGGCTTCGGCTTCGTCGAGCGGCGCGATGAGGGTGGGGAGCGGGCGGTTGAGGAGGAAATTCACATAGCTGCGGGCGAGGGCGCAGTCTTTCTCCGCGTCGGCCAGCTGCTGTTGCACCGTCGCCAGTTCGGCAGTGGCGCGGAGGACGGCATCGTCGGTGGTTTTGTCGTTGGCGACGAGGACGCGGTTGACGCGCAGCGACTCGGTGACGAGCTCGAGCGCGGAGCGGTAGGTGGCGACGGCGGCGGCGGCCTGCTCGTGGCGGAAGAAGGCTTCGATGACCGCGGCGCGAAGGTGACGGCGATAGGCGGCGAGCTGGGCTTCCCGGGCGGCGAGTCCGGCGCGGGCGGCGGCATTGCTGCGCGTGATTTCCGGCGCGTAGAGCGGCTGGGTGAGGCGCAGCTTGGTTTCCTGCTCGCGGCTACGGAGGAGCGGGATGGACTGGTTGGAGACCGTCGGAAAGCGCGCGGGCTGGCCCTGCGTGGCGAGGAACTGGTTGAGCGTGCCGTAGGCGCCGTTGAGCAGATCGCCGACGGGGAAGTCGATGGTCCGGCCGCCGTCGGCGGCGCTGTAGCGGGCGAGCAGATCGACGCGTGGGAGAAACTGGCTGCGGGCCTCCGCGAGGCGGGCGGCCGCGCGCTCGACCTCGAGCGACTCGCCGACAAGAGCGAGATTGGAGTGAAACGCCTCGGCGACGAGCGCGTCGACGGCGGGTGGCGGCGCGGGCCAGGGCGGGGTCTCGCTTGCGCCAAAGGCGAGCGGAGCGAGCAGAAGCAGAGCGAAGGAAGCAGGCGGCCGAAACATGGGCGCTGACAGTTTGTCAGCGCTGACAGGTTGTCAAGAACGGCGTGTGCGCGCCGCGAGGCTGCGGCGGAGAAGGTCCATGCCGAAGTCGGGCAGGCCGGCTGCGGCGGCGGCGCCGAGCTTGCTCTCGATGGTGGGCAGCTGCGTGGTGCTGATTTGAATCAGGCCGTGCGTCAGGCCCCACAGGCACACGGCGACCTGCGCCGGGTCGCCGACGTCGGGGCGGATCGAGCGGTCGGCGATGCCCTGGCGCAAGGTGGCGCCGAGGACGTCCATGATGCCGCTGAAGCGCGTGTGGCACTCGGTCTCGAGCGGATGCGCGGATTTTTCCGCGGAATTGGATTTGGTTTCGCGGTGCGCCAGGAGCTGGAAGAGCGCCGGCTCGTCGCGCGCGAATTGCACGTAGGCGGCGCCGAGCGCCATGAGCTGGTCGAGGCCGTTTAGGCTCGGCCGGAGGGAGTGGAGGAAGCGCTGCTGGAGCTTGCTGGTGGCGACGACGACCGCTTCGAGGAAGAGCGTCTCGAGGTCCGGAAAATAGAAATACACGAGCGGCCGGCTCAACCGCGCGGAGCGGGCGATGTCGCCGAAGGTGACGTTTTCCATGCCGCGCTCGGCGAACAGCTGGGTGGCCGCGCGGAGGATTTCCTGCCGGCGTTTTTCGCGATCAGGCGACGGACGCCGCGTGGAGTTGGTCCGTTTTTTCATGGGCGCACCGTGCAACGACTCTGACAAAGCGTCAACACCGGCGTCGCGCCGTTCAGCGCAGGCGAATCTCGGTGTCGCCGGCGACCCAGGCTTCGAGGCGCTGGGTGAGTTGCGCGACGGTGGCGGCCTCGGGATTCTGGCCGGCGATGGGCTGGTTGAGAATCTGGGCGGCGGCCTCGCGCTCGACGGAGCCGAGTTGTTGCCACCACTGTTGTTTCACCGGGTAGCCTTCGTCGCGGAGGAAGACGAAGAGCGATTTCAGCCAGACCAAATCGGGGCGCGCGCCGGTTTCGAGCGAGCTGAGGCTTTGGCGGAGCAACGCGACGATCGGCGCGCGGGACTCGTCCGCGACGGGGTTGCGGGTGATCAGCGTGGCGAGGGCGGCGGCGGCGCGGAGGGCGTCGTAGCTACGGCCGATGCCCGGAAAGCGGCGGAGATGGCGGTGTTCCTTGATGAACCAGGTGCGGCCTTGCGAGGATGAGTCGAGGGCGAGTTCGGCTTCGTCGAAAAGATCGAGGGGCGGCGTGCTCGTGGCGGCTTTCGTGGAGACGCGGCGCAGGCAGAGCAGCATGCCGTGTTCTTCGCTGAAGGCGGTGAGTTGCTCGAAAGTGTCGGAGCCGGACGCCTGGCGACCGAGGATGAAGGCGACGCTCGTGAGCTGTTGGCCGGGCATGGGGACGGAGGACGGCGCCGGCGAAGGCTGACGCGGGTTCCGGACTCAGGTGCCGGCGGCCCAGGTTTTGAGGGCGGCCTTGGCGGCAGCGGGGTCGTTCCAGTGCGGGAGCACGGCGCCGCAGGAGATGACGGTCTTCATGGCGTCGGAGACGCTCATCTCGAGTTCGACGACTTCGGCCGAGGGGAGAAACATGAAGAAGCCGTTCACCGGGCTCGGGCAGGTGGGCACGAAGACGGCCCAGTGGTCGCCGGCGAGATGCTGATGCGGTTCGCCACGGGCGGTGTTGGTGACGAAGCCGATGGTCCACGCGCCGGGGCGCGGGAATTGCACCAGGACCACCTTGTTGAATTGCGCACGGTCCTTGGTGCCGAAGGTGTCGATGAATTGTTTAACGCTGTTGTAGAAGCTGCCGACGCCCGGGATGCCTTGGATGAATCGCTCAGTCATCGCGCCGACCCATTGACCGAGCAGGAGGCGTGAGAGGTAGCCGAGCGCGGCGATGAGGGAGAGGACGATGACAGTCGTCGCGATGTCCCAGACGATCGCGGGCAGGTGGCTCAGCGCGTCGGGCAGGTAGGGCTGGAACAGCGGGGTGATCGAGCCGCCGACGAAACTAATGATCAGGCGCAACGCCCAGATCGTCACGACGAACGGCGCCACCAGCACGAGGCCGGTGAGGAAGGCGTTGCGAAGCGAGGTGAGGCGGGTTTCTGCCATGGACGGCGCGGATTTGGGCACGCAATGCGCCCCGGACGCAAAGGCAAATCAGCGTGGTCTGGAGCGCGCGGTGACCCGGGACGATGTCGGCGACGTGCGAAGATCGCAGAACGGAGGCGTGGGATGTCGCCGCCGGGACGGCGGCGACCACCTTGGGCGGCTTCAGCGCAGGCGGAAGGCGGGGATGGCGCGGTGGGCGATGAGCAGCTTCAGCGCGCGGGCCTCGGCGGCGCGCATGCGGCGCTTTTTCGCGGGCTGGAGGTCGTCGAAGCCGACGAGGTGCAGCCAGCCGTGCACGAGGTAGAGCGTGAGTTCCGTGGCGAAGTCGTGGCCGTGCTCGCGGGCGTAGGCGCGGGCAGTGTCGGCGGAGACGCAGATCTCGCCGGCGAGTCCGGCCGCCGCGTCGCCTTCGAAGGTGATCACGTCGGTCGTCGTCGGGTCGTCCATGAAGTCCTCGTGGAGTTGCGCCAGCGCGGGGTCGGTAAGGAAGACGAGGGAGAGCTCGCCGGGCGGAAGGGCGGAGGATGGTGGACGGAGGACTGAAGACGGAGGACAGGGGACGGAGAGCTGACGACGGTTGACGGAGGACCGAGAACGGAGGGCGGCCCGGGAGAACCTGGCGCGGTGCGCGCGGGCGAAGGTCGGCAGGTCGGCGGGGACGACGCGGAAATGTTCGTCGAGCAACGCGATCACGCGGCGGACTTGCGCGGCGGGGGCGCGGAGTCGCGGATGGCGGTTTTGGATTTCGATCGGACGCGGAGGCACGGAGGGTCGGATGGATTGCTTCGTCGCTGCGCACCTCGCAATGACAAGGCGGAGCAGAAACTACGGTCCGGTCGGGTGGCCGGGGCGTTGGGCGTCCTCGCCGGAGGTCTTGGCGTGCTCGTAGGCGTCGATGATTTTCTGCACGAGCGGGTGGCGCACGACGTCGGTGGCGGTGAAGTGGTGGACCTCGATGCCGGGGATGTTGCGGAGGATGCGCGGGGCCTGAAGGAGGCCGGAGGGCTTCGTGCGCGGGAGGTCGATTTGGGTGACGTCGCCGGTGATGACCATGCGCGATTCGTCGCCGAGGCGGGTGAGGAACATCATCATCTGCTCGGGTGTGGTGTTCTGCGCCTCGTCGAGGATGATGAAGGAGTTCGCGAGCGTGCGGCCGCGCATGTAGGCGAGCGGGGCGATTTCGATGATGCCCTTTTCGGCGAGCGTCGTGGCGTCCTCGGGCGAGAGGAGGTCGTGCATCGCGTCGTAGAGCGGGCGCAGGTAAGGGAGGATTTTTTCGCGGAGGTCGCCGGGGAGGAAGCCGAGGGTCTCGCCGGCCTCGACGGCGGG
This sequence comes from Opitutia bacterium, assembly GCA_016217545.1. Taxonomy (NCBI): domain Bacteria; kingdom Pseudomonadati; phylum Verrucomicrobiota; class Opitutia; species Opitutia bacterium. Next base: position 537,273 of record JACRHT010000002.1, on the reverse strand, counting down.
GCGGGTGAGGACGACGCGTTGCACCTGGTTCTTCATCAGGGCGGTGATCGCGGCGGCCATGGCGAGGTAGGTCTTGCCGGTGCCGGCGGGGCCGATGCCGAAGACGACGGGGTTTTTCTGGATGGCCTGGAGGTAGAGTTTTTGACCGATCGTTTTCGGAACGATGGTTTTCTTCGCGGTGCCGATTTGGAGCGGCTCGGAGAAGAGGGCGCGCAGGCGCTCGGGGCCGCCGTCGGCGACGAAGGTCTCGAGCAGGCGGCGAAAATCGGCGGAGCGCATCGCCATGCCTTGGGTGCGGCCTTCGTTGAGGCGGGCGAAGAACTCGTCGGCGCGCGCGACGGCGGCTTCGGGGCCGTCGATTTTCAGCCAGTCGTCGCGGGTGACGAAGCGGACACTGAGTTTCTGTTCGGCCAGCGTGAGGTTCTTCTCGTCGTTGCAGTAGAGCTGCGCGAGGTGGCGGGCGTTGGGGAACTGGACGGTTTTCGAGGCGGGCACTGGACGGAAGAGCGGAAGACGGAGGACTGAGGACTGAGGACGGAAGAAGGGGAGTGGCGGAGCTACACGCGGGCGGGGATTTTCGGGAGCGTGTCGGTGAGGCGGCGATACATGGCTTCGAGGGATTGCGGGAGGACGCGCGTCTCGCCGATCACGGGCATGAAGTTCGTGTCGCCGGACCAGCGCGGCACGATGTGCGCGTGGAGGTGCGGGATGCTGCCGCCGGAGGCGGAACCGAGATTGAAGCCGATGTTGAACGCCTGCGGATTGAGCGCGGCCTGGAGGAGTTCCTTGGCGAAAACGATTTCGTCCATCAGGTCAGTGCGCTCGGCGGCGGTGAGCTCGGTGAGATCGGTGGCGGCGCGGAACGGGACGGCGAGCAGGTGGCCGGCGTTGTAGGGAAAGCGGTTCAGCACGAGGTAACTCAGTGCGCTGCGATGGACGATGAGTGCCTGCGCGTCGTCGCCGAGTGCGGGCAACGCCGTGAAGATGTCGCCGGTGTCGGGCAGCCGCGGCGTCTCGATATACTCCATGCGCCAGTAGGCGTGCAGGTGTTGCATTGAGTCGGGACGGTGGGACAGGCGGGAAGGGTTGTCAAAGCGCCGATTGGCCGGGCGGCCCGGGCTTGCGCGCTCGACAATCGGGCGGCGCGCGGTGTCTTGGCGGCATGTCCGAAATCCTGCTCAAGGCCGCGGCGAAACGCGGCGTGACCATACCGCCCGGCTCGCTCGACGAGGCGGCGCTGGGGGAATTGGCGGCGGCGATTTTCGTGCGGCCGATGCGCGGGGCGCGGCGGATGCCGCGCGAACTCGGCTATCTTGAAAACGCGCGGCCGCGGACGCTGCACACGAGTTACGGCGAGCTGGCGGCGTGGGAATGGGGCGCGGCGGAGGCGCCGCTGGTCGGGCTGGTGCACGGTTGGGAAGGGCACGGCGCACAGCTCGGGGCGTTCGCCGCGCCGCTGGCGGCGGCGGGTTTTCGCGTGCTGACGCTCGATCTGCCGGGGCACGGGGACTCGCCCGGCGACGAGGCGCATGTGCCGTTGGTGGCGCGGACGCTGGTGGAGGTGGAGCGCGAGGTGGGGAAGTTTTTTGCGCTGATCGGCCACTCGATGGGCGCGGCGGGTGCGGCGATGAGCGCGACGCTCGGCGCGGCGCCGCGCGGGTTGGTGCTGCTGGCGCCGCCGCAGAGCCAGCTGGAGCGGTTGACGCGCGTGGCGGCGCGGATGCAGCTCGCGGACGGGCTGCGCGAGAAGTTCTTCGCGGCGGTGGAGCGGCGGACGCGGTCGCGGTGTGCGGACGTGGACATGCGGGTCGTGGCGCGGCAGGCACCGTGCGCGTTGTTGGTTTTCCACGATCCGGCGGACGAGGATGCGAGTTTCGCGGCGGCGGAGGAGTTCGTGGGCATGTGGCGCGGGGCGCGGATGGTCGCGGTGCCCGGCCGGGGGCACTATCGGATTTTGGCGACGCCGGAAATCGTGCGGCAGGCGGTGGAGTTTATCGCGGCGTTGCGGTGAAGAGGGCGAGATGGGCGGGGATGGCGCGGGCGATCGGCTGGCGTGCCACCTGCCGGCTTGAAGGCCAGGCGTGGGTGCGCAAGCTGGCGGCGTGCGCGCACAATCCAAGCGGAGGAAAAATCGATGGAGCGGAGACTGACGGTCTTTCTCGTCCTACTGCTGCCGGTGCTCGGCTGGTCGGCGGTGCGGCCGCATGATTTCTTCACGTGGTTCCTCGAAGTCGTGCCGGTGTTGATCGGTGTGCCGCTCATCGTGGCGGTGCGGCGGCGTTTTCCGCTGTCGACCTTGCTGCTCGTGCTCGTGTGGCTGCATTCAGTGGTGCTGATCGTCGGCGGGCATTACACCTACGCGCGGGTGCCGATGGGCGAGTGGTGGATGCAGTGGTTCGGCTGGACGCGGAACAATTACGACAAGCTCGGGCATTTTGCGCAGGGGTTCGTGCCGGCGGTGCTGGCGCGGGAGATTTTGTTGCGGACGTCGCCGCTGGGGAATCGCGGCGACGGGCGGCCGAGTCGGTGGACGGGATTTCTTGTCGTGGCGGTTTGTCTCGGGTTCAGCGCGTTCTACGAGCTGATGGAGTGGTGGACCGCGGTGGCGAGCGGCGCGGCGGCGGATGATTTTCTGGGCACGCAAGGTTACGCGTGGGACACGCAGTCGGACATGGCGTGGGCGTTGATCGGCGCGCTGGCAGCTTTGACATTGCTCAGCGGCGCGCACGACCGTTCGATGGCGCGCGTCACGCATGGAAGCCGTCCCGAATCCCGCTAATCCAACCCAGGTCGCCGCGCCCGCGCGCGTGCCGGCGCAATTTCTCGCGGCGTTGGGATTGGCGGGCGGATTCGTGGCGTTCGTGGCGTGGGATCAGTCGCACTGGTGGCGGGTGAAGGAGGATTATTCGTTCGGCTGGCTTGTGCCGTTGTTCACGGTCTACGCCGTCTATGATCGTTGGCCGCAGATCGCGGCGCGAATCGCGGAAGCGGAGCGCGTGGGACCGGCGGCGGGGTGGGTGCGTTGGACGTTGAACGCGGCGGCGACGCTCGGGCTGGTGAGCGGGGCGCTGTTCTTCCTGCTCGGCGCGTTTTATCGCGCGGGCGCGGGGACGTCGCAGCCGGGGACATTTGCGCTGACGAGCGGCATGGTGGCGGTGGTGCTGTCGCTGTTGTTTTTCAATGTGCCGGTGGCGACGGTGGCTGCGGCGAGCGGGGCTGACGGAAGGGCGGTTGGGGGCAACCGCCCCTACCGGGCGATGCGGGAGCTGTTTGGGGAACCGCGGTTTCGCGTGGCGGCGCTGTTTGTTTTTCCGGTGTGCGTTTGGTTGATTTCGGCGCCGCTGGTGTCGGCGGTGGAGGCGCAGGTGAGTTTGTTCCTTCTCCGCAAGGTCGTGACGGTGGTGGCGTTCGTCTTCGACGTGCTCGGGTATCCGGTGGAGCAGCAGGGCAACGTGCTGATGCTGCCGAAGGGGCCGGTGGGCGTCGCGGAGGCGTGCTCGGGCATCCGGTCGCTGACGGCGTGCCTGTTCGCGGGATCGTTTCTCGGGGCGATGTTTTTCGACCGGTTGTGGAAGAAGGTTTTTCTCGTGGTCGCGGCAATGGGGTTCGCGTTCGTGATGAATCTCGCGCGCAGCCTGTTCCTCACCGGCTGGGCCTACGCCTATGGGCCGGAGGCGATCAACGGCACGGTGCACGACACGGCGGGGTATGCGGTGCTTGGGCTGACTTGCCTCGGGTTGCTGGCGCTCGTGCCGTTGCTGAATCTGAAGCTCGAAAAATACATCGCGCCGGCGACGACGGACGAGACCGCGGACTGACGCCTAGCGTTTGGCCGGCAGGACGGTGAACTGCAGGGCGCGGTCGCGCGGCAGGATTTCGCGGGCGAGGTGGTTGATGTCCGCGAGCGTAATGCGCTCGAAGTCCGTGGTGCGCGTCGCGGGCCAGGTGAGGGCTTCGGGTTTGCGATGGGCCTTCAGTGCGATGTGCCAGAGCCAGTAGGCGTTGCCCTTCAATTGCACGCGGGTGCGCGCGATGATGGGCGTAACGGCGGTGGCGAGCTCGGCGGCGGTGGCGCCGTGGCGGGCGAGATCGTCGGCTTCCTGTAGAATGAGTTTGCGGACTTTCGCGGCCATCTTCGGGGCGGTGGTGACGAACGCGAGCAGGTAGCCTTCCTCCGTGCCGATATCCGATCGCCAGTAGTCAGCACTCGGAGAATAGGCGGCGCCGAGATCCTCGCGCACGCGTTGGAGAATGCGTTCGCCGAGCACGGCCGAGAGGACTTCGAGCCGCCGCGAGGCGTGGAAATCGCGGCCTTGGTCGGCGGGCCACAGGAACTGGATTGCGGCGCGCTCGGAGGTGACGGGGCCGGACACCGGGAACTCGCCGCCTTTCTTCACGAAGTGCACGGGGAATTCCTCCGCGCGCGGCTCGGCGCGTTCCGGGAGGGCGCCGAGCGTGCGGGCGAGGATGGGCACGACCGTCTCGGGATCGAAGTCGCCGACGAGGGCGAAATCCAAGGGAGCCTCGCGAAGCGGGACTTCGAGCCAGGTGCGGAGATCGGCGCGTTCGATCTTGGCGATGTCTTCGGGCGCGGGCGCACGGTAGCGCGCATCGTGATGGGTTGCTTCGTGGAAGGAGTGCAGTCCGAGCACGCCTTCGGTGGTGCGAAGCGATTCCGCGTGTCGGCTGATCAAGTTGGTCTTCGCGGCGGCGATGGCTTTCTCATCCCAGCGTGCGTCGGTCAGGTAGGCGCAGAGCAAGCGCAGCGTGAGATCGGCTTTCTCGGGCGGCATGGTGCCCGAGAAGTTGAAGGAGCCTTCGTTGACCGAGAACTGCATCGTGATCGGCTCGACGGAGAGGAGGTGGTGCAGTTCGGCCACCGGGATGCGATTGAGTCCGCCGTCGAGGAGCGACGCGCTGGCGAGCGGGGCGAGGGCGGCTTTGTAGGGCGGGGCGGTGAGGAGGCCGTGGCCGAGGGTGAGGGCGAACTGCACCTGATTCGCCTCGAAGGCGGTGCGCTTGAGGGCGACGCGCACGCCGTTCGCGAACTCGATGAGATGGATGTCGGTGGCCTCGTCGTGGCGGCGGGACCGAATCTCGCCGGCGGGGCCGAATTCGCGGTAGGGGAACTCGACGACGTTCGGCCGGGCGGGAGCTTCGAGGGGGCGCCGGTTCTCGGCGGTGAAGGCGGCGTCGACCATGGCTGCGCTGTCGCGCACGGGGAAATAGCCGTAGCCGAACAGGCGCGCGCGGCGTTGCTGCCAGAGGGAGCGCCAGGCTTCGGCGACCTCGAAAACGGTGATGGCGGGGAGCAGCTCGCGGGCGATGCGGAGATTCTCGACGGGGCTGGTGGAGACGACCCGCCACAGGGCTTCCTGCGCGACCCAAGCGGCGAGTTCGCTGGAGTCGGCCGTGGAGGCGGAGGCCAGAGCGAGCTCGTTGCTGCGGAGCACGCGGGACTTGGCGGCGTCGGCTTCCGCCTGGTAGACGGTCATCTCGAGGGTGCGGCGCAACTCGCGGGCAAGAGTGGTGGCGGAGGTGTTCCAGGCGTCCGAGGTGGATTGAATGTAGACGCTGGCCTCGGTCGCGTGAGGCGTGGCGGCGAGGAAGCGCGCGCCGGCGCTGGAGAAAACGCCGCCGGTTTCGCGGGTGATTTTTTGTAATCGCTCCGTGAGGACCTGCGAGGCGATCCCTGCGGCCATGGCGCGGCGTCGCTCGGCGAGCCCGTCTTCACGGCGGAGCGTGACCGAGGCGACTTCGAGATAGAGGCCGCCGGCTTCGGCATCGTGCACGATGCTGGCGGTGGCCTCGGCCGGATTTTCCAGGAACCCGACGTCGACGACGGGCGCGGGATCGGCCGGGGCGGCCAGAGACGAGAATTGGCGTTCGACCGCCGCGGCCAGCGTCTCGGGCGCGGCGTCGCCGACGACGGCGAGGATCATCCGCTCGGGGCGATACCATTTGCGGTAGAAGGCGCGGAGCTTTTCCGGTGTGGCCTTCTCGGGGTCGCCTTCGACGTTGTTGCTGAGCGGGCTGAGCGGATACAGCTCGCGGCGGCGCCGGAGCTCGAAGCGCTGCGCGACGGACCGGCGATCGCGGCTCTCGGAGGCAATCACGCCGCGCTCGCGTTTCACCTCGCGCGATTCGAATTGCACGCCGTCGGCGAAGTCGCGGAGGACACCGAGCACCCAGTCGATTTCAGCGGGCCCGTTGCCCGGAGCGTCGAACTGGTAGATCGTGTGCGTGACGAAAGTGAAGGCGCTCGATTCGGGGCCGAAGCCGATGCCGCGGCGTTCCATCTCGGCGCGGATCGACTCGCCGGGGAAGTGGCGCGTGCCGTTGAAGGCCATGTGCTCGACGAAGTGCGAGAAGCCGCGCTCGTCGGGCCGCTCGTGCATTGCGCCGACTTCCACGATGAGGCGGTAGCTGACGCGTCCGGCGGGGACGGCGTTCTGGCGCACGACGTAGCGGAGGCCGTTGGCGAGCGTGCCCCAACGCCACGCGGGATCGGGGTGGAGGTCGGGCGTCTCGATCGGCCAAGCGGCGGCGCGCAGGGCGGCGGTCGCGGCGAGAAACAATGCGACGACGATGGGAGCGAAGGACAGGTGGGCAAAGGGGAGCGCGGCGCGGCGCTCCGAGGCGGAGTGCATCACGAACAGGAGTTGAGAATGGCCCGTGAGCCAAGAGGCCGGAGGATCGCGGCCGTTTGGCAACCCGCATTCAACGTGGCGAGCATGGGCGTGAACAGAAAAAATCCGCGGCCGTTGCGGGCCGCGGATTTGAATTCGATCGATGCGAAGCGGCGTGCGCTCAGTTCGCCTTCTTCGGCTCGGGGAGGGAGATGAACTCGCTGGAGTTCTTCGGATCGAGGTAGAGATGAGCGAGCTTCGTGAGCTCGGCGGCGGTGATCGACTCGGTGTCGGCGAGGCGATCGCGCGCCCACCCGAGGCGTTCGGGAGTTTCCTGCGCCGAGGCGAGCACGTTGCCGAGCCAGTAGGGATTGGTGCGGAGCGACTGGCGGACGTTGGTTAGGATGGGTTGCTTGGCGCGGACGAGTTCCTCCTCGGTCACGCCTTTCTCGAACAGGCTCGCGGCGGCGGCCTTCATGGCGTCGGCGACGGCGCGGGCCTTGTCGGGAGCGACGGTAGCCTGAGCGATGATGTGACCGTAGCCCTTGTAGGTGTCGCTGAGGTTGGCGCCGGCGTCGGGCGAGTAGGTGTCGCCCATCTCCTCGCGGATTTTCACGCGGAGGCGGTCGTTGAGCACGGAGGCGAGCATGCCGAGGCGGCGCGACAGGTGCGCTTCACGGCCGTCGGTGGCCGGCCAGAAGATCTGCACGATGCCCTTCGGGATTTCGGTCACGACGAAGAACTGTTGCGCGGCCGGCTTGCCGAAAGCGGCTTTGCGCTCGGCGTCGTAGGCGGGCTTGGCTTCGCGCGGGGGCAGGGCGCCGAAGGTGGCGGCGACGGCGTCGGTGGCGGCCTTGGCGTCGAATTCGCCGACGATGGCGATTTCGATCGCGCCGCGAGCGAACTGGGACGTGAGCCAGGCTTTCGACTCGGCGAGCGTGCGGGCCATGGCGGCTTCCTTGGGCGGGACGCCGAAGCGTTTGTCGCCGTTGGCGAGGATGCGCGGGACGTCGGTTTGGAGCGGGCCTTCGACGGTGTTGCCGAGGCGGGTGTAGAATTCGTCCAAGCGTTTGGCGAACACGCGCATCGACTCGGGGCGGAAGCCGGCGTCGGTGAGATACGCGGCGAGCAGCTGCAGCTGGAGTGCGAGGTCGTTCTTGTTGGTGGAGGCGTTGAAGACGAACGCGTCGCCGCCGATGGCGAAGCTCTGGCCAACGGTCTTGCCGGCGAGGATGCGCTGGAGGTCGTCGATGCCGTGCTTGCCGAGGCCGCCGAGCAGGAACGTGTTGCTCGAGAGGAACGCGAGGCCGGGCTTGTCGGCCGGCTCGGTGAGGCGGCCGCCGCCGATGCGGACGCTGACGCGGATGCGTCCGGCTTCGAAGTCGGTGGACTTGAGGTTGAGGCGGACGCCGTTGGCGAACTCGATGAGCGTGGCGCCGAGGTCGTCGACTTTCTGTTCGTGCTTCACGGCGCCGGGGGCGCCGAAGCTGGTGTAGGCGAAAGACAGCTCCTCGATTTTGGCAGGCGGCTTCACGGCGATGGCGCGGCTCGCCTCGTAGGCGGCGACGATCTGCGTCTCGGCTTGGTCGAGCGTGAGGTTGCCGGTGACCCAGAGGCGGCGGCCGGTCTTTGCGTCAAACGTCGTGCGCAGGGCGGCGAGGCAGTCGTCGACGGTGATCTTGTCCAGCGCGGGGACGAAGAGTTCGAGTTCGGCTTTGGGGTGGGTGAAGACGTTTTGGTCGACCAGTGAGTCGACGAGCTGCATCGAGAGTCCCTCGGAGCGGCGGGTCGGCGCGGTGCGGACGGCTTGCTCGAGGGCGTTGCGGGTGGCGGCGACGGCTTCCTTCAACTCGGGAGCCTGGAAGCCGAATTCGAGCGCGCGGCGCAGTTCCTGTTCGCCGACGCCGAGGGCGGCGCGCCATTGCTCGGGCTTGCAGGTGAGCTCGACGGAGGCGTTGCGGAAGAAGTCGAATTGCTCCGTCGCGCCGACCTGGCCGCTGAGGAACGGCGCGCCTTCCTGCTTGGAGAGGATGGAGAGGCGGCGGTTGAGCATGCGGAGGGCGAGCTGGCGCGGGAGGTATTTGAGGCGATTGGCCGCGTTGTCGGGCTCGTAGCTGTAGGGCGTGATGCTCTGGATCGATACCTGCACGGCGCCGGCTTCGGGCTCGGAGAGGAGCTTGGCGACGACACCGTTGGCCGCGCTGACTTGGCCGAGAGAGGGCTGGAGGGCGGCGGGGGCGCGCGGGGCGAGGGGCGCGAGTTTTTCCTTCAAGACGGCCTCGATCGCGGCCGGGTCGAAGTCGCCGACGGCGACGATGCTGATGAGGTCCGGGCGATACCAGGTGTTGTAGAAATTGACGAAGCGTTCGCGGGGCGCCTTCGCGATGACTTCCTCGCTGCCGATGGGAATGCGCTGGATGAAGCGCGCGTCGGGCAACAGGAACTCGAACTCGCCGATGAACTGGCGGAACTCGATGGAGTCGCGCGCGCGTTTCTCGCTGAGGATGATGCCGCGTTCCTTGTTGATCTCGTCCTCGAGGAGGAGCAGGCCGCCGGCGTAGTCAGCGAAGAGCGTGAGCGCCTTGTCGACGGTCTCGGCGTGGGTGTCGGGCAGCTCGAGCATGTAGACGGTGCGGTCGAAGCTGGTGAAGGCGTTGGTGTCGCCGCCGAAGCTCATGCCGAGGCGCTGGAAGAACTCCACGAGCGTGCCGGGTGCGTAGTGCGTGGAGCCGTTGAACGCCATGTGCTCGAGGAAGTGCGCGAGGCCGCGCTGCTCGTCGGTCTCGTTGAGCGAGCCGGCGCGGACGACGAAGCGGAGGCTGGCGCGGCCTTTCGGCTCGTGATTCGGCATGATCGCGTAGCGGATGCCGTTGTCGAGGCGGCCCCATTTCACCGTCGAATCGACGGGCAGGTCGGACGTCTCGTGGGGAAGTTGCGTGGTGATCGGAGCCGCGGTGAGCGGGGCGATCGCGAGGCACAGGAGGAGCGCGATGCGGGACAACATGGCCGGAACCATCTACGAGCTGGCCCGTCGTGGCAAGTGCGCGGCCATAGGCAATTCGGGTGAGATCTCCGACTGGCGTGGCACCGCTGCATCGGCTGTGCGGGCGAGAATTTTAGTGACCCCATCGCGCACGGGCTTTCTACTCGGCAAAATGAGCAAAGCCAAACGCCTGACGAAACGTCCCGAGGACATCAACGCGGCCCTCGCGAAGAAGAAGGGACCGGTCTCCCAGTTCATCGCGCACAACTACCGTCACTTCAACGCGGCGGCGCTGCTCGATGCCGCGAAGGGCTACGAGGCGCACCTCACCGCCGGCGGCAAGATGCTCGTCACCATTGCCGGCGCCATGTCCACCGCCGAACTCGGCATCACGCTCGCCGAAATGATCCGCCAGGACAAGGTCCACGCCATCGTCTGCACCGGCGCCAACCTCGAGGAGGACATCTTCAACCTCGTGGCGCACGACTACTACGAGCGCGTGCCGCATTACCGCCATCTCACCGCCGCCGACGAGCAGGCGCTGCTCGACCGGCACATGAACCGCGTCACCGACACCTGTATTCCCGAGGGCGAGGCGATGCGCCGCATCGAGGCCGCCGTGGCCGAGGAGTGGGTCGCGGCCGACCAGAGCGGGCAGCGGTTTTTCCCGCATGAGTTCATGTATAAAATTCTCCGGTCGGGTAAGCTGAAGAAGTCTTACCAGATCGACCCGAAGAATTCGTGGATGCTCGCCGCCTGCGAGAAGAACCTCCCGATCATCGTCCCGGGTTGGGAAGACGCCACGCTCGGCAACATGTATGCCGGCCGCTGCGTCACCGGCGAAATCAAGAACGTGCACACCGTCCGCACCGGCATCGAATACATGGTGTGGCTCGCCGAGTGGTATACGAAGACGGCGAAGCTCCTCCGCAACGGTGAGGGCTCGATCGGCTTCTTCCAGATCGGCGGCGGCATCGCGGGCGACTTCCCGATTTGCGTCGTGCCGATGCTGCACCAGGACCTCGGCCGCACCGGCGTGCCGCTCTGGGGCTACTTCGCGCAGATCAGCGACTCGACCACGAGCTACGGCAGCTACTCCGGCGCCGTGCCGAACGAGAAGATCACGTGGGGCAAACTCGGCGAGAAAACGCCGAAGTTCATCGTCGAGTCCGACGCCACGATCGTCGCGCCGCTGATCTTCAGCTGGGTGCTCGGTCGTTGAGGAGACCCTTGCTGCGGAGTGCGGAACGCGAAGTGCTGAGCGCCAGAAACTGCCAAACATGCCAGAAGCGACCACGAGGTTCCGGTTTCAACGACTGGATGTTTGGCAAGAGAGCCGCGTGCTTTATCGCATGGTGGCGCGGTTGCTGAAGAAGTTTCCGCGGGAGGAGACGTTTGGGCTGACCTCTCAGATGCGCCGCGCCGCTCGCTCGGTGAGCGCCAACATTGCCGAGGGCAGCGGACGGAACTCGGACGCTGACTTCGCGCAGTTCGTGGAGATTGCCTACGGCTCGGCGATGGAAGTCGCGTCGGATTCATTTCTCGCTTTGGACGAGGGCTACATCACCGGCGTCGAACAAGAACAGCTCCTCGCTCAGATCGAGACGGTCGCATCCAAAGCGTCCGGTCTCTACCGACGGTTGACCGGCACAGGTGTTTCTGGCGCTCCGCGCTCTGCGCTCCGCTCTCCGCAGAGGAGGGCGGTTTTGTGATCTACGTTTACCGATTGTTGTTCCTGCCCGCCCTCCTCCTCGCCTCGCCGTATTATCTCTGGCGGATGCGGAAGCGCGGCGGCTACGCAGACGGCTTCTCGGGGCGCTTCGGCGCGGTGCCGGAATTGCCGCCGCGAGGAACGCGGAAACGCGTGTGGCTCCAAGCCGTCAGCGTGGGCGAGATGCTCGCCATCGGTCCGCTCCTCGAGGGCTTGAAGCGCGACGGCTGCGAGACCTACCTCACGACGACGACGAGCACCGGCTACGCGCTCGCGAAGGAAAAATACTCCCTGCTCACGATCGGCATCGGCTATTTCCCGCTGGATTTCTGGACCTTCAACGCGCGGGCGTGGCGGCAAGTGCAACCCGACTTGTGCATCCTCATGGAAGGCGAGCGCTGGCCCGAGCACGTGCGCGCGGCGCGTAGGCGAGGGGTGCCCGTCGTGTGCGTGAACGCTCGCTTGTCGGATCGCAGCTTTCGTCGCTCGGCCCGATTCAAATGGGCCGTCCGCTCGCTCGCGCGCGGCATCACGCGGGTGCTCGCCTCCGCCAAGCGCGACGAACAACGCTTCCGCGCCCTCGGCTTCCCCGCCGATCGCCTGGCGACCACTGGCAATCTCAAGCTCGACGTTTCGATCCCGTTGCTCGACGACGCCGCGCGCGCCGCGCTACGCCGCGACGTCGGCCTGCCCGCCGAGGGACTCGTGCTCCTCGGCTCGTCCACATGGCCCGGCGAGGAGGAGGCGCTCGTCGAGGCGTTGAAGACCGCGCGCGCGCACGGCCATCGCGTGTCGCTTCTGCTCGTGCCGCGCCATGCCGAGCGCCGCGACGCGCTCCGCACGATGCTCTCTGGCAGCGGGCTGACTTATCACTTTCGCTCCGAGGGCAACGCGCCTGCCTTCGTCGACGTCGCGGTCGGCGACACCACGGGCGAACTTCGCAAGCTCACGCAGCTCGCCGACCTCGTGTTCGTCGGGAAAAGCCTGCCGCCGCACGATGGCGGTCAAACGCCGGTCGAGGCCGCGATCCTCGGCAAACCCGTGTTGCACGGCCCGGCGATGACGAACTTCCGCGACATTGTCCGTTCGCTGACCGACGCCGATGCGGTGCGCCGCGTCGCGACGCACGCCGAGCTCGTGCGGACGGCCGTGGAGTTGCTGGAGAACGCCGCGGCGCGCGAGCAGCTGGCCGCGGCCGCGCGGGCTTGGAGTGAAGCGAATCGCGGCGCCACCGAGCGCACGCTGGCGATCATCCGTTCGGAACTCGCGCCGCGGCAGTGAGCGCCGGAGAGGCTCCGACGCGCGCGAGCACGTGCGTGGCGATGTCGCGTGCGGCGGTGGGGCGGGCGATGCGGCGCAGGCCGGCGCGCATTTCGCGCCAGCGCTCGCCGTCGTGGGCGAAGATGGCGTGGAGCGTTTGGGAGATCTCGTGCGGCGTCTGGGCGAGCGCGCCGGCGTGGTGCGCTCGCAGGAGTTGCCAGTTGCCTTCCTCCTGACCGGGGACGACCTGATTCACGACCATCGGGCAAAGTGCGTTGATCGCCTCCTGCGTGGTGGCGCCGCCGGCTTTGCTGATGACGACGTGGTGGGTCATGAGCAGTTCCGGGATGCGATCGGTCCAGCCGAGGACTTCGCAGTGGGCGGGCGCGGTGCGCACGAGGTGCTCGAGCTGACGTTTCAACACCTCGTCGCGTCCCACGGTGAAGGTGACCTGCCAGTTCGACCAAAGCGTGAGCGCCTGCGCAGTCTCGAGCGCGCGGGTGCGGCCGGAGTTGATCATGTAGAGAATGCGGCGCTGGCGCGTGCGCGCGGGATCGGGCGGCAGGAGCGTCGGATCCCGGTCCGGAAATGCCGCGGCGACGGGGAATCCGGAAACGTGCACCTTGCTCGCGGGCACATTTGCTTTGTGGAGGAACGTGGCGGAAGTGCTGTCGGTGACGAACCATCCCTCCGACGGCGCGCGATACCAGAGCGAGTTGATGGTGAGCGCGTCGGTGACGACGGTGTAGAGCGGCGGAACGGCGTAGCCGCTGGCGCGGAGCTGCTGCACCAGCCAGGCGTAGACCGGATAGGTGCTCAGGATCGCGTCGGGGCGGCGGTCGCGGAGGACTTGCGCGAGCAGTTGGGCGTGGCCGTGGAGCGCGCGCAGGAGGAGCGGGGCGCGCGGCGAACGGTCGAGCCATTGGTAGAAACTGCTCCAGAGGAGTGGCGCGTGGTTGATGACGCGCAGGTAGGCGCCGCGGGAAATCTTGTCGAGGCGCGGGGCCTTCTGCGCGAACAGGTCAAACACCTCGACCTCGACGCCGGGATGTTCGGCGAAGGCGGAGCGGAGCGCGCGGGCGGCGCTATTATGGCCTTCGCCGTAGCTGGCGCTGAGGATCAGGATGCGGCGCATGGGATCACGCGCCGAAGGCGGCGAGGGCGAGGGTGGGCGGAAGCGCGGTCGCGTCGGCGTCGTCGCTCGCGGTCTCGGCCTGCGGCATCGGGAACTGCGCGAGGAAATCCTTGAAGTAGATCAGCTCGAAGCGGCCGTCCTCGTGTTCGACGATGGCGCTCATGGTTTCCACCCAGTCGCCGGAGTTGAGGTAGTGGATGCCGTCGATCTGCTTGTCGGCGGGCGTGTGGATGTGGCCGCAAATAACGCCGACGCAGCCGCGGGAGCGGGCGAGGGCGGCGACTTGGTCCTCGAATTTGCCGACGAAGGAGACCGCCTGCTTCACGCGCGCCTTGATCGCCTGGCTGAGCGAGAAGTATTCCTTGCCGCGCACCTTGCGCCACCAGTTGTAGGCGCGGTTGAGGCGCAGGAGGAGCGAGTAGCCCATGTCGCCGAGGTGGGCGAGGAAGACCATGTTCTTGATCACGCCGTCGAAGACGTCGCCGTGGAGCACGAGGTAGCGGCCGCGCGGCGTCTCGAGCACGCAGTCCTCGACGAGTTGGATGCGCTCGAATTGCATCGGGAGGAGCCGGGCGAGGAAGTCGTCGTGGTTTCCGCGTAGGTAGACGACGTCGGTGTCCTTCTTCTGCACCATCGTGAGCACGCGGCGCATGAACCGCGTGTGAGCCTTTGTCCAGCGGCCGTCGCGGGTGAGGCGCCAGCCGTCGATGATGTCGCCGTTGAGGATGAGGCGGTCGCAGCGGACGTGCTTGAGGAAGTGCGTGGCCTCGTCGGCCTTCGAGTGCGGCGTGCCGAGGTGCACGTCGGAGAGGATGGCGGTGCGGACGCGGAGGACGGGTTTGCTCATGGCGAAGTTGAGAGCTGGGAGTTGAGAGTTGAGAGCACACGGACCGGCGCGCGGGTGCCGCGGTGCTCGTCGATCGCCTCGGCGAGGTCGTGGGCGAAGCCGTCGACCACGGCGTCCCACGAGAGGCGGGCGGTGGTGGCGCGGCCGGCGCGGGCAACGCGGGCGCGGAGCGCGGCGTCGTTGGCGAGGCGCACGGCGTGGGCGATGAAGGCGCCCTCGTCACCGGGACGAGCGACGAGGCCGTTTTGTTCGTGGCGGATGAATTCGTGCGCGGCGGCGTAGTCGAAGGCGCTGACGGCGAGCCCGCTGGCGAGCGCTTCAGTAACGACGTTGCCGAACGTCTCCGTGAAGCTCGCGTGCAGATAGAGATCGCCGCTGGCGTAGTGGCGCGCGAGGTTGACGCCGGTGTAGAAGCCGGTGAACACGGCGTCGGGCCGCTGCCGCTGGTAGGTCGCGAGCATCGGGCCGTCGCCAACGAGCACGAGGCGGGCGCGGGGTTGCGCGGCCTTGATGGCGTCGTAGGCGCGGAAGAGCAGCGGGTAGTTTTTTTCCGCGGCCATGCGGCCGACGTGGACGATCACGAGGTCATCCGCCGCGGCGCCCCAGGAGGCGCGGAGGTCCTGATCGCGGCGCTCGGGTGTGAAGAGCCGGGTGTCGACGCCGCGCGAGAGCAGGCGGAGGTTCGCGTAGCCCTCGGCCGCGAGGCGGTCGCGCAGGTCGTGCGTGGGGACGAAGGTGCGGCGCGTGCGGTTGTGCACGCGGCGGAGCCATGCGGTGACGAGCGGCTTGAGCCAGCCGAGGCGGTAGTCGCGCGCGTATTGGTCGAAGTTGGTGTGAAAGCTCGAAGTGACGGGCAGGCCGAGTTCGAGCGCCGCCGTGATGGCCGACGAGCCGAGCGGGCCCTCGGTGGCGACGTGCACGATGTCGGGCGGGTTGAGCGTCCAGAGTTGCCGCAGGCGGCGGCGGGCGGGGAAGCCCACGCGCAATTGCGGATAGCCCGGCAGCGGGAAGCCCGGCAGGCGCACTTGGCGGCAGGCGAGGCGCTGCGTCGTGGTGTAGCGCGGCGATTCGTGGCGCTGGCGCGGGCGGACGACGGTCACGCGATGACCGCGCGCGGCGAGGCCGTCGACGAGGCGGCCGAGCGTCATGGCGACGCCGTTGATTTCGGGAGCGTAGGTTTCGGTGACGAGGACGAGGTGCAAAGAGAGGCGCCCGGGCGACGGCGCGGCCGGTCGTCGAGCAGACGGAGCATCGCGGGCGCGCGTGACTGTTTCGCGGCGAACCCGTGACGAATGCGTGAACAAACCGGCTGCGGGACGGACTAAAGTAACAATCTGGTGACGCGAGGGGTTGCCGCTGGCCGTGGGCGCGGCGCACCGTTACCAGAAACGGCCAATCCATGAGTTCCGCCAAACGTCCGAAGCGTTCCGTCAAGATCACCGCTGCCGTCGGTCGCGCCCTCGCGGGAAGTGCCGGCCGCAGCCGGCAATATTTCAACCGTGAGCTGAGCTACCTCGCCTTCAACCGCCGGGTGCTCGAGCAGGCGCAGAGCGCGGCCAACCCGTTGCTGGAGCGCGTGAAGTTCCTCGCGATCGTGAGCTCGAACATCGACGAGTTCTTCGAGATCCGCGTCGCCGGCCTGCAGCAGCAGCAGGATTCGCCTGGCGGCGAGCCGAGCATCGACGGCCTGACGCCGGGCGAGCAGTTGCGGCAGATTCGCGCCGGGATGGAGAAGCTCGTGCGCGACCAGTATCGCTGTTGGCACGAATTGCTGCTGCCCGCGCTCGCGAAGGAGGGCATCGTGTTCCTCACCCCCGCGCAGCTCGACGCGAAGCAGCGCGCGTGGGTGGAAAACTACTTCGCCACGAACGTCCTGCCGGTGCTCACGCCGCTCGCGATCGACCAGGCGCATCCGTTCCCGCAGCTCGGCAACAAGACGATGAACGTGCTGCTCACGCTCGACAATCCGGAGACGCCGGAGATCGAGTCGCACCTCGCGATCCTGCCGGTGCCGCGCAGCCTGCCGCGCCTCATCCTGCTCGACGGCGACGCGAAGGTGCAGCGCTTCGTCTTCCTCAGCGACATCATCAAGCTTTGTGCCGGCGCGCTGTTCCCGGGCTACACGATCCGGAGCGCCCACGCCTTCCGCGTCACGCGCAACAGCGACCTCTACATCGACGAGGAGGAAGTCGAGAACCTGCTCAAGAAGATCGAGGAAGAACTCCGCAACCTCCGGCGCGGCGCGGCCGTGCGCCTCGAGATCGAGGACGGCGTGGACGACGACACGTTCGCCACGCTTTGCCGTCATCTCGCGTTGCCCGAGGAAAACGTCTTCCGCACGCGCGGGCCGTTGAACCTGCTGCGTTTGATGAGCCTCTGGGAGCGCACCGACCGACCCGACCTGAAATACACGCCCTTCGTGCCCGCGGAGATGCCCTTCCTGCGCGCGAAGCCCCTGCTGTTCGACGTGATCCGCGAGCGCGACGTGTTGCTGCATCATCCCTACGAGTCGTTCACGCCGGTGGTCGATTTCATTGAGCAGTCCGCGACGGACCCGCAGGTGCTCGCGATCAAGCAGACGCTCTACCGCACCAGCGGCGATTCGCCCATCGTGCGTTCGCTCATCGAGGCGTCGCGCCGGGGCAAGCAGGTCACGGCGCTCGTCGAGCTGAAGGCGCGTTTCGATGAGGCGAACAACATCAAGTGGGCCCGCGAACTCGAGGAGGCGGGCGTGCACGTGGTGTTCGGCCTCGTGGGACACAAGACGCATTGCAAATGCAGCCTCGTCGTCCGGCAGGAAGCCGACGGCCTGCGCCGCTACGTGCACCTCGGCACGGGCAACTACAACCCGAAGACCGCCCGGCTCTACACCGACCTGAGCCTGCTCACCGCCAACGTCGACCTCACGGCGGAAGTGGCGCAGCTCTTCAACGCGCTCACGGGCTTCGGCCGCACGCCCGAGTTCAAGCATTTGCTCGTCGCGCCGTTCAACCTCCATGCGCGCATCCAGGAACTCATCGGGGCCGAGGCCGCGCACGCCGCCGCCGGCCGGCCCGCGCGCATCATCGCGAAGATGAACAAACTCGTCGACCCCGTGACGATCGACAACCTCTACGCCGCCTCGCAGGCCGGCGTGCAGATCGACCTCGTGGTGCGTGCGACGTGTTGCCTCGCGCCCGGCATCAAGGGCCAGAGCGACAACATCCGCGTGCGCAACATCGTCGGTCGCTACCTCGAGCACGCGCGCATCTACTATTTCGAAAACGGCGGCTCGCCCCTGGTCTTCGCCGGCAGCGCCGACTGGATGACGCGCAACTTCTTCCGCCGCGTCGAGGCGCTGTTCCCGATCTACGATCCCGATCTGCGCCGCCGCATCGTCGACGACATCCTGCCGGCCGAATTGCGCGACAACGTCGACGCGCGCCGCCTCCAGCCCGATGCGGTCTACGCTCCCGTGCCGCGCGGCGAGGGCGAGATGGCCTTTTCGGCGCAGGCCTATTTCATGATGGAAGCCACCGCGCGCGCCGAGTCGGCCGTCGAGGTGGCCCCGCAGCTCTGAACCATCAATGAGCGGACGACTGATCGCCATCGGCGACATCCACGGCTGCGCCGACGAGCTCGAGGAGTTGCTCGAAAAACTGGCGCTGCGCGACGACGACCGCGTGGTGCTCCTGGGCGATTTGATCAATCGCGGGCCGGACAGCGCGCGCGTCATCCAGCTCGCGCGCCGCCACGCCACCGCGTCCCTGCTCGGCAACCACGAGCTGCGGCTGATCAACTACCGCAAGACCGACGACCCGAGCCATCTCAAGAAATACGACTACGCGACGCTCGAGCAGCTCAACGGCAAGGCGTGGGACTACCTCGAGGCGATGCCGCTGACCTTCGAGGACGCGGAGCACGACATCGTGTTGGTGCACGGCGGATTTTTGCCGGACGTCCCTTGGCGCAAGCAGCCCGCGCGCGTCGTGACGCGCATCCAAGTCGTCGACGAGGACGGCGAGCCGCGCAAGCGCTCCGAGGCGCCCGGCGCGCCGCATTGGTCGGAATTGTGGAAGGGACCGCCATTCGTCGTCTACGGCCACACCCCGCGCGACAAGGTTGCCGAGACCAAGTGGACGCTCGGCATCGACACCGGGTGCGTCCTCGGCGGTGCGCTGACCGCGGTGATCTTGCCCGAGCTCAAGCTCGTTCAGGTGCGCGCGCGCCGGCGTTATTACACGAACGGTTAGCGCATGTGGCGCCGCCGCCGTTTCGCTCGGAGTCGGGAAATCTCCCGCCTCTCGGAAAAACCGGAAAATAAGGGTTGCCGGTGGCCGGTGGCGCTTTTTAACGGATAGCTTTTATCCGCATGAGTTCCCACGGGCCGAAGCGCGTCTACACTCCCCAGTCTCTGGAGTTCTGGTTCGAGAAGCTCGCGGCCGATTGGGAACAGTTCTTCGAGTCGGGGCCGGTGGAGCGGGGGCATCAGATGTATCGCGACAGCGAAATCCGCGAGATCGAGCTCGGCGCCAAGGACGCGATCATCCACCGCAAGGTCGACAAGAAGGAGGAATACGCCGTCATCGAGTGGGAAGGAGAGCAATTGCGCGTCCGCTCCTCGACGACCGACGCCACGCTCGCGCACGCGATCGCGGTCGCCGGTCTGCACGAAATCGAGGAACTCGTGGCCGACGAGATGTCGGGCAAGCTCGCCGTCGGCAGCACGCCGCCCATGCCGATGACCAAGAACGGTCACGCGAACGGCGAAGCCAACGGCAACGGCGCTAAGCCGGAAACGAACGGCAACGGCAAGGACCGCGACCTGCTGCTCAGTTTCACCGCGACGGGCGAGGGGTTGGTGTTTCTCGCCTACTGGAAGCAGGGCAAGAATCGCATCCCCGCGCTCGGCAACACCGCGATCCACCCGACCGCCACCGAGCGGGCGAAGCTGATCGCGCTCGCGACCTACGCGCGCAAGGCCCACTTCCGCTACAACCAAGCCACGCACGCCTACGCGATGGAGTCGCTGGCGGACATCCCCGGCTTCCTGAAGGACGTGCTGCCGCACTGGAAAAAGCATTTCGGTGTCGAGGTCGACGCCAAGGTCGACTCGCTCAAGCTCGGCGCGCGCACCATCGAGATCGAGGCCGTCGCCGAGCGCAAAGCCGCCCGCGCCGGCGCGGGCGCGAACGAGGCGGGCGGACTGAATCTCCGCTGGATTTTCCGCGCTGGCGAAAAGCTGCTGACCGACGAGCAGGCCCTCGCGCTGCTGAAGCACGGCCGCACGCCGTTCCTCGTGCCCGATCTCGGCATCGTCACGATGGCCCAGGAAAAGTGGGACAGCCTCCATCAGTGGCAAAAGAACCTCGAGGAGGCCGATTCGGCCGGCGAGGTGCCGCCGTATCTGATTTTCTCCCTCTTCAACGACAGCCGCATCAAGGTCACACTCGGAGCCGAGGTGGAGGCGTGGCGCCAGAAGGTGCTCACGCCGCCCGTGCAGCCGCCGGTGTTGCCGGAGTATTTGCGCAACTACCAGCGCCGCGGCGTCGAGTGGATGCACCACCTCTGCGAGACCGGCTGCCACGGCCTGCTCGCCGACGAGATGGGTCTTGGCAAGACGGCGCAGGTCATCGCGCTGCTCAAGGCCCGGCCGATGTCCGAGCATCGCCACATCGTCGTGTGCCCGGCGAGCGTCGTGCCCGTGTGGCGCGAGGAGATCGCGCGCTTTTTCCCGGAGGCGAAGGTCGAGACGCTGAAATCCGGCCACGACTTCGCGAACACGAAGGGCGCCTGCATCTGGCTCGCGAGCTACACGCAGCTGCGCAAGCACCGGTCGCTGCTCGACGCCACGCCGTTCGGCTACGCGGTGCTCGACGAAGGCCAGTTCATCAAGAATCCCGACGCGAAAGTCACGCAGGCGTGCTTCGCGCTGAAGGCGCAACACCGTCTCGTCCTGACCGGCACGCCGCTGGAGAACCGCCAGCTCGATCTCTGGTCGATCTTCCGTTACCTGCTGCCGGGCCTGCTCGGCTCGCGCGCCGGCTTCGAATCCGCACTCGCCGTCGACCGCGACGCCACCATCCACCGCCTGCGTGCGCAGATCGAGCCGTTCAAGCTCCGCCGCACGAAGAACGAGGTCGCCACCGAGTTGCCGCCGAAGGTCGAGATGGACCTGCTTTGCCCGCTCACCGAAGTCCAACGCGCCGAATACGCGCGCATCTGCTCCGAGGGACTGCAACGCCTCGGCGAGGACATCACGGTGGCGTTGCGCGAAAAGTCCTTCGGCTTCCTCGCGCTGCTCACGCGCCTGCGCCAGGTGTGCTGCGATCCGGATTTGCTGCCGTGGCTCAACGCCCCGCTCAGCGACTCGGGCAAGCTGCAGCTCCTGATCGAGAAACTCACCGAGGTCGTCGGCTCCGGCCACAAGGTCGTCATCTTCTCGCAATTCGTCACGCTGCTCGATCGCGTGCGCAGCGCACTCGCCGCGCATTACCCGGACCTGCCGCGCTACGAAATCACCGGCATGACGGTCGACCGGCAGAAGCCCGTGAAGGACTTCCAGTCCGCGCAGGGCGCGGCGGTGATGCTCGTCTCGCTCAAGGCCGCCGGCACCGGCATCACGCTGCACGCGGCCGATTACGTCTTCCTGCTCGACCCGTGGTGGAACCCGGCGGTCGAGGACCAGGCGATCGATCGTGTGCACCGCATCGGCCAGACGAACACCGTGTTCGTGTATCGCATGGTCACGGCCGGCACGATCGAGGAGCGCATCCAGGCGCTCAAGGCCGACAAGAAGGCGCTCTTCGACCAGATCGTCGGCGGTCACGCGGGCGACTTCGAGTGGACGAAGCACTTCTCGTCGCTGAACAACCTCATCCAGCTCACTGCGGTCGCCGCGGAATCGGCGGAAACGAGCGGGTAGCGGCTTGAGGTGGGCGTCGCTGTCCCAGCGACGCCAGAAGGTGCGTGCGTGGCACGGGCGTCGAATGTGGTTTCGTCGCCGCTGGGACAGCTGCGACCACCCCTTTCCGTGTCGCGCGATACTCAAGCGTGCGAATGAGACTGCTTTGGGGCCGGTTTCCAACCGGCCCTGCCGCGCCACGGCGCGCTGTTTTGTTTTCCGCGTTCGTCACACGGCCGTCACGAAGCCGTAACAATCGTCCTCTATTCTGCGTGGGCGCGTCGGCGATTATCCGACGCCACCAACCCGGAAAACTGACACCATGTTCAACCTGAAATCCAAACTGCTCGCGACCGCCGCCGCGCTCTTCGCTGCCAGCGTCGCGCTCGCGCAAGACAGCGGCGCCCTCATCGACCTGCTCGTGAAGAAGGGCGTGCTGAACGACCAGGAGGCCGAGGAGCTCCGCGCCGAATTGACGAAGGACTTCGCCGCCAACACCTCCGCCGGCAAGCTGAACCTCAGCGGCTCCATCGCCGACTTCAAACTCTCCGGCGACCTCCGCATGCGTCACCAATACGAGACGCAGGCGCCCGCCTCCGCGACCGGCCCGACCGTCACGAACGAGCGCACGCGCGAGCGTTTCCGCTTCCGCTTCAACGGCGACGTCACGCTCCAAAAGGGCTGGACCGCCGGCTTCGCGCTCGAGACCGGCCAAGCCGCCGATTCCGGCAACCAGACCTTCCAGGGCGGCAACGACGACTACTCGATCTTCCTCGCCCGCGCCTACATCGGCTGGCAGGTGAACCCGAACTTCGGTGTCGTTCTCGGCAAGCAGAAGAACCCGCTCTACACGACCGACCTCGTCTGGGACGCCGACATCAACCCGCAAGGCGTCGCGGAAATCTACAAGAAGCAGCTCGCGGGCAAGGACACCTTCGAAATCCGCGCGCTCCAGGACATCATGGATGACCGCGACGAGAAGAACGCCGGCCCGACCGGCCGCGACGCCTGGCTCTTCGCCCAGCAGGCCGTCTACACCCACTGGTTCGGCAAGGACTCGATCGGCAACGTCCCGAACAGCGTCGTCCTCGCGCCCGGTTTCATGATCTACAACCAGTCCAACATCGCGAACAACACCACGAACGAGACCCCGTTTCTCGGCTCCACGCGCGGCCTCAGCATCGTGACCTTCGCCGGCGAGGTGAACTGGCTCAACGTCAACGGCGCTGGCACCGCGATGAAGGTCTATTGGGATTCGGCCTACAATCTCGAGGCGAACCGCCGCGTCTCCAAGGTCTACGGCCTCAACACCACCGTCTGGGACAAGGACCCGTTCTCCTGGCTCTTCGGCGTCGGCTACAGCTTCGGCACCGGCAAGACGCAGGGCGACTACAGCCTCAAGCTCGACTACCGCTCCATCGGCCTCGGCTCGGTCGACGTCAACCTGAACGACTCCGACTTCGCCTTCGGCAAGCTCAACCAGGAAGGCTTCAAGTTCCAGGCGAGCTACAACCTCACCGACTTCGCCAGCCTGAACGCCACCTACTTCCACACCACCGCGAAGCAGGAAAACCTGACCTACTCGCTCGCCAACCTCGACCACTCGCAGCTCCTGCAGCTCGACCTCGTCGTGAAGTTCTAAGCGCAACCATCCACCCGTCTCCCACATGAAACAATTCCTCTCCCTCTCCCTCGCCGCGATCGTCGCCACCAGCGCCATCGCCGCCGAGAAGATCGTCATCAAGGGCTCCGACACGCTCGGCGCCAAGCTCGTCCCGATGCTCGCCGAAGACTACAAGGCCCGCAACGGTGACGTCGCGTTCGAGATCGCCGCCGAAGGCTCCACCACCGGCATCTCCGCCATCATCGACAGCACCGCCCAGATCGGCATGTCGTCCCGTCGCGCCAAGCCGACCGAGTCCTCCGCCGCCCTCGCCAAGGGCGTCACGCTCAAGCCCACGATCGTCGCCTTCGACGGCATCGGCGTGATCGTGAACCAGGGCAACGGCGTCTCCGCGCTCACCAAGCGCCAGGTCGAGCAGATCTTCACCGGCGACATCACCGACTGGTCGCAGGTCGGCGGCACGCCGGGCAAGATCTCCGTCTACACGCGCAACACCTCGTCCGGCACCTATTCGGACTTCAAGGAGCTCGCGATGAAGAAGCGCGACTACGCCGGTTCCTCCCAGAAGATGGCCGGCAACGAGCAGATCGCCGCCGAAGTCGCCAAGAACCCGAACGGCATCGGCTACGTCGGCCTCGCCTATCTCCACGACCCCGGCATCAAGACCGTCGCGATCGACGGTGCGCTGCCGACCGAGGAAAGCGTGCAGGCCAAGAAGTATCCCTACGCCCGCCCGACGTTCTACTACACGAACGGCGAGCCGAGCGGCGAGGCGGCCAAGTTCGTCGAGTTCACCCTCAGCGACGAAGGCCAAAAAACCGTCCGTAAGGTCGGCTTCGTGCCGGTCCGCACGGTCAACTGAGTTTGCCCGTAAGTCTGTGCTGACTTCACGCCCGCAGTCCTCACCCGGCTGCGGGCGTTGCTTTGTCACAAAACCGTAACCTGGCCCGGTTGCGCGCATCGCGCCCGGGAAACGACGATCGCCCCACCTTTCATGGCCGAAACTGCCACCACCGTCCGCTCCACACGCCTCACCACGAGCGAGGCCCTCCTGCGCCGCAAGCGCGGCTGGTTCTTCGGGTTGAGCGGCGACCGCGTGGCGAAGGTCGTCTTCCAAGGCAACGCCGCCATCTCGATCCTCGTGCTGGCGTTGATCACCTTCACGATCTTCCGCGACGCCGTCGGCTTCGTGCCGATGAACCGGCACAACCTCGAGATTTACCGCCTCGCCGGTTTGGAGTTCACCGATCACCTGCGACGCGAAGTCGAGGACTACTCGTCATTCAACCGCTATCTCGGCGCCGTCCGCTCCGACCGCCTCACCCAACTCCAACGCGCCGGCCTGCCCATCGCCACCGCGCAGGCGCAACTCGCCGACTTCGACGCCTACGCCAACCGCGTCGCAGACGCGATCGCGGCGCACGAGACCGTCCTCGGCACGCTGACCGAGACCGCGACGTCCCTCAAGGAACGCCAGAAGGTCGCGCAGGACACCGAACACGCCCGCGCCGACCTCGAGAACGCGCTGCCGACCGCGACGCCCGAGCACGCCGCCGAGCTGCGCCGCCAGATCGAGAAAATGGTGCCGGAGAAAATCAATTTCCGCACCGAAGTGCAGGCAATGAAGGACCAGCTCCCGGAGCTGAAAACCGCCAACGTCGCGCTCGCCACCGCGATTTCCGAACTTGCCGCGCACCCGCCGCGCCTCGGCGACGCCGCGCTCGACGCACGCCTCACGCGCTTCACGGAGTTGCTGCGCCTCTTTCCCGCGCAACTCGATGCCGCCACGAAGCGCATGGAAGCCTGGGACCAGCTGAAGCCGGTCTCGTTCGCCGAGTCGCTCACGGCTTTCGCGTTCGGCCGCGAGTGGATCACCGCGAGTTTCTGGCAGGATTGGTATGGCATCCTGCCGCTGCTCTTCGGCTCGCTGCTCATTTCGACGATCGCGCTGTTCATCGCGATTCCCCTCGGCCTCGCCGCCGCGATCTACGTCAACCAAGTCGCGCGCCCGGTCGAGCAGAAGTTCATCAAGCCCACGATCGAGTTCGTCTCGGCGATTCCCAGCGTCGTGCTCGGCTTCTTCGGCATCGCGGTGCTCGGCGAATCGCTGCGCAAGCTCTCCCAGCTGCCCGCGTTCGATTGGGTGCCGGGATTCCCGTTCTCCGAGCGCCTCAACGCCACGACCGCCGCCTGCCTGCTCGCGCTCATGGCCGTGCCGACGATTTTTTCGCTCGCCGAGGACGCCATCAACAACGTGCCACGCTCCTTCAAGGAGGCTTCGCTCGCGCTCGGCTCCACGCGCCTGCAGACGATCGTGCACATCATCATCCCGTCCGCGCTGTCGGGCATCATGGCCGCCATCCTCCTCGGCCTCGGCCGCGTGATCGGCGAGACGATGGTGGTGCTGCTCTGCGCGGGTAACCGCATCCAGATCCCCGACTTCACCGCGGGGCTCGGCACGGCGTTCCAGCCGGTGCACACGATGACCGGCATCATCGCGCAGGAGATGGGCGAAGTCGTGCGCGGCAGCCTGCATTACCGCGCGCTCTTCATGGTCGGCGTGGTGCTCTTCCTGATTTCCCTCCTGATCAACTGGCTCGCGCAGAAAATCGTGCGCCGTTACCGCATCGCCGCCTAATGACGAAGCCCAGCGACCGACTTTTTGCCCAGCCGACCTTTGCCAAGCGCGCCGAGGCCGGCGTGTTCTGGCTGCTGCGCGCCGCGACGTATTTCGTGCTGCTGTGCGCCGCCGTGATCTTCCTCGATATCGGCGTGAAGGGTGGGGCGGTGATCTTTCAGACCAAGGCGCCGTTCATCAACACGACCTTCCTCACCGAGTCGCCGGAGACGCTGAACGTTTTCGAGCTCAACGGCGCGAAACGCCAGATGGGCGATCGCGACTTCCGCGTCTTCAAGGCCGAGCACGCCGACGAAATGAAGGATGTCCGCGTCGAGACCTACGTCTACTCTGCCGGCGGCATCTTCCCGAACATCGTCGGCACCGTGCTGCTGGTCGTGGGCTCGATGACCATCGCCCTCGTGCTCGGCGTGATCAGCGCGATCTATCTCAGCGAATACGCGACCGACGGTCCGTTCATCCGCTTCCTGCGCCTCGCGATCGTCAATCTCGCGGGCGTGCCGTCGATCGTCTACGGCTTGTTCGGCTTTGGCCTGTTCGTCATCGGGCTGAACATGGGCGTGTCGCTCCTCGCCGGCTGGCTGACGCTGGCTTTCATGGTGCTGCCGATCATCATCACGGCGTCCGAGGAGGCTTTGCGCGCCGTGCCGAAGGGCTACCGCGAAGGCTCGCTCGCTCTCGGGGCCACGAAGCTCCAGACGATCTTCACCAATGTCCTGCCTTACGCGCTCCCCGGCATTCTCACGTCTTCCGTGCTGTCGATCGCCCGCGTCGCCGGCGAGACGGCCCCGATCATGTTCACTGCCGCGTTCGTCGTGCGCGACGAGATGCCCTGGCAGGTGAAGCATGCGATCGACTTCGTGTTCCAGGGCGTCATGGCGCTGCCGTATCACATCTACGTCGTCGCCTCCAAGATCCCCCAGAACGACTACACGCGCGACGTCCAATACGGCACCGCGTTCGTCTTCCTCTTCACGGTGGCCGCGATCGCCGCGACCTCGGTCGTGCTCCGCGTCCGTCTCCGCAAAAAATACAAATGGTAAGAGCCACTCTCATGTCCGAACCCGCTTCTCCGTCCCCTTCGCTCCGATCGATCAGCGTGACGGGCCCGATGCCCTCCGGCGCGGCTGCGAACGGCGTCGCGCCGGCGCCGCGCGCGTTGATCGAGATCGACGACGTCGACTTCTGCTACGGCCCTTCGCAGGCCCTGCACGATATCACGCTGAACATCCGCGAACGCGAGGTCACCGCCTTCATCGGCCCGTCCGGCTGCGGCAAGAGCACGCTGCTCCGCTGCCTCAACCGCATGAACGACCTCATCGACGGCGCGCGCGTCACCACCGGCCAGATCCGCATCGACGGCGTCGACATCCACGACCCGCGCGTTGACGTCATCGAGCTGCGCAAACGCGTCGGCATGGTGTTCCAGAAGTCGAATCCCTTCCCGAAATCGATCTACGAAAACATCACCTACGGCCTCCGCATCCAGGGCGTGAAGAACAAGTCCCGCCTCGACGAAGTCGTGGAAAAAAGCCTCCGCGGCGCCGCGCTCTGGGACGAGGTGAAGGATCGCCTGCACCAAAGCGCGCTCGGCCTCTCCGGCGGCCAGCAGCAGCGCCTCTGCATCGCGCGCGCCATCGCCGTCGAACCGGAGATCATCCTCATGGACGAGCCGTGTTCGGCGCTCGATCCGATCGCGACGGCCAAGGTCGAGGAACTCATCCACGAGTTGAAGTCGAAGTTCACGATCGTCATCGTGACGCACAACATGCAGCAGGCCGCGCGTTGCTCCGACCGGACGGCCTTCTTCTATCTTGGCCGCCTCGTCGAATACGCCGAGACTCGCACCATCTTCATGAACCCCGCCAACCCGCAGACCGAGGCCTACGTCTCGGGCCGCTTCGGTTGATCGTTTCCCCAACACCCGCCCGCACCGACATGAAACGTTTTTTCGACGCCGAGCTTGAAGCTCTCCGCACCGATTTGCTCCAGATGGGCGACCGGGCCATCGACCAGACCCGCCGCGCCGTGCGCGCCCTCGCCGAGGGCGACCTGGCGCTGGCCGACAAGGTCATCGCGGCCGACGACGAGATCGACAAGTTCGAGGTGCAGATCGATGAGGAGGCCATCCGCTACATGACGCTCCGCGGTCCCATCGCCTCCGAGTTGCGGCTCGTCATCGTCGGCATGAAGGCCTCGCACGACCTCGAGCGCGTGGGCGACGAGGCGACCAGCATCGCCCGCCGCGCCCGCAAGCTCGCCATTGAGCCGAAGGTCGAGCTTTACGCCGACATCCCGCGCATGGCCAACATCGCGCTCGAAATGCTGCGCGACGCGCTCGACTGTTTCGTCCACGAGGATGAGCAAAAGGCGCTCGCTGTCATTCGCCGCGATCCCGAAGTCGATAACCTCAACCGCCTCGTCTATCGCCGCCTCACGAGCTACATGATCGAAAAGCCGGAGACGATCGCGTGGGCGCTCGAGTTGATGTTCGTTTCCAAGTCGATCGAGCGCATCGCCGACCACGCGACAAACATCGCGGAAGAGATGATCTACCTCGTGCGCGGCAAGGACGTTCGCCACTCCGAGGAGATCAAACAGGTCGTGCAGCAGCAGATTCCGCCCGCAGGGAAGTAATTGCCCACGCGGGTGGATCTCCCGGCTTACTTGTAGCCGAAGTGCCGCAGCGCCATCTCGACGCCGTAGCCGATGAGACCGCAGACGGGCAGGGTAAGCACCCACGCCCAAACGATGCGCTCGACGACGCCCCATTTGACGGCGCCAAAGCGCTTCACCGCGCCGACACCCATGATGGACGTCGAGATGACGTGCGTCGTGGAGACGGGAATGCCGAGGTCGGAAGCGACGTGAATGATCGCGGCCGCGGTGGTTTCGGCGGCGAAGCCGTGCACGGGCTGCAGTTTGACCATCTTGTGGCCCATGGTGCGGATGATGCGCCAGCCGCCCGCGGCGGTGCCGGCGGCCATCGTCAGCGCGCAAACGACCACGACCCACATGGGGATTTCCTTGAACTCAGCGACGCGGAGAAAGTCGGCCCACGGCGGCAAGTCCTTGAACACGCCTTGCGCGGTGCCGGTGGCGAGCGCGAGTGTGATGATGCCCATCGTCTTCTGCGCGTCGTTCGAGCCGTGGCTGAAGCCCATCATGGCGGCACTGACGAGCTGCGCCTTGCCGAACCAGTAATTCACGAAGCGTGGCGTCCAGTGCTTCACGACGAGCAGGAGCAACGACATCAGGATCGCGCCGCCGATGAAGCCGATGATCGGCGAACTGAACATGGGAGCGACGACCTTCGGCCAGAGTCCGGCGGCGGCGCCTTTCTTGTCGACGGTCGACCAGACGAGCACCGACCAGTTGTCGTTGGCCGTGGCCAGGGCCGCACCGCACAAGCCGCCGATCAGCGCGTGGCTGGAGCTCGAGGGGAGGCCGAGCCACCAAGTCAGCAGGTTCCAGATGATGGCGGCGGTCAGCGCGGCGAGGATGGTGACCATCGTGACGATGCCGCCTTCGACGATGCCGCCGCTGATCGTCTTGGCGACCGCAGTGCCGGCGAGCGCGCCGACCAGATTGAAAAATGCCGCCAGCATGATCGCCTGGCGCGGGGTGAGGACCTTGGTCGAGACGACGGTCGCGATGGCGTTCGCGGCGTCGTGAAAGCCGTTGATGTATTCGAACACCAGCGCCGCGACGAGGACGATCAGGAAGATGGTCATGACCTGCGTCGGCGGAGGCTCAGGAGTATTTCAGCATGATCTGGAACACGACCTGGCCGGCGTCGCGCGCGCGGTCGATGGCCATTTCGACGAGGTCGTAGAGTTCCATGAGGATGACGACTTCCTTGGCTTCGTAGGGGCCGTTGTAGAGATCCTTGACCAGGGAGAGCATCACCTTGTCGGCCTCTCCCTCGGCGAATTGCAGGCGGGCGTGCGCGTCCTGGATGCGCTCGATATTCGTGCCCTTGCGCAACTGCGTGACCATGAAGTGCACGCTCTCGACCGCCTCCTCGAGCAGCACGACCTGGCGCTGCATGCTCTCGCGCGGGACGCGGGCGGGGCAAATGGTCAGGCGCTCGACGATCTTCTCGACCGTCTTCGGAATGCGGTAGAGGGCCAGCGAAAGCGCTTCGATATCCTCGCGTTCGAGCGGGGTCACGAAGGTTTTGCAGAGTTCCTCGGTGATCTGCTGGGTGATGCGCTTGTCCTTGCGGCGCGTCTGGATGATGTCGTGGATGCTCGAGGCCTGTGCGGCACTCTCGTTGGCGAGGATCTTGGCCAGCAGGCCGGCGGCCAGCTTGGCTTCCTCCGCACTCGCGTCCAACAGGTCGTAGAACTTCTCCTCTTTGCCCAGCAGCTTCTTGAACGAAATCATACGTGCTCCAGCGATACTCGCGGCATTCCGGCAGGCGAGGGTTAATTTACAAAGGTTACGGTTTCAGGCGAAAGGGAGCGACGGTGTTACGATAGAGGCGCGCGCGTTAATTGCCGCCGCCGCCGGCCGATGTGGGGGACCTTATGGCGTCGAGGAAGCGAGTCGGAGTCTCCCTGCCCGCGCAGATGCGCTGGCTTTTTGTGAGCCTGGGGGTTGCCGCCCTCGTGGTGTGCGCTGCGGCGTTGGGACTGATGTGGCGGGTCAATCGTCAGGTGGCTGGGGTCGCGCAGGCCGTGGGCGGCGAGGCGATCCCGTCGACCGAGGTGTTGCGCCAGGTCGATGCGGTGGCGATGGGTGTCGCGCAATACAATCGCACGCGGGCGGACGAGGACCGGCGGCAGGCCATCGCGGAATTCCAGCGCGCACGGCACGCGCTGGCGGTGATCCGGGTCCAACTCGCCGCCGGTGCCGAACCTCGGGAACTCGTCGCAACCGCCGAGCGCCTGAAGCGCTGGCAGACCGCCTTCGAGCAACTCGCCGAGGCGAATCTCCGCAACGACCGCTCCGTCCGCGGTCTCGCGGCCCAGGCTTCATTGCTCTCCACGTTGTGCCTTCAATTGGCGACCGATGACGGCACGCAGATCCCCGGCGTTCGCGCGCCGCGACACCGCGAGGTGTTTGCCCGCGGCTTGGGAGCGCTGGCCGAGGTCCAGAACAACGTGTTGTTCGCGAGTTCGCTGCTCGATCCGGAATTCGCCGCCCGCGCCAGCCAGAAGCAAGCGGCGCTGATGCCGGAGATCGCCGGCATCGTGCAGGCCACGCCTCCCTCCGATCTCCGCGATTTCATTGAGGAAGTGCAGGGCCGGTTACGCGACTTCGGCGATGAGCTGGCCAACTTGAAAATCTCCATCCTCGAGCGCGTGCGTTTGATCCAGGCGGTTTCCGAACTCGGTGCGGAGACCGCCGACCGCCTCCAGCCGGTTCTGGAAAGCACGATGCAGACGACGCTGATTTCGGCGCGACAATCCGCTGCACAGCTGAACTCCACGGTGTGGATCGTCGGCACTGCGGCGTTGCTGCTGCCGGTGGCCGGGCTGGTGATGACCCGCGCTTTTTCGAATCGCGTCAGCGGCCGCCTCCAAGCGGTCGCGTCGCGCATGGGTGCGGGAGCTGATCGGTTGCAGCAGGAAACCGTCGCGGCGGGCGCCCAAGCGGGGCAGCTCGCCACCGCCGCGGAGGATGAAGCGGCGGCGTTGCAGGAGACGGCCGGCAACGCCTCGCGCGTGGCGGAGGCGGCGGGCGAGACCCGCGAGCGAGTGCAGGCGATGGGTCGACTCATTCTGCGCACCTCGCGCGAGACGGAGCAGGGCGGGCGGAGCGTCGGCGAACTCAGCGCGGCGATGACGGACATCGCCTCCTCGGGCGACCGCGTGCAGCGCGTCATCGACTCGATCGAGGAGATTGCTTTTCAGACCAACCTGCTGGCGCTCAATGCCGCCATCGAGGCCGCGCGCGCCGGAGACGCCGGCCGCGGCTTTGCCGTCGTGGCGGACGAGGTGCGGCGCCTGGCCTTGCGCAGCGCCGAGGCGGCGCAGCAATCCGAGGCCTTGATCAACGCGTCGCAGCAGACGAATCGCCGGGGCATCGCGGTGGCCTCGGCGGTGGCGTCCAACTTTGCGGCCATCGCCGCGGCGGTGGCCGAGCTTGAGGACTTGCTCACGGTCGCCGAAACGGCGTCGGTTGGGCAGGTCGAGGCCGCGGCGGCGATCCATGCCGCCCTGCGGCAGCTCAGCGGTCGCGGCGCGGCGTCCGCCGATCAGGCGCAACGGCAGGCCCGGTTCGCCACGGAGCTGCAGGGATACGCGAGCCAGCTGGCGGGAGACGCGGCGTGGCTGCGGGATTTCTCGGGTGGAGTCACGGTGACGGAGCACGCGATCGCGGACGCCGCCGTTGTTGCCGAGGTGCGCGGCGGCGCGCGGGAACCTCAGGCCGCCGAAACGAGGTAGGGACGACAGACGCCGATGATGGCGTCGACGGTGAACGGCTTGCGGATCACCGCTGCACCCGGCACGTGGGCGAGTCCGGAGTCGAGGTCGAGCGTGCCGGCGTTGCCCGTGACGAACACGACGCGTGCAGACAACTCGGGCCGATGTTCGGCGATCCAGCTGCGCAGCTGCAAGCCGTCGAGTCGCGGCATGCGGATGTCCGTCAGGACCAAATCGAAGTTCGCGCGCTGAAGTTTCTCCACCGCGTCCTGGCCGTCGATGGCGAGTTCGATGCGACAGGAGAAGCAGACGCGAAGCACTTCCTGCATGAACTGACGCACGAATTCCTCGTCGTCGACGATCAGGACGCTGCGCCGTGACGCGTCGTAGTGCGCCGGCCGGGCGCTCCGATCCTCTGCGGGGCGGGCACGCGTTTCCGACGCCTGGACCGGCAGCCGCAGGGAGAACGTCGAGCCTGCCCCCACCACGCTTTCGACCGTGATCGCGCCCCCGTGTTGGCGCGCGATGCTGGCCGAAATGCTGAGGCCAAGCCCGGTGCCGCGCGGGCCCTTGGTGGTGAAGAAGGGATCGAAGATCCGCGAGAGATGCTCGGGCTTGATGCCGGTGCCGACGTCGCGCACGCGCAGCCACGCCCCTTCCGGGCCGGTCTCGACGCTGAGCGTCAGCTCGGGGCGCGGAACGTGTTCCATCGCGTGGAGCGCGTTCAGGATGAGATTGATCAGCACCTGTTTGAGTTGGGCGGCGTCGCCCTTGACCCACACGGCATCGGACGGGATTCGGAGGTGCAGCTCGCAGCGATGCTCCTGCAGCTGGTAGCGCAGCATCTGCACGGCTTCGCGGCAGAGCGCGGCGAGATCGGTGAGGGCGAAGTCGGTGTCGGCGGGCCGGGCGATGTTGAGCAGCTGCTTGATGATCTGCGCCGCCTCGCGCGAACTTTGTCGAATGCACTGCGTGTGCGGGCGCAGCGCCGGTGGCGCCACGGCTTCGAGCAGCTCCGCGAAGCCGAGGACCGGCGTGAGCTTGTTGTTCAGTTCGTGCGCGACGCCCGCGACGAGCGTATCGAGCATGTTCTGTTTCTCCTGCCGTGCGAGCTGCTGTTCCAGCGCGTTCTGGTCAGTGATGTCTTCGAGAAAGGCGCAGACCTGTCCGGTCTCCGCCACCCAGCTGCAGTGCAGCTCGATCATGCGGGTGGCGCCGCCCGGAAACTCGAACAGGAACTGACCGAGGGTGGGGGCCGAAGCCGGGCCCTGACGTTCGAGGGCCGCGAGCAGTTGCCCCAGACGCCCACGTTCGGATGGGGCCAGCCATTCGCCGAGTTCGAAGCGCGCGGGGCTCGGGCGGGCCTCGAGTTGCAGAACCTGTTCGAAGCGACGGTTGTGAGCGACGATGGCGCCGTGAGGATCGAGCAGCGCCACGCCCAGGGCGTTGTTTTCGAACAGGGCCTTGTAGCGCCCCTGCGACTGGCGCAACTGGTGGTTGATCTGGAAGAGCTCGAGATTCTGCTGCCGCAGGGCGTCGTCCTGCTCGATGGCCCGCTTCAGCTGGTGACCGAAGAGCTGCAGCTGCAGGCGCGCCAAGCGCGGCACGGGAATCAACCCCAGCAGCTCCTGCGTGTCGTTGACGAGCACGACATCCTCGAAGAATTCCGACCCGCACCGGGAAAGCGCGCCGTCGAGCACTTCGCGGAGCGGCACGTCCGGACGGTAGATGAGCGGCCGGGGCGCCCGGGCGGCCGCGACCGGCGTCGAGCCGTAGAGCGCGAAGCCGTAGCGCGAGCCGAGCATGAATCCCACCGTCGCGCGCGAGCAGAGTCCCGTCACTCTGCCCGCCTCAGTGATGGCGAAGAAATCCTGCGAGATCTGCTGAAACAGTTTTTGCACCTCCGCGAGCGGAGTCTGGGCCTCCACGCTCCGGCGGTGGTGGGCGAGATTCGCGAGGTCCACCTTGAATACGGCGGCATCCTCCGTCGGCTCGGGGCCGGGGATTTCGCGGTTCACGGAGGAGGCGGGCAACATGGCAAAGCTAGCTGCCTGCTAATATCGGCCCGGGCAACGGACCGGACGTTACGTTCCCGTTAACAGCATCCGGGCGGGAGTCGGTCCTGTCCTCGCAAAATGGGGCGGCCAACGGGACTCGAACCCGCGACCCCAAGATCCACAATCTTGTGCTCTAACCAACTGAGCTATGACCGCCGTGAAAAAACGAGCGGTGAAGTTCCCCAGCGGCCCGCTGGCTGTCAATCCTTCTCTCGTCATTTCCCCGTTGCGCCCGCGGCGAAGCAGGCTTGGTTTCACAACATGGCGCGGATCCGACTGTTGACCTACAACATCGCCCACGCCCGCGGGCTGAGTCTCCACCAAACGTTGCGGTCGCGCGCCCGGATTCGGGCCCAGCTCGTCAACATCGCGCACCTCATCAAGCGCCTCGATGCCGACATCGTCGCGCTCCAGGAGATCGACGAGAACTCGCGCTGGAACGGCAGCTTCGACCACCTCGCGTTTCTCGCCGAGCACACCGGGCTGCCGCATTTCGTCCACGGTGTGAACAACCGCCTCGCACGCTTCGGGGGACATCTGCACCTGAACTACGGCAATGCCGTCCTGTCGCGCTACCCGATTGCCCACCACGAAAATGTCCCGTTTGGCCGGCGGGTGATCGGCGAAAAAGGCGCGCTCTTCACCGAGATCGAGACGCCGGCCGGACGCGTGCCGGTGATGAGCGTCCACATGCACCACCGCTCGCGCACCTCACGCCTCAAGCAGGCGGCGCGGCTCATCGAGTTTATCGATCACCAGCGGATGCATCGCGGAGCCCATTGGCGTGCGCGGCCGATTCTGTGCGGCGACATGAACAACCCCTCCCACACGCCCGACGCGACGGCGATGTTGCTCGGTTACTTCGAGGAGTTCGACAACTACACGCTTCTGCCCAAGGGGCTCGCCGGGCGGGCGCTGCACACGTTCCCGTCCTTTTTCCCGAGTCGGGCCCTGGACTACATCTACCTGCCGAGCCAGTGCTGCGACCCCGAGGTGACAGTGGTGCGCAGCTACCTGTCGGATCACCGGCCGGTGCTGGTCGAGTTCCGTCTCTGAGCCGGTTGCGTTCTACGCCCCGCGCCTGACGCAATTCCGCGTTGCGCCTCGCCT
Source organism: Opitutia bacterium (assembly GCA_016217545.1). Classification (NCBI taxonomy): domain Bacteria; kingdom Pseudomonadati; phylum Verrucomicrobiota; class Opitutia; species Opitutia bacterium. Next base: position 502,022 of record JACRHT010000002.1, on the reverse strand, counting down.
GCGGCGTGTGCTCTGTTCGCCGCTCCCATGGATCGCATCGCCGACGCTTTTGCCCGCACCCGCGCCGAAAAACGCGCCGCCTTCGTCGCCTACTTGTGCGCGGGCGATCCGGACTTCGACACCTCGCTCGCCGCCTGTCGCGCAGTGATCGAGGCGGGCGTCGACGTGCTGGAACTCGGCGTGCCGTTCTCCGATCCGCTGGCGGACGGACTCACCAATCAACTCGCCGCCCAACGCGCGCTCGAGAGCGGCATGACGGTCGCGCGCGTGCTCGAACTCGTGCGGCGCATCCGCGAGTTCAGCGCGGTGCCGGTGGTCTTCTACACCTACTACAACCTCGTGTTCGCGAACGGCGTCGACGCCTCGGTGCGCGCGGCGAAGGAAGCCGGCGCTGATGGCATGCTCGTGCTCGACCTGCCGCCGGAGGAAGCCGGAGACTTCAGCGCCGCGTGCCAGGCGCACGGGATGAAGAGCGTGTTCATCGTCGCGCCGACGACACCCGACGCGCGCCTTGTAAAGATCTGCGGCGCGGCGACCGGCTTCATCTACTACGTTTCCCGCGAGGGCGTGACGGGCGAGCGCGGCGAAGTGGCCGCGGGCATCGGCGAGGCGGTCGCACGCATCAAGGCGCACACGGCGCTGCCGGTCGTCGTCGGCTTCGGTATTTCGAATCGCGAGCAGGTTCGCGCCGTCGCCGCTTCGCGGACGGACGGCGTGGTCGTCGGCTCGGCGCTGGTCAACGTGATCAAGGCCAACCTCGCTGCGCGCGACGCGATCGCGCCGCAACTCAAAGCGAAGGCCGCCGACCTCGTCGCCGGCGTGCGCGGAGCCGCTTGAACGCCATGGTCACGCGCGCGCGCAGGATTCTGCTGATCGACGACGATCGTCTGCAGCATCATCTCGTGCAGGGCTTCGTGGCCAAGTTCCGCAGCGGACCGTGGGAGCTGGAGGTGGCGGCCGATTACGACACCGGGTTGAAGAAACTCCTTTCCGGCAAATACTCCGTCTGCCTGCTCGACTACCGTTTGGGCGAGCGGGACGGACTCGAGCTGCTGCGCGAGGCACGTGCCGCCGACGGCGGGACGCCCGTCGTGTTTCTGACCGCCGACGCGAGCGACGAGATCGACGACGCAGCGATGGAAGCGGGCGCCATGGACTATCTGGTGAAGGGCGACCTCAACGCGCGCATCCTCGAGCACGCGATCCGCTACGCGCGCAAGCTCGGCGAGACGATGGGGCAGCTGAAGTTGTTGGCCACGCGCGACGCGCTCACCGGCCTGCACAACCGCCGCGAGTTCGACCGCATGGTCGCGGAGGAATGCCAGCGCGCGACGCGCTTCGGGCATCCCTTCGCGCTCGTGATGGCGGACATCGATTTCTTCAAGAAAATCAACGACACGCACGGCCACCAAGTCGGTGACGAGGTGCTGAAACACGTCGCGAGCCTCCTCGCGGGTCAGCTGCGCGTCGTCGATCGCATCGCGCGCTACGGCGGCGAGGAGTTCGCCATCCTCATGGTCGAAACCGACCGCAAGCAGGCCGTGGAAGGCATCCAACGTTTGTTCGCTTTGCTGGCGGAGACGCCTTGTCAGCCTGCCGGCACGGAGCTGACGTTGAACGTCACGCTCAGCGCCGGTCTCGCGATCATGCCCGACGATTCGGCGACATGCGAACAGCTCATCGCGGCCGCCGACAAAGCGCTCTACGCGGCCAAGCACGCGGGACGCAACCGCGTGGTGACGGCGCATAGTTTGAAAAACTGAACGGGCGGCGGTTTTCCGGTGGCCCGCGACCTCCGGGTGCGGGAGGCGTGTGAGGTTTGCCGATCAAAGCATTTGGAGGGCGCGCCTCCCGGCGCGCGGCGAACCACTTTCCCCGCTGCGGAGCGAAACGGCGCGGCAGTAGCCGCGCCCTCCAGGAATCGCTTACGTCGTGCGGCGATGGCCGGCCGAACGCCATCCAGAATCAGGACTGCGTTTCCAGCGCCGTCGTGCGCGGCACCATCACGCGCAGGCTGCGGGGGAGCACGGAGACTTCGATGCGTGAAGTCTCGGCGCGCGGCTCGCCGTCGGTGTGCATCCAACCCGGCTTCGCGCGTTCGATGACGAATTTGCTGCCTTGGAAATGCCGGACGTCCGGCACGCGATTGATCGAGCCGTGGAAAAGGCGAATCGCGAGCGGCACGGCGCGGAAGGCGTTCACGTGCGGCACGGCGACGACGTCCAGCATGCCGTCGCTGACGGAGGCGTCGGGCGCGATGTAGGCGTTGTTGCCGTATTGGGAGGAGTTGGCGATCGCGAGGGTGAAGGCGTCGAAGGTGTCCTTGCCCGCGGCGTGGTGCACCGTGTAGCGCTCGGGCTGGTAGTTCCACCAAGCCTTGGCGCTTTCCTTCAGGTAGCCGGCGAAGCCGCGCGACGTGAGCAAGGCGAAGCGCTCGGCGATGAGAGCCTCGAAGCCGGTGCCGGCGGCGCAGAAGAAGAGGTGCTGGTTGACCTTGCCGGCGTCGATGGTCGTCACGGCGCCCTCGGCGAGCGCGCGGAAGGCGCCTTTGCCCGCGCGCGGGATGCCGAGGTGGCGGCCGAGACCGTTGCCGGAGCCGCAGGGGATAAGGCCGAACGCGGCGGGCGTGTTCACGAGGGCGCTGGCGACCTCGTTCATCGTGCCGTCGCCACCGATGGCGACGACGAGTTCGCAGCCCTCGTCGACGGCGGCGCGCGCGAGGTCGGTGGCGTGGCGCGGGCGCTCGGTGGAGACGACTTTACCGTCCCAACCGCAATGGGCGATGAACTCAGCCGCTTTGTCGCGGAGGTGCGGGTTGCGGCGGTTGGAACCGGAGTGGGGATTGAAGATGAACCGGACTTTCAAGGCGCGTGCGGGGAGCAGAGCCGAAAGCGGCGGGCGGTTGAAGGCAAAAGGAGTTTGGCAACAATCACGTGACGGCGTTCTGTGGCCGCGTGAACGGCGTCATCCAGGTGCTCACGGGCTGCACGGCGGTCGGCAAGACCGAGTTGGCGCTGCGCTGGGCGGAAGCGAACGGTGCCGAGATCGTGTCGTGCGATTCGCTGCTGTTCTACCGCGGCATGGACATCGGCACGGCGAAGCCGACGAAGGCCGAACTCGCGCGCGTGCCGCATCACTTGATCGACGTGTGCGATGTGCGCGAGCGGATGGATGTTACTCATTATGTAACGAAGGCGCGGGTGGCGGTGGACGAAGTGTTAGCGCGGAGGAAGCGGGTTTTGGTGACGGGCGGGAGCGGGTTTTATCTCGCGGCGTTTTTCGGGCCGGTGGCGGATGACGTCGAGATCGCGGCGGAATTGCGGGAGGAAATCCGAATGCGGCTGGAGCGGGACGGCCTGACGGCGGTCGTCGCCGAGTTGCGCGCGCTCAATCCGGGCGGACTAGGCGCGCTCGATGTGCAGAATCCGCGGCGCGTGACGCGGGCGCTGGAGCGCTGTCGGGCGAGCGGGCGGACGATCGCGGAGTTGCAGGCGGAGTTCGCGGCGCGGCCGGGGCCGTTTGCGGACTTCGAGGTGAAGCTGTGCGAAATGGTCCGCGAGCCGACGGAACTGGAGGGTCGCGTCGAGGCGCGTGTGAGGCAGATGTTGCGCGATGGGCTCTTGGACGAAGTGCGCGGGTTGATCGGACGTGGATTGAAGGAGAATCCGAGTGCGGCGAAGGCGATCGGGTATCGCGAGACGATCGATTTTATCGAGGGCCGGCTGGCCGAGGCGGAGTTGCTGCCGGCGATCGTGAAGAACACGCGGGCGCTGGTGAAGAAGCAGCGCACGTGGTTCAAGACGCAGCTGCCGGAGCATCGGCGCGTGGAGGCCGCGACGGCGCGGGTCGAAGAGTTGTTCGGGTGAGGCGCGCGCGAGCGCGCGGCCGACGGCGGGCTGAGGATTGCCGATGGATCGTCACGGCCCGCGTTGCGGGGCTCGCGATGGCAACCGGTGGGGTAGGGCGAGTCGTCCCTGACGAGCCGCCATGCGCATGGGGCGTGGTTCGTGGCTCGTCGGGACGACTCGCCCTACCAACAAAAAGGCGGCTCCGGGATCGGAGCCGCCTTTGCGATTAAACGAGTTGAGCGCGCGCTTAGAAGCGCAGGCGGGCGCCGACTTGGATGCGCCAGCGGGAGGCGAGCGGGTTGACCGTCGCTTCGGCCGGCACGTAGTTGCCGCCGGCGTCGAGGGTGACGCCGCTCGGCTTGATCTGGCCGGTGGAGTTGTAGGCGGCGCTGCCGGCGAGGCGGCGGGCGTAGACGCCGTTGTTGTTGCCGAGTTCTTCGACGTAGCCGAAGGTCTCGCGGCTGAGCCAGTAGCCGAAGTTGATGAAGTCGGCGAAGAGCTCGAGCTCGGCGGGCTTGTAGAGCGGGATCTTCTGGCTGAAGCGGAGGTCGAGGCGGTTCTGCCAGGGCAGGTTGAACTTGTTGCGCGGGGCGTAGCTGCCGGCGTATTTGCTGAGCTCGCTGTTCGCGAAGTAGTTCACGTAAGCCTGGGCTTGCGCGGCGGTGAGGCCGGAGAAGTCCATCTTCGAGTCGCTGAGGCCGGTGGGCACGTAGACGAGGTCGTTGCCGGAGACGCCGTCGGTGTTGAGGTCGTTCGAGTAGGCGAACGAGTAGGGGTTGCCGGTGCGGCCTTCGTAGTAGAGCGAGGCGTAGGATTTCCAGTTCTTGAGGAACTCGAACTCGCGGGTGAGCGTGAGCTGGAGGCGGTCCTTGACCTCGAAGTCGGAGGTGGAGACCTCGACGGCGTTCTGGTTGAAGACGGCGTTGCGGGTCCAGCCGTCGACGGCGACGGTCTGGCCGGTGGATTGGGCTTCGGTGGAGCGGCCCTTGGTGAACGCGACGTTGGCGGCCCAGTGGCTCTTCATCGGGCGGTCCCACATGAGTGTGACGTAGGAGCTCGCGCCTTCGGAGACGTTGCGGACGCGGATGACTTCGTTGAACGCGGTGTTGAAGGCGGCGGCGCTGTTCGAGCCGGCGGAGATGCTGCCGTTCGGGTTGACGACAAAGTTGAAGCGCTGGCGGCCGTCGAGGCCGATCGCGGGACCGCTGGTGCCGGTGACGACGAGCGGTTTGATGTTCAGGTTGTCGGAGAACAGCGCGTTGTCCTGCTTGGTGTAGACGTATTCGACGGTGAAGTTGCCGCCGAGGGCGTTGGCCTTCCAGTCGAGCGCGAGGTTGCCGCGCATGACAGCCGGGAGGTGGATCTTGTCCTGGAGCAGGTTGATCGTGCGGCGGGCGTTCGGATCGCCGTCGGTGGCGGCGACGCCGATCGGGCTGGCCGGGTCGAACTGGTTGTTGATGTAGCTGACGAGGCTCGGGGGCGGCGTGGCGGTGGTGAGCGTGTTGGTGATGCCGAAGCGGCCGACGCCGGGGTTGGAGAAGGAGTTCGAAAAGAACACCCACGGCGCGCGGCCGAGGAAGCGGCCGAGGCCGCCGCGGAGCTGGAGGGTGCGGGCGTCGTCGATCGACCAGTTGAAGCCGGCGCGCGGCGAGAATTCGGTCACGCCGTCGGGCAGGCCGTCGTTGCGCGTGCCGAACGCGGTCTGGAACGCGGTGTTGAGGATCGGGCGGATGCTGGAGCCGACGAGGTCTTCGCGGACGCCGAAGGTGAAGTTGAGGCGCGGGGTCGCGTCCCATTTCGCCTGGGCGTAGAGGCCGGTGATGTCGAACTGCGAGACGTCGGCGGCGGGTGTGCCTTGCACGTAGTATTCGCGGCGGAAGGCGTTCGGCGTGTCGGCGAGGAACGCGTTGATGTCGGCGTATTCGAAGAGGCCGTAGGAGCCGGCGCGGAAGAGATTGTAGAAGTCGCTGTTCTCGCGATCGAGGCCGGCGGAGAGCGTGAGGTTGTTCAGGAAGTAGTCGGCGTGCGCGGCGTAGCTCTTGGTCTCGACGCGGATGATGTTGCCGTGGCGGAACTGCTCGGTGCCGAAGAAGAGGACGCCGTTGTTGATCGCGGTGCCGGCGTTGTTGATGCCGGAGACGCCGAAGATGCGGACTTCGGGGAAGGCGATCGGGCTGGTGGTGAGCTGCTCGTAGGAAGTCTTCGCGTAGCGCAGCTCGGTCTTGAGGTCAGGCGTCCAGCTGGAGAAGAGGGTGCCGGCCCAGACTTTTTCGGTGCGTTGCTGGGTGTAGAAGTTCGAGGAGAGGTTCGTGCCGCGGGAGGCGGTGTTCACGAGCGAGGTCGACGGGGCGAAGGTGCTCGTGGTGCTGAAGCGGCCGAACTGCGGGAGGGTGCCCTTGGTCTCGTTGTAGCGGACGGAGAGGCGATGGTCGGCGTTGATGCGCCAGTCGATCTTGCCGAGGCGTTTTTCTTCCTGCGTCTGCAGCGGGGAGCCGCCGAAGGTGCCGAAGTCGGCCTTCTTGGCGCCGAGGGCGGTGTTGATCGCGGCGAGGCGGGTGTTGATGGCCGTGAGATCGGTCGAGGTCGGCGTGAAGCCGGGGACGCTGGCGGCGGACTCGCGGTCGAACTTCTCGTAGTTGAGGAAGAAGAACAGGTGGTCCTTCCAGATCGGGCCGCCGAGCGTGGCGCCCCAGGTTTTCTGCGTGTCGAGCGGCTTGATGCCTTCGATCGGCACAGAGGAGGTGCCGGAGACGTCTTTTCCGGCGAGGTTCTTCGAGGTGTAGTAGGTGTAGATCGAGCCGGAGAACTTGTTGGTGCCGGATTTGGTGACGGCGTTGATGGCGGCGCCGGTGAAGCCGCTGTTGCGGACGTCGTAGGGCGAGATGGCGATCGAGAACTGTTCGACGGTGTCGAGGGAGATCGGGTTGAAGAACGACTGGATGCCGGAGGCGTTGAGGCCGAACTGGTCGTTGATGCGGGCGCCGTCGAGGAGGATGGAGTTGTAGCGGTTGTTCTGGCCGACGGCGGTGATCATCTGGTCGTCGCGGTCGGTGATGGCCTGACGGAAGCTGATGAGGGGATTGGTGCGGGCCATGTCGCCGATGGAGCGCTTGGCGGAGGGCTGGGCGGCCATGCGGGCGGCGGTGAGGACGGAGCCGGCGCCGTTGGCGGTGGAGTCGAGGTCGTCGTTCGTGGCGGTGACCTTGAAGGCGTCGAGTTTCACGATCTCGGAATTGAGGGTGAGGTTGACGTCGATTTCGCGGCCGAGCTCGGTGGTGACTTCACTGACGCTGCCGGTGGTGTAGCCGGCGGCGGTGGCGGTGACGGTGTAGGGGCCGCCCGGAGGGAGGCCGCGGAAAATGAAATGGCCGTTGGTGCGCGTGGTGGCGGTGAACACGGCGTTGGTGGGCACGTGCGTGGCGACGACCGTCGCGCCGGCGAGCGGTGCGCCGGTCTTGTCGGTGACGGCGCCCGTCATGCCTGACGACACGATGCCTTGGGCGAGCGTGCTCGGCACGAGCCCGAGCGCGGCGATGAACAGAAACACCGGCAGGAGGAGCCTGCCGAGGAGGGGGGACTTTGGCTTCATTGGTGCAGTGCGCCGTTCGGTGCACGGCCCATGCCACGGCAGTGGATATCACGGCGAGGCGTGGGGCGCGTCGTGTCCGGCGATTAGGTGCGTGCGGTGATAGGCGCGCGCCGCAGCTGCGTCCAGTGGAGTTTTGCGTCTAACAGGAAAAATATGTGACCCGTTTGAGCGGATTTCCGCGTCCGTTCAGCGGTCGGCGACGAAGGTCCCTCAGGGCTTCTTGGGCGCGCCGTTGATGAGGTCGAACAGGCGCTGATCGTTGGGGCTTTGGCCGGGCGATGAGGGTTGGCTCGGGGCGCCGAGCGGGCCGGTGCCACCGGGCATCAGGGGCGCCGGGGCGCCGGAGGCTTGGGCGATGAGATTGCGGGCGTTGGCGGCGTTGGTGCCGTTCGGGAAACGCGCGAGGTAGGCGGTCCAGGTCTCGATGGCCTTGGGGGTGTTCTTTAGATCCTCGAAGTAGAGGCCGCCTTGGTTGAAGAGGCTGAACTCGTGTTGCGGGTTCATGCGCTGGGCGAGCTCGTATTGCGTAAGGGCGTCCTGCGGGCGGCCAGAGAAGCGGTAGGCGTTGCCGAGATCGGTGCGGATGTCGGCGTCATCGCTGCCCTGTTTGATGGCCGATTCGTAGCGGCGGATGGCTTCGGGCCAGTTCTGGTGGTCGTAGTAGAAGTTGCCGAGCGTGCGTTCGGCTTGGGCGGGCGGCATGCCGGCGGTCAGGTCGGCGGGCGGGGCGTGATTGATATCGGCGGGCATGCTGGCGTTGGCAGCGATGGGCATCGCGGAGGCGCGGGCGGCGCGATCGAGTTGGGGGCGCAGCGCGAGGTAGGTGACGGTGGAACCGAGCAGCGCGCCGACGATCCCGACCATGAGGAAGGGAATCCAGAACGACGGTTGCGCGGGCGGCGGCGTGGAAGGCGCGGACGGTTTTGCCATGGCGTAAAGCTGGCGCGGGCGGCGCGCGTCGTCGAGCGCGGGCGCGTGGCGTTTGTTGGCGAAGATGTGGCGGGGTTTGGCGAGGGGCGGAGCGAGCGGGGCTCCACTGTGGCTCGCGGCGAGCCCAGCGGTCCCGCCCTACCTCAGGCGAGCAGGGCGCCGCCGACGGGCGCGAGCCGGGCGGTGAAGTGGCGGAGGAGCGGTGGGGCTTCGACGATCTTCACGCCGCGGATGCGGGACTTCTGGCTGTTCACGTGGAGGATGACTTCGAGGAGATAGTCGACGTGGCTCTGCGTGTAGACGCGGCGCGGGAAGGCGAGGCGGACGAGCTCCATCGGCGACGGTTTCTCGGTGCCGTCGGGTTGGCGGCCGAACATCACGGAGCCGATCTCGACGGAGCGCACGCCGCCTTCGAGGTAGAGTGCGCAGGACAAGGCCCACGCCGGGAACTCGCTTTGCGGGATGTGCGGGAGCATGCCCTTCGCGTCGATGTAGATGGCGTGTCCGCCGGTGGGCTGGACGATGGGAACGCCGGCGGCGGTGAGCTTTTCGCCGAGGTATTCGACGGAGCGGATGCGGTAACGCAGGTAGTCCTCGTCGAGCACTTCGCGCAGGCCGACGGCGAGCGCTTCGAGGTCGTAGCCGGCGAGGCCGCCGTAGGTGGGGAAGCCTTCGGTGAGGATGAGATTGTTGCGGCACTTGACGGCGAGGGCGTCGTCGTTGAGCGCGAGGAACCCGCCGATGTTCACGAGGCCGTCCTTCTTGGCGGACATGGTGCAGCCGTCGGCGTAGCTGAACATCTCGCGCGCGATCTCGAGCGGCGTGCGGTCGTGCTGGCCGGGCTCGCGCTGTTTGATGAACCACGCGTTCTCGGCGAAGCGGCAGCAGTCGAGGATGAGCGGCACGTCGTGGCGGCGGCAGATGGCGGCGGCGTCGCGGATGTTGGCGAGCGCGACTGGCTGGCCGCCGCCGGAGTTGTTCGTGACGGTGATCATCGCGAACGGCACGCGGCCGGCGTTTTCGGTGAGGCAGCGCTCGAGGGCGACGAGGTCGATGTTGCCTTTGAACGGCGCGACGAGCGACGGCTGCGTGGCTTCGGCGCAGCGCAGATCGACGGCGCGGACGCCAAGGGCCTCGAGGTTGGCGCGCGTGGTGTCAAAGTGCGTGTTGTTCGGCACGACTTGTCCGCTGGTGCAGGCGCTGGAGAACAGGATGCGCTCGGCGGCGCGGCCTTGGTGAGTGGGGATGATGTGCTTGAGGCCGGTGATCTCGCGCGCGGCGGACTCGAATTTGAAAAACGAGCGCGCGCCGGCGTAGGACTCGTCGCCCTGCATCATGCCGGCCCATTGCGCGGCGGACATGGCGCCGGTGCCGGAGTCGGTGAGCAGATCGATGATGACGTCCTCGGCGCGGAGTTTGAAGAGATTGTAGTCCGCGACGGTGAGAGCGGCGACGCGTTGCTCGCGTGTGGTGAAGCGGATGGGCTCGACCGCCTTGATGCGGAAAGGCTCGATGATGGTCTTGAAGTGCATGCGGGGTTTTTGCCCGCAGGATATCGCCGCGCGCGTGGCGCGTGCCAATGGAAAGTGGGTAGGCCGAAAGGAGTAGGGGGACTGAGTAGCGAGTAGCGGGTAGCGAGTAGTGAGTAGGAAATGAAAAAGCCCCGCGGGGTGCGGGGCTTGGTTTCAGGCGGCGTAGCTTTTAGGGCGGTTGGGGCAACCGCCCCTACCTCATTGCAGCGTCAGGCCGTAGCGCTGGAGCGCGCTGCCTTCGAGGCGGTAGAGCGCGGTGTAGGAATTGCGGAGCGCGACCTTGGCTTGGAGTTCGTTGACTCGGGCGGTTTCGAGGTCGTTCTGCGCTTCGAGGACACGGCGGGAAGTCGAGAGGCCGGCGGTGAAGCGCGCTTGCTCGAGTTCGTATTGCTTCTCGCTCAGCTGGCGGGCCTGCGCGGAGATTTTCACGCTTTCGGTGTTGGTCTCGACGGCGCGAACGGCGGCGCGAACTTGCACCTCGATGGTCTGCTCGAGCGAGCGGACGCTGATCTCCTGCTGGGTGACGGTGGCGAGGGCCTGGCGGTAGCGGGCGCGGTCGGCTTTCTGGCCCCACGGGAGATTGACGGCGAGGTCGACCTGCCACGAGTTGCTGTCGCGATCGAGCGCGCTGCTGACGGCGGAGGAGTAGCTGCGGGTGGACGGGTAGGAATTGAAGCCGACGGCGCCGCCGACGCTGACGTCGGGGAGGCGGTTGCTCTTGGCGACGCGGGCGTCGAGCTGGAGTTGGTCGAGCAGGAGCTTGGCGGAAATGTAGTCGGGCTGGTGGAGCTTCGCGGCGTTGTAGGACGAGGCGAAGGTGGGAATCTCCGGCGCGGCGGAGGGGAGGGCGACGGTGCCGACGACGGAATCGAGTTCGAATTGGCCGATCAGCGCGAGCAGGGCTTCCTCGGAGTCCTTCACGTTCTGCTCGGAGAGAAGGAGGCTGCGACGGGCGTTGGCGACGCCGACGTCGGCTTGGAGGACATCTAGGTCGGTGGCGACGCCGGTCTGGCGGCGGGTCTTGGCTTCGTCGAGCAGGCGCTCGGCGAGGGCGAGGGAGAACTTGAAGACCTCGCGCTGCTCGCGGGCGTAGGCGAGGGCGTAGTAGGCGTTCTCGGTGCGCTGGATGATGTCGAGGACGCTGGCTTCGTAGTTGAGGTTGGCGCGTTCGAGGCCGATCTGGGCGCGCTTGATGGGGGCGCGGTTCACTTCGAGGCCGGCGCCGGCGAGGAGCGGCTGGCGGACGGAGACGGTGAGGTCGGAATTGTAGGCCGGGTTGACGGCGGAAAAGTAGGAGGTCTCGGTGCGGTCGAGCTTGGTGCTGACGGAGGCGGTGGTGCCGGTTTGGAAGACCTCACTGACGCTGAAGCGCGTGTCGCCGGTCTTGACCTTGGTGCCGGGCGTGGTGCCGTCCTGCGTGGTGCGGGAGAGGCCGCGGGAGGTGGAGAAAGAGAAATTCGGCAGGTAGGTGCTCTGCGCGATGTCGATCTGGTCCTTCGCGATCTGCGGGCTGAGGCGGCCGGCCTCGAGGGTGAAGTTGCGCTGGAGCGCGCGCTTGATGGCTTCGTCGACCGTGAGGCTGCCCGGCGCGGGAGCGGCGGTTTGCGCGGCGAGACCGAGGGCGGAGACGAGGAGGGCCGTGGAGGCGAGGGCGAGGCGGCGGAGGTTCATTCGGTTAACGGAAAGTGGTGGGAAAAGGACACGCGGGCGGCGCGAAAGTTGGATGATTTTGCGGAGTGATACGCGAAGTGGCGCGCAAACCCTGCGATGTCACCGAGTATGCGGGCCGCCGTCGGCGGGGCAGGGTGATTGCGGGCGGGCGGTCATTCGACGGGATAGACGGCGTGCTGGCCAGCGAGTTACGCGGGGGACGCGGATCGAGCGGTGGGAAAAAACGAAGGGGCGCAGCGAACTGCGCCCCTGGGAAATGCGACGCGACTTGGCGCGTGGTCAGGGCGCGGCGTTTTTCGCGGGCGCGTTCTTCTTCAGCTCGGCTTCGACGAGGGCGGAGAGCGTGGCGCTCTCGTTGGCGGCCGCGGTGTATTGCGCGAGCTGCTTTTGAATCTCGGCGTAGCGCGGGTTGGCGGTCGAGGTGTCGGGGAGCTTGCGATCGACGACGAGCGTGAAGACGCCCTTGTCGCCGGTGGCGACCATCTCGGAGACTTCACCCTTGTCGAGGAACGTCTGGATCGCGCCGTAGGCGGCGTAGGGGAGGTCTTGCGGCGGCTGGCGGACGGAGAAGTTGGCGTAGGACTTCACGTCGAGCTTCTCGGCTTTGGCGACGTCCTCGAACTTGCCGGATTTGGCGGCGACCTGGAGCTTGGCGCGGAGGGCCTTGCCGGCTTCGACGAAGCGCTTGCGCTTCTCGGCTTCCTTGTAGTCGGCGGTGACCTTGTCCTTCACTTCGCCGAGCATCGGCTTGTGGCTCGGGAGGGCATCGTTCCAGAGGAGGACGATGTAGCCTTCGGGCGACGGGACGGGATCGGAGAAGAAGCGGTCCTTGTTGAGGCGCGAGATTTGCTCGGCGTAGTTCGAGAGCCACGGGCGGTCGGCCGGCGGGTTGTCGAAGGTGAAGGGCTGGAGCTGCACGGCGGTGCGGTGCTGCGCGGTGAGGAGCGCGGCGAGGTCGGCGGAGTTGGCGGCGACTTTGCGCTCGTAGACGGCGACGGTGAAGTCGTTGGCGGCTTTCGAGGCGCGGCTGCGGCCGGCGGCGTCCTTCAGGACCTGTTCGACTTGGGCGCGGACTTTCGGGAAGTCGTCGGTCGCGGTCTTGGCGGCGTCGGCGAGCTTGGTGGCGTCCTTCTTGTCGTCCGCGGGCGCGGGGAAGCGGGCTTTGTTCTGCTCGTAGAACGCGCGCATTTCCTGCTCGGTCGGGGCGACGGGCGGAACGAACTCCGCGGTCTTGAACTCGACGATGCTCAGCTTCGGACGGGCGGGGACTTCGTAGCGAAACGCGTTTTCGTCGAAGAATTTTTGGAGTGCCACGTCGTTGGCCTGCACGCCGGCGTCGAAGGAGGCGTAGTCCCAGGAGGCGACGGCGAGCGACCAGGTGGCGTCGCTGCGCTTCAGCTGCTCGGCGACGTCGGAGGGCAGCACGTAGCCGGGGCCGGAGATGATTTTGCCGACGGCTTCGAGGCGCGCGTCGTCGCGGAAGACGCGGTTGGCGTCGGCGATGGTGAACTCGCGGGAGGTCTTGAGGCTGTCTTCGAATTGCTTGTAGCGGGCCTGGTCGAAGTTGCCTTGCTCGTTCTTGAAGGCGGGGAGGTTGCCGATGAACGCGCCGAGTTCCTTCTCGGTGGGCGCGGGGACGTGGAGTTCGTCGGCGAGCGCGAGGCCGGCGATGCGACCGAGCGAGTATTCCTGCAGCTGCGCGCTGGAGGCTTGGTAGGCGCCGCGGAGCTGGGCGGAGAAGTTGCCGTCGCGGAAGACGCGGCGGGCTTCCTGCTCGTTGCCCAAATTGTGGCCGTAGAACCGCTGTTCGAGGAGCTTGTTGCCGGCGCGGCCGATGCCGGGGGCGGCGCCGATCGTGAAGACGAACGAGATGATGGTGACGCCCAGGAGAACCGCGAAGACGGTGCGGAAGTGCTTCTGGAAGTAGGTTTGAATCCAGGAAATCATGGAATGGAAACGTTCTGGCTAGGCTGCGCCCGGGGGGCTGTCAACCGTCGGTTAGGGCGGAGGCGCCGTCAGGGAAAATCGGCGCGGATGGTCGGGCGGCGGCGGACAGATTTTCACTCAGAAAACAATTGGCGGCGCGCGGCGCGCGTCATGCAATCGGGCATGGTCTCACCGAACCGCGACTCCCGTTCCGCCGCGGCGCGTGGCTGGGGACGCTTGACCGATTGGACGATGCAGCGTCTGACCGGTTTGCCGAAGGGCGGTCGGCGTGCGGCCTTCGCGTGGATTGGACTGTTCCTCGCGGCGATCGGCTGGGTCGACTACGTGACCGGCACGCGCGTCTCGATGGGCTTCTTTTATCTGTTCCCCGTCGCGTTGTCGGTGCTCTGGCTGGGTGTCGGCGCGGGATCGACGATGGCGATTGTGAGCTGGCTGGTGCGCGTCATGGCCGATCTCACCGACGATCCGAGAGCATGGCACCAGACGTGGCTGTGGTGGAACTCCGCCACGGCGCTGCTGATGTATTTCACCGTGATCTGGATCTTGCACGCGCTGATCCTGCTGCACCGCCAGCTGGAGCAGCGCGTGATCGAGCGCACGGCCGAATTGGAGCGCGAGACCCTGAAACGGCAAGAGGTGCAGCGCGACCTGCTCGAACTCAGTGAAAGCGAACGCAGCGCGATGGGACGCGAATTGCACGACCAGCTCGGTCAACATCTCGTGGGCACGGCGATGGCGGCTCAGGTGCTGGCGCAGCGGCTGCACGCACACGACGAGAACGGCGCGCGCGAGGCGCGCAAAATTGCCGACTTGGTGGAGCAGGGCATCGCGCAGACGCGTCAGCTCGCCCGGGGCCTGTTGCTCGAACGGATCGAGCCCGCGCGTTTGCCGTCGGAGCTGGTCGAGCTGTGCGCAGGGTTGCGGCAGCAATTCCCCAAGGTGGAATGCGTGGCCAGCGTCGAGACCCCGGCAGGGCTCGCGGACGCCTCGGTGGCGGCGCAGGTGTTCCGCATTGCGCAGGAAGCGGCGCGCAACGCTTGCCGGCACAGTGGCGCGGGGCGCGTGACGGTGACGTTGCACCAGGAAGGTCAGGAGTTGGTGGTTGCCGTCGAAGACAATGGGCGCGGGTTGCGACCGGACGACGAGCGGACGGCGGGGATGGGGCTGCGCATCATGCGTCACCGCGCGGAGCATCTTGGCTCGCGGCTCCTCATCAGCTCGCAACTCGGCCGGGGCACGCGGATCGTGTGTGCCGTGCCGCTCGGGCGGGAGAACGGCAGCAGGATTTCCCATGAAAACAGAGACGATTCGAATCTTCCTGGTCGATGATCACCCGTTGGTGCGCGAGTGGCTCGAACAGTTGCTGCGCAGCGAGCCCGGTTTCGAAGTCGTCGGGCAGGCCGAAGACGCCGCAAGCGCTCTGGCGGCGATGCGCGCTTCGGCGCCGGACATTGCGATCGTCGATCTCACGCTGCGCTCCGGCACGGGCCTCGATTTGATCAAGGACCTGCGGGCGCAGTTGCCCGCCGTGCAGGTCATCGTGCTGTCGATGCACGAGGAGCTCGCGCAAGTGGAGCGGGCGCTGCGCGCGGGCGCGGCCGGCTATGTGATGAAGCGCGAGTCGACGACCCGCATCGTGGAGGCAATCCGCACGGTGCGCAGCGGCAGCGTTTATGCGAATCCAGAAGTGCTCTCCCGCCTGGCCGAGCGCATGGTGGGTCGCCGCAATGCCCCCGGCTCGGTCGATGCCCTGAGCGATCGTGAGCTCGAGGTGTTTCGCCGGATGGGCGAGGGCCATGCGACCAAGCGCATCGCGACGGACCTGGGCGTGAGCATGAAAACGGTGCAGGAGTATCAGGCGCGGATCAAAGACAAGCTCGGCCTCGCCGATGCGACGGAACTCATGCGCGCGGCGGTCCGTTGGACCGAAGGCGTGTTGTGATGCGCGAGGCGTCCGGGCGCGCCTGACAGAAGGATTATCCCCGGTCCTACAGACGGTGGAGGCACCGATGCGCTACTCTCCGAGCCGCGTGTTGGGTTTTTGAACTCGACTAAGTTTAGCACTACGTGCCGCTCGTCTGGATGTTCAGCCAGACGAGCGGTTTGCGTTTAGCCGGTCGCGCTAGCGATTTTCCGGCGCGGCGAACGGCGCGCGCGTGGCCGTGGATTCGAAGTTCTCGAGGAGCTCGTCGAGCGAGCGGCCGCCGATCGCCTCGGGAAGCGCGGCTGCGAGGCGCGCGTGGTAGTGCGCGAGGATGGGGTCGACGCTGTCGAGCATCTCGCCGCTGGGCGATTCGCCGTAGTGGACGAAGAGCTGCTGGAACTGGAGCAGCGTGACCTTGTTGAGCGGCCGCGCGGGCTGGTAGCGGTAGTCGTTCGGGTCCTTGTCCTCGGCGGAGGGGAGCTGCGCGATGAGTTGAAGATCGCAGAGGCGGTTGAGGCTCTCGTTGAGCACCTGAGAGGGCACGCGGATGCGTTGGGCGAGTTGCGTGACGGAGTAGGGCGGCAGGCACTCCTTGAAGCGCCGCGCGATCAATAGCAGCACGAGCAGGGACAAGCTCTCGCGGGCGAAATGGTTGAGGCTGTGCCACGCCGTCTGGCTGCTGCGGTAGTGGACGTTTTGCACCGCGTAGGTGATCTGCCCGCCGACAAGGACGAAGAACCAGAAGATGTAGAGCCCGAGCATCAGCACGATCGGCAGCGCGACGGAGCCGTAGAGGCTTTTGGAGAGAACGACGCGTTTGAAGTAGAGGAACGCGAGGGTGTTGTTCAGCAGCAGCAGCGCAGTGACGACGATCGCGCCGATGAGCGCGGCGCTCCAGCGCACGCGGGTGTTCGGGATGGCGCGGTAGAAGAGCGTCAGGACGATCACAAGCAGCGCGGCCGACGACGAGGGCAGCATCCACGCGAACAGCGCCTTCAGGTGCCCGCCCATCGGGAGACGCTCGAGAAAAACGCCGATGAACGTGCCGGCGGAGAGCAGCGTGAACGACGTGAAGAACAGCAGTGCACCCAGCGTGATGACGGTCCAGTAGTAGACGATGCGCGTGAGCCAGCTGCGCCCGCGGCGGACGCCCCAGATGTCGTTGAAGGCGTTCTCGACCGTCGTGAACAGTTGCACGGCGATGATGAGCAGCGTGAGCAGGCCGAGCGCGCCGGCGGCGCCGGAGCGTGAGCTCTCGATGAGGTGCGTGATGAATTTGACGAGCTCGGGGTCGGGCTGCGTCACGGCCGCGACTTGCTGACCGGGCGGCGGGGCCGCGCGCAATTCCGTCGTGGCATCGTGTTCGGCGTCGGCGGCGGAGGCGGCGCGATCGTATTGCGCGACCTGCGGCGCGACGAACGAGATGATGTTGTTGAGGCTGCGCGCGAGGATGACGGGATCGCGGTCGCCGAGCGCGAAGCCCGCGATGAGCACCGTCAGCGCGACGAGCGGGCCGAGCCCGAGCAGCGAACTGTAGCTGAGCGCCGCGGCGCGCGCAGCGACCTTGAGTTCCTGCAAGCCGGAGATCGTGATCGAGAGCACGCGCAGCACCGCGTAAGCGCGGCCCTTCATCGAGCGATCGCGAGCGGTCGCAGCCGCCCAGATGTCGGTGTGCCAGAGCCGCTGCAGGCGGGCGGCGAGTTGTTTCAGCCAGTTCATGGGAGCGCGGCACGAGTGGCCGCGGAGGTCAGAACAGGTTCATGCCCGCCAGGGCGGCCATGCCGCCGATGCCGGCGAGCAGCGCGACGCCGAGCGGGATGTAACTCAGGAAAATCGTGCTGAAATAGAGCCCGGCCGAGCCGGCGGCCAGAGCGGCGATCGCGACCGGTTCACCCTGCGTCCAGAGAATGAAACCCAGAAAGCCGAATCCGAACACGGCGCGGAAGCGCACGAAGGGATAGAGGCTGATGACTCCGAGCAGCAGCAGCAGGCCGAGGACGAGGTCGAGCGCGCCGAGGAACACCAGCGGCTTGTCGAGCAGCTTGCCGAAATCCATCGCGGTGAGCGCCTCGAGACCGGGCAACATGAGCGCCACGGCGCTGACGAACATGATGATCGCGGCGCCCTTCGTGCCCCACATGGCGGCCTTCATCATGTCGAGCGACTTGTCCTTCTTGCCCTTGGTGTCGTCGGTCTTGCCCTCGGCGGCGTCGAGGAATTGCTGCACCGTGATGGCGGGCGACTTTTCGTCGGCTTTGTTGACGGCCTTGAATTCCTTTTCCTTGAACCCGAGTTTCTTTTTCTCCGGCCAGATCGCGGACTTCAGCGACTCGTTGCTGCCGAAGGTGAGCCACTGTTCGGTGGCGGGATCGTAGTAGTAGGTGTCGACGGTGACTTGGCCGGCTTCGGCGAGCGAAGCGAGTTGCTCGACGGTGAACGGGCCGCGCGCCTCGGCGTCGTTGATGCCGCGGACGTAGTAATCGGGGCCGGAAGAGGGGGAAGCGCCGCTCGACATAGTGCCGGGAATGTTGGGCTGGCCGGAGGCACCGGCAAGAGTGAATTGGTCCGCGAAACACCCGGGGCGCGATCGGGAGGCAAAGTTACGCGGATTTCAAAAGCCGGTCGTGGCGCGAACGCGCGCTCGCCGGCGGCCGAGGTGGAGCGCGTTGACCTCAACGCGCTTTGAACGTTCGTCCGGCGGCGGAAATTCTCGAACGCATTGAGGTCAACGCGTTCCACCCCGAGCTTCCGTCACATCCGCTCGAGCGTGCGGAGGCCGAGCAGGTGCAGGCCGGTTTCGAGCACGATGAGCGTGCGGTGGCAGAGCAGCAGACGGCGCGCACGGACGGCGGGATCGTCGACGATGACTTTGTCCGCGGCGTAGAACGCGCTGTAGGCGCCGGCGAGTTCGTAGAGATAGAGGCAGAGGAAGTGCGGGCGCAGCTGGGCGGTGGCGAGCTGCACGGCGTCGGCGAATTGCACGAGCTTGCGGGCGAGCGTGAGTTCCTGGGGCGTCTCGGGCGCGGAGGCGCCGGTGGTCGGCGGCTGCGTCGGATCGAGCTCGGCTTTGCGGAAAATGGAGCGGACGCGCGCGACGGCGTAGAGGAGATACGGCGCGGTGTTGCCGTCGAGCGCGAGCATCTTGTCCCACGAGAAGACGTAGTTGCTCGAGCGGTTCTGCGAGAGGTCCGCGTATTGCACGGAGCCGATGCCGACGGCGCGCGCGATGTCGCGACGCTCGGTCTCGGACAACTCGGGGCTTTTCTCGGTGACCAGCGCGAAGGCGCGGTCTTCGGCCTCGTCGAGGAGCGCCTTGAGTTTGATCACGTCGCCGCTGCGCGTCTTCAGGGCTTTGCCGTCTTCGCCGGTGACGGCGCCGAAGGTCACGTGATGCAGTTCGGGCACGCGGTAGCTTTTCGCCGCGAACCATTTTCTGACCGTGAGGTAGAGCTGCTCGAAGTGGTCGGCTTGGCGGAAATCGGTGACGACGACGATGCCGTCGGCCTTGAAGTGCTCAGCGCGATACGCGGCGGTCGCGAGGTCGGTCGAGGCGTAGTTGGAGGCGCCGTCGGCTTTGCGGATGAGGAACGGCTGCGTCTTGAAGCGCGGGTGCTCGGGATGGAAGACGACGAGCGCGCCTTCGCTCTCCTGCGCGAGGCCGGTTTCGGTGAGCTCGCGGTAGATGCGGTCGACCTTGTCGTTATAGAAGGATTCGCCGAGGTTGTGGTCGAAGCGGATGCCGAGGCGGTCGTAGATCTGCTGGAACGCGGCGAGGCTGACTTCGGAGAATTTTTTCCAGAGCGCGACGTTTTCGGGGTCGCCGTTCTGCAGCTTCACGAGTTCGGCGCGGGCGATTTCGAGTTCGCGAGCGGCCTTTTCGGGCTCGGGAGATTTTTCGGGGTCGGTGGCGTTGTTGCCGAGTTTGTAGAGGCGCTCGAGTTCCTCGATCGGATCGGCGGCGAGCGCGACGGGATCGGCCCAGCGCTTGTAGCCGTAGATGAGTTTGCCGAACTGCGTGCCCCAGTCGCCGAGGTGATTGTCGCGGATGACGCGCGCGCCGGTGAAGGCGAGCAGGCGGCAAATCGCTTCGCCGATCACGGCCGAGCGGAGGTGGCCGACGTGCATCTGCTTCGCGGTGTTGGGCGAGGAGTAGTCGACGACCCAAGTTTGCTGCGCGTGCTCGGTCGCGGCGCCGGAGTGAAGATGTTCTTCGGAATCGTAGCGCGCGAGCCACGCGAGCAGCGTCGCGGGTTTCAGGCGGAAGTTGATGAAGCCCGGTCCAGCGAGCGTGATCTCGAACGCCGCCTGCGTGTCGGCGTCGAGCGCGTCGACCACCTGCTGGGCGAGGGCGCGCGGGTTTTGCTTCTCGCGTTTGGCGAAGGCGAGGGCGCCGTTGGCTTGGAAGTCGCCGTGGGCAGGATCGGCGACCCGGACCTCCGGCTGGAAGCCGCGCTCCGCCAGCCCCAAACGGGCGGCGGCGGCCCGGAGGGCCGCATCAACGTGGCTGGCGACGTGAAAGGGAAGGTCCATCCGGGCATTGAGAAATTGCGCTTGGCGCTGAGCAAGAAGGATTTTTGCGGGGTCCCGCCTCGGGGAATTGCTGAGATTGCCGCTTGCGGAAATCGCGTGCTATCGCTACTTTAGACTTGCTTAAACACGCGAAACTCTTTGTCTTTGCGGGCTTTGCGCCGCCCGGCCCGGCCGGGATTCTTTTATCCACCGTGACACATTCCATGAGAAAACGTCCAATTCCGACGCGCCGTTTCATCAAGCCGTCGTTCACCTCGTTGATCGAGAAGAAGCGCGACAATGGCGAATTCACCCAAGAGGAGATTCGCTATCTGATCGACTCGACCCTCGACGGTGAGATGCCTCAGCACCAGCTCGCTGCGCTTTTGATGGCGATTTATTTCGCCAACATGTCCGCGCAGGAGACGGCGATTCTGACGGAGGAGATGATGCTGTCCGGCGAGGTGATCGACCTTTCGCACATCACCAAGCCGAAGATCGACAAATACTCCACCGGCGGCGTCGGCGACAAGACCGCCCTCGTCCTCGCGCCGCTCGCGATGGCCAGCGGTGTGGTCGTGCCGATGATGGTCGGCGTCGAACAGCAATACGTCATCAGCGCGCTCGACAAGCTCGCGGCCGTCCCTGGCTTCAAGAGCCACCTGAGCATCCAGCAGTTCACCGATCAACTCGCCCGCGTCGGCGGCGCGATCGTCGAGCAGAGCAAGGAGCTCGCTCCGGCCGACCAGAAATTCTACGACCTCCGTCTCGACACCGGCACGATCCCGAGCCTCCCGCTCATCACCGGCAGCGTGCTCTCCAAGAAGCTCGCCGAAGGCGCCGAAGGCCTCGTCATCGACGTGAAGTGGGGCAACGGCTCCTTCATCAAGGACCTCGAGCAAGCCAAGCAGCTCGCGCGCTCCATGACCCGCGTCGGCCGCTCGATGAAGCGCCGCTGCGTCGCGCTCGTCACCGACATGAACCAGCCGCTCGGCGATTCCGTCGGCACCGCGCTCGAGATCAAGGAAGCCATTCAGCTCCTCAAGGGTGAAGGCCCCGAGGACATGAAGGAACTCGTCCTCAAGCTCGGCATGGAAATCGTCCGCCTCGCCGGCGTCGCGGGCTCCACGCTCTCCGCCAAGCAGACGGTGCAGCGCCACCTCAGCGACGGCTCCGCGCTCGAGAAGTTCAAGGACATGATCCGCGCCCAGGGCGGTGACACGTCCTTCATCGATCATCCGGAAAAATTCCCGACGGCGAAACACATCCGCAAGCTGCCCGCGCCTAAGCGCGGCTACGTGCACACCATCAATGCCGCGTTCATCGCCAAGGGCGTTTCCATCCTCGGCGCCGGCAAGGACTCTCACGGCAAGGTCGACCACGCGGTCGGCGTGTCTGAGATCAAGAAGGTCGGCACGCAGGTGAAGCAGGGCGAGCCGCTCATGATGATTCACTACAACGACGAGGCGAAGCTCGAGCAGGCGCTCGATTACTTCAAGGAAGCCTACCGTCTCGCGCCGAAGCGTCCGATCCCGCCGCCGCTCGTCGTCGAGCGCGTCGCCTGACGCGAGGAAGTTTTGCCGCCGTTGCTTTCGGCACCCCTGGCCGGTCCTGTGCACACGGGACCGGCCTCTTTTTTGCCGCGAGAAATGAGTCGCCCGCCGCGGCGCCCCGCGTTTCCGTGAAGGCGATGGCCGAAGAATTCGACGACGAACTGGAAAACACGCCCGCCGCGCCGGAGCCGAATCCGCTCATGCGCGAGAAGGCCCGCCCCGCCACGCCCGAGGAAAAGGCGCAGTGGCCGCGGCCGTGGGCGCAATTGAAGTTCGTCACGTTTCAGCCCGCGATTTTCCCGCGCATGCTCGGCGACGTCTCGCGCGACGCGCGGCCGGGCGATTTTGTTTCGGTCTACGACAAGTTCGGCAATCGCATCGGCGCGGGACTCTTCAACCCGCGCGCCAAGATGCCGCTGCGCGTCGTCACGCACACGGCCGAAGCGGTGGGCGAGGAGTATTTCGAAACGGCGCTGCGCCGGGCGGTCGCGTTGCGGCGCGATTTGTTCAAGCTCGACGAGGTCACCGACGCCTACCGCGTCGTCGGCTCGGACGGCGATGGCATCAGCGGCCTCACGATCGATCGCTACGGCGACACGCTGTTCTGCGACGTTTACTCGCTCGGCATTTTCCAGCGCCTGCCGAAATGGCTGCCGCTGCTCCACGAGTTGCTCGGCACGAAACACGTTCGCGTGCACGTGGATCACGACCTCGGCAGCCTCGAGGGCATCAAGCCTTCGATGATGAAAGAGATCACCGCCAGCGCGCCCGACAAGGTGCGCATCCGCGAGCACGGCGTGAAGTTCGAGGTCGATTTCGCCGAGGGACACAAGACGGGTTTCTTCTGCGACCAACGCGACAACCGCCGGCGCTTCGGCCAGCTCGCGAAGGGGCTGCGTGTGCTCGATCTTTGCAGCTACACCGGCGGTTTCTCGATCAACGCCGCGCTCGGCGGCGCGACGGAAATCACGGCCGTGGACCTCGACGAGAAAGCCGTCGCGCAAGGCCGCCGCAACGCGAACCTCAACCAGGTTTCACCGAACAAGCTGAAGTGGGTGCACGCCGACGCGTTCGCCTACGCGCGGCAGATGCAGAAGAACGGCGAGCAGTTCGACCTCGTGTTGTGCGACCCGCCGAAGTTCGTCATGACGCGCGAGCCGGCCGGCGCCGCCGAGGGCATGCGGAAATACGCCGACTTGAACACCATCGCGGCGGGTCTCGTGAAGCCCGGCGGCCTGTTCGTCACGTGCTCGTGTTCGGGCTTGGTTTCACTCGAGGATTTCGAGCAGGTCGTGATCAAGGGCGTGCACCGCCTGAATCGCCGCCTGCAAATCTTCGACCGCACCGGCCCCGGCATCGACCACCCGGTCTACTCAAATTGCCTCGAGAGCCGTTACCTCAAGCTGCTCTGGGCGCGGGTGGTGTAAGTCAGCGCGATTGACAGCGTGGAGTGGTCAGTGCTCGTTGGAGTGGGCCAAAAACCATGAAACGAATTGTTGTTTGCGTCTGCTGTCTCCTGGGAGGCGGCCTATTGGCAAAGCCGCCGGTGCTGCACCCCGTGAAAAATGACGTGCAGTTTACGGGGCAGTTTTTTTATCCCAAGGACATCGAAGTGCCGCCCGCGATGAAGGAGGTGCCCCCGCCCGCCTATCCATCGGAGTGGCGCGACCGCACGATCGAAGGCGAGGCTCAGGTTGCTTTTCTCATCAACGAGAAAGGTCGCACTGAGCAGGTGCAGGCGGTCACCGCGACAGATGTCCACTTCGCAACTGCCGCGATCGAGGCGGTGAAAAAATGGCGCTTCAAGCCGGCCAAGAAAGATGGCAAGCCGGCGCGAGTGCTCATCGTGCAAACGATCAAGTTCACGCTCGGGGCGTAGCGTGCGACTGCCGCGGCGTGACCGAAGAGAGCGTCACCGCAGCAGCGCCGCGGCGCACCAGAGCAGCGGCGCTTGGCCGTGGAAATCGCCGGTGATGCGCGGGCGCTTCAGGTAGTGCTCGCGATCGGCCTTGATGCCGGTGCCGGCGCAGACTTCGCGGAGATTCGCGTCGGCCTCGAGGTAGGTGAGGAGCGCGAGCCAGCCTTTGCGCGCGGCGGGGCCGTAGGTTTTTTCGTCGAGCACGCCGAGTTGGACGCCGGTGATGAAAGCGTAGGTGAACATTGCGGTGCCGGACGTCTCGGGCCAGGAGTCCGGACCATCGATCAACTGGTGCCACATGCCGTTCGCGTCCTGATTGGCGAGGAGCGCGGCCATCATCGCGTGGTAGCCGCGGAGGATGCGGTCGCGGTGCGGGCTGTCCTTGGGCATCGTGCGCAGGAGTTCGGCCATGCCGACGGCCATCCAGCCGTTGCCGCGCGCCCAGTGGTGTTTCGCTTCGGGGGCGTGGTAGAAGAGTCCGTTCGGCTGTTGCAGGCGGTCGAGGTAGGCGACGGCTTCGAGCGCGGCGCGGTCGATGTAGCGGCGTTCGCCCGTGGCGCGGTAAGCCTGCGACTGCGCCATCGTGATCATGAACATGTCGTCGATCCAGAAGCGGGTTTGCCACGAGAGGCCGGCCGCGACGTTTTCCTTCCAGGCTTTGTCGCCATCCTTCGCGAAACGCGGGCCGTAGGGCTCGCCGTCCCACTGGCGGTCCGCCATGCGCTTGCCGACTTCGAGCGCGCGCGGGTCGCGAGTTTGGATGTAGGCTTCGAGCGGGACGATGGCGAAGACCGTGCCGTCGACATGATAGGGCTCAGGGATGAGATTCTTTTCGGGGCCGAAGAGCGGCTCGAGGCGCGCGACGAGTTGCGTGCGCAGCGCGTCGTCGTGGGTGATCTGCGCGAATTGGAACGCGCCATACCAAGTGCACGCTTCGGCGTAGTGGATGAACTTCGGCTCCCACATCGGCATGTGCGGACGGGCGACGAAGTTCGCGGCGACACGCCGTCCGATCTCGCGGGGTGACTGGCCGGCAGGCCACGAGCCGAAGTCGTAACTCGCGACGGCGAGCGGGACGGCGACGAGAGCGCAGGCGAGAGCAAGGCAACGGGTAGGGGAGATCACGTCGGGGAAATTACGGGCGGGCCGCGCGGCGACAAGTGCGGTCCATTCGGAGCGTCCGCGGGTCGGCGATGCGTGGCGGCGGATAGGCTTCCCACACGGGCGCTCTTCGCTCAACTTCGCGGTCGCATGCATCAGCTTCCACACCTGTTTGCGCAGAACAAGGCCTGGGCCGCGGCGATCAAGCAGCGCGACCCGGAGTTTTTTGCGAAGCTCTCCCGCCAGCAGAACCCGGAGTATCTCTGGATCGGCTGCTCGGATTCGCGCGTGCCGGCGAATGAGATCATCGGCCTGCTGCCCGGCGAGGTGTTTGTGCATCGCAATGTGGCCAACGTGGTCGTGCACACGGACCTGAATTGTCTCTCCGTGATCCAGTTCGCCGTCGATGTGCTGAAGGTGAAACACATCATGGTGGTCGGTCACTACGGTTGCGGTGGTGTCGGCGCTGCGCTGCGCTGCGAGCGGGTCGGCTTGGCGGACAACTGGCTGCGCCACGTGCAGGACGTGAAGGAGAAGCACCAAGGCTGCCTGCACCTGCTGCGAGACGACACGGCGCGGAGCGCGCGCTTGTGCGAGCTGAACGTCATCGAGCAAGCCGCCAATGTCGCGCAGACCACCATCGTGCGCGATGCGTGGGCGCGCGGTCAGGAACTCTCCGTCCATGGCTGGATCTACGGGTTGAAGGATGGGTTGCTGCGCGACTTGAAGGTGTCGGCGAGCAGCACCGATGAAATGAGCGCGGCTTACCAGAAGGCCGTCGTCGAACTCGGCGAATAGAGTCCGAGTCGGCCGCGGGACGCGCCGTTTGGGCCGAAAGAACCAAGCCCGTGCCCGGCGTTGCGCGGCCGCGGCGGTTCGCTCACAAACGATCCGCCCCATGAATCTCGCGTCCGCTCCCGGCGTTTGGCAGGAAAAGTTCGCTGCGCTCCGTCCGCTCATCGGCAACACGCCGCTGCTCGAAGTGCGTTTCCGCTTTCGCGGTCGCACGCGGCGGATTTTCGCCAAGGCGGAGCAGTTCAACCTCACCGGCAGCATCAAGGATCGCATGGCGCTGCACGTGCTGCGCGTCGCCTACGAGCGGGGCGAGATTCGCCCGGGACAACCGATCGCGGAAGCGACGAGCGGCAACACCGGCATCGCGTTCGCCGCGATCGGGCGCGCGCTCGGGCATCCGGTGACGATCTTCATGCCGAATTGGATGAGTCGTGAACGCGAGGACCTGATTCGCAGCCTCGGTGCGACCATCGTGCCGGTGTCGCGCGAGCAGGGCGGTTTTCTCGGCAGCATCAAGATGTCCGAGGATTTTGCGGCGGAGCGCGGGGCGTTTCTGCCGCGGCAGTTTGCCAACGAGGCCAATGTCGAGGCGCACGCGCGCGGCACGGGACCGGAACTCGCGGCGCAGCTCGCGCAACTGGGATTGTGCGCCGACGCGTTTGTCGCGGGCGTCGGCACCGGTGGCACGATCATGGGCGTCGCGCAGCATTTGCGGAGCGTGAATCCCGCGGCGAAATTGCATCCGGAGGAGCCGGCCGAATCGCCGACGCTCACGACGGGCCACAAGGTCGGCCGCCATCGCATCCAAGGCATCTCGGATGAGTTCATCCCCGCGATTCTGAAACTCGGCGAACTCGACCCGGTGATCGCCGTGCACGACGGCGACGCGATCCTGATGGCGCAACAGCTCGCACGCTCGCTCGGTCTCGCGCTCGGGATTTCGTCGGGCGCGAATTTCCTCGCGGCGCTAGCGGCGCAGGAGCGGCTCGGTCCCGACGCGGTGGTCGCGACCGTGTTTTGCGACGACAACAAGAAATACCTCAGCACGGACCTGATGCGCGAAGAGGCGGTGCGCGATGGCTATTTTTCTCCGCAGGTCGAGTTGCTCGGTTACAGCAGCGTGCGGCGCGTCTGCACGACGTGCGAGCCGACGTCCTGAGTCAGGGATGCGGCAAAAGAAAACCCGCGGCTCGGGCCGCGGGTTCGAAACTTTAGAAAGCTGAAAGCTGAAAGCTGAGAGCTGATCGCTGACTGCTGACAGGGGGCTGCCGACTCAGGCGCGACCCATGTAGGTGCCGTCGAGCGTGCTGACGCGGACGAGTTCGCCTTCCTTGATGAAGAGCGGCACTTGGATCACCAAGCCGGTCTCGCAGGTGGCGGGCTTCTGGACGTTCGACGCGGTGTCGCCCTTGATGCCTTCGGCGCTCTCGGTGATCTTGAGCGTGACGGTGGAGGGCAGGTCGATCGTGACCGGGTTGTCGTTGATGAAAAGGACTTCGGCTTTGCCGCCGGCGACGAGGTAGTTCTTCGAGTCGCCGATCATGGTGGCGGTGAGTTCGAAGGTCTCGAAGGTCTCCGGATCCATGAACGAGAACGTCTCACGGTCCGCGTAGCTGAACTCGAGCGTGCGGCGATCCGTCGGGAGAACCTCGACCGGGTCCGGCGAGTTGAAGCGCTGTTCGAGCGACTTGCCGTAGCGAAGATTGCGCATCTTCACCTGCACGAAGGCGCGGAGGTTGCCCGGCGTGCGGTGCTGGGTCTCCATGACGAGGTGCGGCTCGCCGTTGAACTTGATGACTTGGCCTTTGCGGAGGTCGTTGGCTGCGGGCATGACGATTTCGGAACGAAGTTGAGTTTGGAAAGGTTAGAGGAATACCCAGCCGGTTTTCCCTCTGTCAACTGCCGTCTGGGCGATTTTTCCGCGAGGCCGGCCGCCGCGAACGCCGCGTGAGGCGAGGGTGGAGAAATCATCTCCAAGCTTGTCATTTCCAAGGGCCTCCGGACACTCGCCCGGACACTCACATGAAGCAGCGCACCCTTCTGCGCGAGGTCTCCATCAAGGGCAACGCCCTGCATACCGGAGACGCCGTGCACATGACCTTCAAGCCCGCGCCCGTGAACCACGGCATCGTGTTCAAGCGCGCGGACCTGCACGGCCACCCGGAAATCAAGCCGCGGGTCGATCTCGTCACGGATCTCGTGCGCGCCACGACCATCCAGCAGGGACACGCCAAAATCCATACCGTCGAGCACGTGCTCAGCGCGCTCAGCGGCTGCGGCATCGACAATCTCCTCATCGAAATGGATGCCGGTGAGCCGCCGATCATGGACGGTTCCTCGCGCGAGTTCGTGAAGATGATCCAGCAGGGCGAGCCCGTCGAACAGGACGCCGAGCGCGAATACTTCACTCTGACCGAGCCGATCTCCGTCTCCCGCGGCAACTCGTCCGTCATCGCGCTGCCCTTCGACGGCCTGAAAATTTCCTGCACCAGCGCCGACGATCGCGGCATCCACACGCAGCACCTTTCTCTCACGATCGACCCCGACGTCTACGTGACGCAGGTCGCTGCGTCGCGCACGTTCACGGTTTACGAGGACATCGAGGGTCTGCTGAAGATGGGCAAGATCAAGGGCGGCTCGCTCGACTGCGCCGTCGTGATCAAGGGCGACAAGATCATCTCGAAGGAGCCGCTGCGCTTCGCCGACGAATTCGTCCGCCACAAGATCCTCGATATCATCGGCGACATCACGCTCCTCGGCGTCCCGCTGAAGGCGCACATCGTCGCCACGCGCCCCGGCCACGCGATCAACGCGGAGCTGACGAAGCTTCTCCTCGAAAAATACGAGGCGTGGAAAAAGGGCGGCAAGAAACCCGCCAAGCCCGCCGCGCCGAAGGCCGAGATCACCACCGAGACCACGCTCGATATCCGCCGCGTGCTCGACACGATCCCGCACCGCTATCCGTTCGTGATGATCGACCGCGTCGTCGAGGTCGGTGACGACACGCTCACCGCGATCAAGAACGTCACGATCAACGAGCCGTATTTCCAGGGCCACTATCCGGGCAACCCGGTCATGCCCGGCGTGCTTCAGATCGAGGCCATGGCGCAGGCCGCCGGCATCCTGCTCATCCGCCGCACCAGCGGCATCGAAAACAAGACCGCGCTTTTCATGAGCTGCAACGCCGTGAAATGGCGCAAACCCGTCCGCCCCGGCGACCAGCTCAGCATCAAGGTCAAGATGACGAAGGCCCGCGGCACCATCGCGTGCGCCGAAGCCGAGTGCTCCGTCGGCGGCCAAGTCGTCTCGTCCGGCGAACTCATGTTCGCGCTCGTCGACACGAGCGCGATGGACTGAGCCATGGCGTCGAACATCCATCCGACCGCTATCGTCGAACCGGGCGCACAGCTCGGCGCCGACGTCACGTTGGGCGCCTATTCCTTCGTCGGCCGTGAATCGACGATCGGCGACGGCACTGTGCTGCACCACCACGCGGCCGTCGAGGGCTACACCTTCGTCGGCAAGCAGTGCGAAATTTTCCCGTTCACCTGCATCGGCACCAAGACGCAGGATCTCAAGTATCGCGGCGGGCGGCCGGGCACGCGCATCGGCGACCGCAACGTCTTCCGCGAATACACCAGCGTCCACTCGGCCACCAACGACGGCGAGTTCACCACCATCGGCAACGACAACCTCCTGCTCGCCTACTGCCACGTCGCGCACGATTGCCAGATCGGCAATCACCTCATCGCGAGCAACTCGGTCGGCCTCGCGGGCCACGTGATCGTCGATGACCACGTGACGCTCGGTGCCAAGTGCGGCGTGCATCAGTTCTGCCGCGTCGGCGCGCACGTGATGGTCGGTGCGATGTCCAAGGTCGTCCAAGACGTGCCGCCCTACATCATCGCGGACGGCAATCCCGCGATCGCGCGCTCGATCAACAAAATCGGCCTCGAGCGCCACGGCTTCTCGCCCGAACGCCTCGACGCCGTGAAACACGCCTTCCGTCTCTTCTATCGCGCCGGCTACAACCGCACGCAGGCCCTCGATGCGATGAACTCGCACTCGCTCGCCGCGACCGAGGAGTTCAAGGCGTTCCTGAAATTCGTGACGTCCAGCGACCGCGGCCTCGTCGCCGGCCGCTGAGTTTGGCGCGGCATTCGTTGTCACTCGCGTGAGGTAGGGGCCGTTGCCCTCAACGGCCCTCGGAATTGCAGCCCGCTGCTTGAAGAGGGCGCTTGGGGTCAAGCGCCCCTACCGCGCCTCTCTTTGGGCGGACGTCGCCGCTTTGAGCGCTACAGTCAGCTCGCGCCCAATTCCCGCAACAGCGCGTAGCTGTAAAGTCCGGTGCGGTGTCCGTCGCTGAAATCGAAACGGATCGCGTAGTTCCCGACCTGTTCCCAGCCGGTGACCGCCACGCCCGCGTGGCTCTTGCGCGCCTCGCCGCCGTATTGATTCCCGAAGATGTCCTGTTCGCCCTTCACCTCGGCGCTGGGCGAGTTCGCGCGGAGCTTCTCCACGCCGATGTAGCTCTCCGCGCCATCGCTCCAGCGGATGGCGACTTCGGGGCCGATGAGTTGCACGTCGAGCGGACGGAGAGCTTCCATGCGTTTGAACTAGATGCGATTTTCCGACGGAGAAAAGGCCGGAAATCCCCGGCTCGCGCCGAGGTGTAGTCGCTCTGTTCGGAGCCTGAAGGCGGACTGTTACCTATCTCGCAACCGGGCATTCTAGTCCTTCGGTCCATGGCTACCGCGGTGATTCGGGCTAGGCTCTCGAGCATGACAGCGTTCACGTCCGCGGGTCTTCCTCATGTGGTGGTTCTCGGGGCCGGCTTCGGCGGCCTCGCGTTCGCGCAGCATTTTCCGTCGCACCTCGCGCGCGTCACGGTCGTCGATCGGCAGAATCACCACCTGTTTCAACCGCTGCTCTATCAAGTAGCCACCGCGGGCCTCGCTGCGCCGGACATCGCGCAGCCCATCCGGCACATCCTGCGCGACAAGCCGAACCTCGCCGTGCAGCTCGGCAGCGTGCAGCGCATCGATCTCGCCGCGCGTCGCGTCGAACTCGATACCGGCGCGCTCGACTTCGACTGGCTCGTCATCGCGCTCGGCAGCCGCACGACTTATTTCGGCCACGACGAGTGGGAGCAATTCGCGCCCGGCCTCAAGACGCTCGACGACGCCACGCTGCTGCGCCGCCGCATGCTGCTCGCCTACGAGCGCGCGGAACTCGAAACCGATCCGCAGCGCCGCGCCGAACTGATGACGACTGTCGTCGTGGGCGGCGGACCGACGGGCGTGGAGCTCGCCGGCACCTTTGCCGAACTCGCGCGCACCGTGCTTTACCGCGATTTTGACCACATCGATGCGCGGCAGGCGCGCATTCTTCTCGTCGAGGGCGGCCCGCGCGTGCTCGCCACATTTCCGCCTGATCTATCCGACAGCGCGCATCGTCAGCTGACGAAGCTCGGCGTCGAGGTGCGCCTGAACACTCTCGTCAAATCGATCCGCGACGGCGAAGTGCAACTCGGCGACGAGACGATTCGCGCCGGTAACATCGTGTGGGCCGCCGGTGTCGGCGCCGTGCCGATCACGAAAACGCTCGGCATCGCGACCGATCGCGCCGGACGCATTCCGGTGCGGCCCGATTTCAGCGTGCCGGGAAACTCGCGCGTCTTCGCGATCGGCGACCTCGCCACGCTCGTCGATGCGAGCGGCGTCACTGTTCCCGGCGTCGCGCAAGGCGCGATGCAGGCCGGTGCGCACGTGGCGCGCGAGATGGCGTTCGACATCGCGACGCGCGAACGCGCGCCAGAGAAGCGCGCAGCGTTCCGCTATCGCGACAAGGGCAACATGGCCACGATCGGTCGCTCGAAAGCGGTCGCACAGATCGGCCAGGTGCATCTCAGCGGATTCCCCGCGTGGGCCGCGTGGCTCGCGATCCACCTCGTTTTCCTGATCGGCTTCCGCAATCGCGTGTCGGTCTTCCTGCAGTGGGTCTACGCGTATTTCACCTGCCAGCGCGGCGCGCGAATCATCACCGGTCTGAGCTTCACCAAACCTCCGGCTCCGCCGGCGGCGGCAGTTTCTTCGCGGGCTTCTTGAGCCGACCCTCGTAGCTGCGGTCGATCTCCTCGATCTCCGGCTCGGGGATGCGCGTGAACGCGATCCGCATCGGCGCGTCCTTCGTCGCGCCGTGCGCGCCGCCGAGATAAACGGTGTTCTTGCCGAAGACCTTGTTGAGGTGGTCGACGGCCTTGAAGAGTTCGCCGCGCGACTTCTCCGTTTTCTCCTCGAAGAGATCGGGCGTGTGCAGCTTCAGGTCGATGAGGCGCGTGAGGTGCACGCCGACGCGCAGCGGCTTTAGCTTCGCGAATTTCGCGGGACGTCGCGCCCACAGTTCGTTCAACGCGTGCGTCAGGCGCAACGTGTCTTGCGTTTCGGTGAGCGTCATTTCCTCGGCCCAGCTTTGATCGCCAAGGTAGTCGACTGACACGCTCAACGCGCCCGCGTAGAGCTGCGAGTGTCGCAGGCGCATCGCGGCTTTCTGCAGCAGCCGGTGCAGCGCCGCGAGCGCGGCGTCGTGATTGCGGCGCTCGGGCGGCAGCACATTGCCGTGCCCGATGGTCTGGCCGGTCTTTTGCTCGAAGTAGGGGAGGTCTTCGCCGTGCAGCAGCCGCCAGATCTGCTCGCCACGCACGCCACCCCACACGCCGCGGAACACCTGGTGGTTCGCGGCCCACAGTTGCTCCATCGTTGTGATGCCGTGCTCGCTGAGCCGGCGCTGGATGTTTGGGCCGATGCCGGCGATGTCGCCCGGTGCGAGATGGAGCAGTCGCGCGGGCAGGTCCTCGTCGTCGAGGATCACGAGGCCGTCGGGCTTCTGCATGTCCGACGCGACCTTCGCGAGCAGCCACGTCGGCGCGATGCCGATCGAGCTGCGCAACAGCGGGCCGACCTCGCGCGTGATCTTCGCCTTGATGGCGTGAGCGAGTTTTTCCGCGTCGATGCGTGAGTTGATCAATCCCGCGACGCGCGCCGTGACCTCGTCGATCGACTGCACCGTGAGTTCAGGCGTGCACGAGGCGATGACGTCGCGCAGCCGACGATGGTAGTCGATGTAGACCTCGGGTCGCGCTTCGACGACGACGAGACCGGGGCAAATTTGGCGCGCCTCGGCGACGCGCGAGTTGCGCTTCAAGCCGGCCGCTTTCGCTTCGAGACTCACAGCGACGCAGCCGGTCGTCTCGGCCGCCACCGGCACGATCGCCACCGGCTTGCCACGCAACTCCGGCCGCTCCTGCTGTTCGACGGAAGCGAAGAACGAATTGAAGTCGATCGTGAGGTAGCGCAGCGCCACGCCGCGAAAATTGCCGCCCGCCGCGAGGAGTCAAAGCCGACAAATTGAGACGAATCGATCAGCCCACGGCGCGACCTCGGAGTGGGAAGGTGGCTGGCATTTTAAGTTTAAAATGACTGCCTGGATCCGGTTTGGCGGGGCGCGGGTAGGGCGGGAGTTGTTCACCGAAAATGTGAGGTCTTTGTGAATAAAAATCCGGCAGTTACGCCGCTTTTTTACTTGAGCGCCGGGGGCGAAATGGGGACAAATGGTGCACTTTGGGGCGCCTAGCAGTCGACGCCCTTCTCGGACACCCTTCATGGCGCA
Source organism: Opitutia bacterium (assembly GCA_016217545.1). Classification (NCBI taxonomy): domain Bacteria; kingdom Pseudomonadati; phylum Verrucomicrobiota; class Opitutia; species Opitutia bacterium. The sequence goes on along the minus strand of JACRHT010000002.1, from coordinate 469,037 downwards.
GTCAGGCACAACCGTTTATTCCGGCCGTTTTGAGCACACGCTCGACGACAAGAATCGTCTCACGATTCCGTCGCTCTGGCGCTGGGTTCACACGGACGCGGAGACGTTTTTGGCCATGCCGCACCCGGATGGTTACATCGCCGTGCTGCCGCCCGCGCGCGTCGAGAAGCTCCTCGCGCAGATCGGCGAGATGAAGCTCTCGGATCGCGACGCGCAGGCCGTGAAGGCGCGCATCTTTTCGTCGGCGCTCCAGTTCACGTTCGACAAGCAGGGCCGCTTCGGCGCCTCGGCCGACCTGCTCGCTCACGCCGGCATCGCGAAGGACGCGGTGCTCGTGGGCATGGGTGACACTTTCAACATCATGAGCCCGTCGCGCTGGCAGGACATGCAGCGCGCCACGGCGGGCGAGAACTTCGGCGACATGATGCGCCGCATCGGCCTCTGAGCCATGACAACCACGACCATGCACAACACTCCTGTCCGTCCCCAGCCTTTGCCCAAGCTTGCCATGGTCCGTTGCGCCCACCGGCGCGACGCGCGCGGAGCCTTTTCGCTCCGCCGGAAGAAGACCCATGTGCGCCGCGCTGCTTGAGCTTCCGACCCGGACAATGACCACGGGGCACCAGCCGGTTCTCCTGCACGAGGTTTTGGAATACCTCGCGCCCGAGAGCGGCCGGACCTACCTCGATTGCACTTTCGGCGGTGGTGGCCATACGCAGGAAATTCTGCGCCGTGGCGCCAGTGTTGTAGCACTGGACCGGGATCCATCCGCCCAACCCCGGGCTGCGTCGGTGCAGGCGCAGTTCCCGGGCGCCTTTCGTTTCGTCGACATCAACTTCGGCGAACTCGCCGCGCTGCCGGATCGCGACTTCGCGGGCATCCTGTTCGACCTCGGCGTGTCGTCCTTCCAGCTCGACGAGGTCGAGCGCGGTTTCGCGTTCCGCCACGACGCGCCGGCCGACATGCGCATGAACCCGCGCGAAGGCCAGCCGGCCGCGCGCTGGCTCGAGATCGCTTCGCACGATGCGCTCGTCCGCGCCATCCGCGACTACGGCGAAGAACAGAACTGGCGCCGCGTCGTCACCGCGATCGAAGCCGCCCGCGGCACCGGCCGGCTCGCCCGCACCGCTTCGCTCGCGCAGGTCATCGCCGACGCGATCCCGGCCGCCGTGAAGCGCGACAGCAAGATCAACCCCGCCACGCGCAGCTTCCAAGGCATCCGCATCGCCGTGAACGACGAACTCGGCGCCATCGAGCGCGCGTTGCCCGCCGCGTTCGAGCGCCTCGCCTCCGGCGGCGTGCTCGCGGTCATCAGCTTCCACTCGCTCGAAGATCGCCCGGTGAAGCAGTTCTTCCGCCGCATGTGCGGTCTGCCGGTCGACGAGAACGACTCCACGCCGCAACAGCTCCGCGCGAAGCACGCCGAGTTGCTCACGCGCAAACCCGTCGTCCCGACCGACGCCGAGATTTCCACCAATCCCCGCAGCCGTTCCTCGAAGCTGCGCGTCCTCCGCAAACTTTAGTCGCTCCTGTCCAACCTGTCCCCCCCCGATGAAGCCGCCTCCTCCCAACGCGCTCGTCAACAAAGTCGTTCTCCTGACGCTCGTGCTCCTCATGTTCGCTGGCACCCTCGGCCTCGGCGCCGTCTGGGTGCGCCAGGAAATTTTCGCCACCGCCAACCGCATTCGCGTTCTCGAAGGCGAGAACGCCGACGTCGTGCGCAAGCTCGACGAAGCAGCCGCGCAGATCGCGTCCGCCGAGAGCGTCGCCACGCTGCTCCAGCAGAACGACGCGCTCCGCCTCGGCCTCGCCACCGCGAAGGAAGTCCAGGTCGTCCGCGTCGAGCGCGATCCGGTCCTCGAACTCGGCCGCAAGCGTTCCGCGGAAGCCATTTTCAACTCGGCCACCGCCGCCCAGAACGCGAACGCCTTCGCGTTTCGCGTCATCCCCGCCTCCTACCAGCGCTGAGCGATGTCCAAGGGCTTTGCTTCCAACTTTCGCATGACGCTCCTCGCCGTGGGCGTGCTCGGGTTCTTCGCCGCCGTCGGCGGGAGACTCGTTTACCTCCACGTGCTCCATCGCGACGAGTTGCTGAAGTTCGTGAACAAGGCCCGCCGCCAGATCGTCGTCGAACACGCCCGTCGCGGCGCGCTCCTCGACACCAAGGGCAACGTCCTTGCCACTTCGCGCTCCTACATCGTCCTCGGCGCCGACCCGGAGATGCTCAAGGAGGCCGACAGCACCAAGTGGGCCGCCCTCGCGCGCCTGCTGAACACCAATTTCCTCGAACTCGACAAGACGCTGCGGAAAAACATCGCCGCCTCCCAGCTCGCGCTCGCCTCGCGCGACGAAGCGGTGAAGGACAAGCGCGTCCGCTACGTGAAGCTCGCCGACGAAGTCGACGAAGCCGTCTACGACCAGATCATGGATCTCAAGATCCGCGGCATCTACGGCTCCCGCGGCTACAAGCGCGTCTACCCGGGCAACCAGCTCGCCGCGCACGTCATCGGCTACATTAATAAGGAGAACATTCCCGTCACCGGCGCCGAGAAGCACCTCGACCTCTACCTCAAGGGGCAGGACGGCTGGATCGAATCCGAGAAGGACGGTGCGCGCCGCGAGATGGCGCAGTTCCGCACCCGCGAAGTCGACCCGCAGGACGGCAACGACGTCGTCCTCACCATCGACTCCGTCGTCCAGAACATCATCGAGCGCGAACTCGAAACCATCGCCGGAAAATACAACCCGAAGTTCGCCACCATCATCGTCAGCGATCCGCAGACCGGCGCGATCCTCGGCATGGCCAACTGGCCGAGCTACAACCTCAACGAGTTCTTCAAGGCCCCGCTCGACGTCCAGCGCAACAACGCCGTCACCGACATCGTCGAGCCCGGCTCCACCTTCAAGATCGTCGCCGCCGGCGGCGGCCTGAACGACGGCACCGTGATGCCGACCACCACCTTCGATTGCGAGAGCCCCACCGTCATCATCGACGGCAAGGAGCGCCGCCTGCCCAAGGAAGACCACGCCATGGGCACGCTCTCCGTGCGCGAGATTGTCAGCCACTCCTCCAATCGCGGCGCCGCCCACATCGCGATGAAGATGGGCGCCCAGCGTTTCTACGAATACGCCAAGCTCTACGGCTTCGGCGAAGCGACGAAGTTCGGCCTCGGCGGCGAAGTCCGCGGCATCCTCGAGCCGCCCGCCAAGTGGGACGGCCTCACGATCACGCGCATGCCGATGGGCCACGCCGTCGCCGCCACGCCGCTGCAAATCCACATGGCGATGAGTGTCGTCGCCAACGGCGGCACGCTGCTTCGCCCGCAAATCATCAAGGAAATCCGCGACCCCGAGGGTAAGATCGTCCAGACGCTGACGCCCGAGAAGCGCAGCCAAGTCCTCAAGCCCAGCACCGCCGCCACGCTCGCGCAGATGCTCCACGGCGTCGTGCAGGAAGGCGGCACCGCCGCCGGCTTCGACATCGAGGGCTTCGAACTCGCGGGCAAGACCGGCACGACCCAAAAAATCGTCGACGGCAAATATTCCAATACGCGCCACGTCGCGTCCTTCGTCGGCTTCTTCCCCGCCAGCCGCCCGCAAGTCGTGCTCTCCGTCATCGTCGACGACGCGAAGGTCCCCGGCGGTCTCGCTTACGGCCGCGCCGTTTCGGCCCCCGCGTTCAAGCACGTCGCGGAACAACTCGTCCAATACCTTGACATCAAGCCCGTGCGCGCGCCCTCCCGCGTCGCGCTCGCGCTGACCGGAACCGCCAAATGATCGGCTATCTCACGCCCAATTACCCGCTCATCGCGGCCTTTCGCTCGCTGCCGGCCACTCGCCGCCGGCCGGTCGACCGTGCGTCCCAACAAATCTTCAAGATGGCCCCGAAGCTCTCCGACTTCCTCAACGACGACGAAATCGTCGCGAGCAAGGGCGATCTCGACCGCCCCATCTCCGGCCTCGCGATCGACAGCCGCCGCGTGATGCACGGCAACCTCTTCTTCGCGGTCAAAGGCCGCCGCGCTGACGGCAACCTCTTCATCGACGAGGCGATCAACCGCGGCGCCGTGGCGATCATCGCGGAAAAAATTCCCGCCGTCACTTCGCAGCGCGTCACCTACGTGCAGGTCGCCGACGTTCGCCGCGCGCTCGCGCGCGTCTCGCAGCGCTTCTTCAAGTTCCCGGACCGCTCGCTCGACCTCGTCGGCGTCACCGGCACCAACGGCAAGACCACCGTCGCCGCGCTCGCCAAGCACCTGCTCTCGACCGAGCACCAGCGCGTCGGCCTCATCGGCACCGTGAACTACGACCTCGGCGCGCGCGTCGTGCCCTCGTATCGCACCACGCCCGAGGCGCTCGATCTCTTCGGCATGCTCGCGCAGATGCGCGACGCCGGCTGCCGGCAGGCCGTGATGGAAGTCAGCTCGCACGGCCTCGATCAGCAGCGCGTGCTCGGTATGCAGTTCGGCGTCGCGGTGTTCACCAACCTCACGCAGGACCACCTCGATTACCACGGTTCGATGGACGCCTATTTCGCGGTGAAGGCGCGCCTCTTCCGCGGCGAAACCGCGCCCGCGCCGCGCGCCGTCGCGATCAATCTCGACGACGCCCACGGCCGCCGTCTGGCCAGCGAAGTGCCTGCCGGCATGAAGCTCGTCACCTTCGGCGAAGCATCCGACGCGACGATCCGCGCCGAAAACGTCCGTCTCTCGTTCCAGAGCGCCGCGCTCACGCTCGTCTGGCCCGAGGGCCGCGCCGAAATCGAGAGCCCGCTCATCGGCCGCTACAACGTCTCCAATCTCCTCGCCGCCTTCGCCGCCTGCTACGCGCTCGGCCGCGATCCGCAGATCATCGCGAAGCGCCTCAAGTCCTTCGCTGGCGTCTCCGGTCGCATGGAGCGCATCGACGCCGGCCAGCCGTTCAACGTGCTCGTCGACTACGCGCACACCGACGACGCCCTCCGCAACTCGCTGAGCATGCTCAAGGCGATCACGCCCGGCCGGCTCTTCGTCGTCTTCGGCTGCGGTGGCAACCGCGACCGCGCCAAGCGCGCGCTCATGACCGCCGCCGTGCAGGAGTTCGCCGACGCCGCGTTCGCCACCGCCGACAACCCGCGCAACGAGCCTCTGCTGCAGATTTTCTCCGACATGAAGCCCGGCGTGACGGCGCCCGCGAAGATCACCTTCGTCGAGGACCGCCGCCGCGCCATCAGCCTCGCGCTCGACGCCGCGCGCGCGGGCGATTGCCTGCTCATCGCCGGCAAGGGCCACGAAACTTTCCAGGAACTCGCGGACACCGTCGTGCCGTTCGACGACCGGCAGGTCGCCCGCGAACTCATCGGCATCAAGCAGCTGAAGCCGGTCTGAGCCAGTGAACCACGCCAACGACAATTCTCCCCGCTCCGCGACCAAGGCCGGAGCCACCGACGCCATCAAACCGGCGGCGACTTGGGTGCGCGCGCAGCGCGTGCCGCGCCGCAAACAAACCGACCGCACGAGCGCTTTGCAGCTCGGCGCCATCAACCTCGCGAGCAACCACCATGCGTGAGTTCATCCCGCAGTCGCTCGCGTCTTGGACCGGTGGTCGTTGGACAACGATGCCGGTCTCGTCGCTTTCGGGCTTCAATCAGGACACCCGCACGCTGTCCGCCGGCCAGGTTTTCGTCGCGCTGAAGACCGACAAACGCGACGGCCACGATTTCCTCGCGGATGCCGCCGCGCAAGGCGCCGCCGCCGCGCTGGTCGCGCGCGAGATTTCCGACTCCGCGCTTCCGCAACTCGTCGTCGCCGATCCGCTCCGCGCCTTTCAAGCCATCGCCGCCGCGCACCGCCGCGCTTTCCCGGGCCGCGTCGTCGGCATCACCGGCAGCGCCGGCAAAACTTCGACGAAGGACCTCGTCGCGCTCCTGCTCGGCGATGTAGCCGGGGTCGCTGACCCCGGCCCGGTCTCAGCGAGACCGGCGACAACGCCGAGCTCCCCGGTTTTCAAAACCCAAGGCAATCTCAACAACTTCATCGGCGTCCCGCTCACGCTCACGCAACTCGACCCGGCCGCGCACGCCGCCGCCGTGATCGAGGCCGGCATCAACATGCCCGGCGAAATGCGCGACCTCGCGGGCATGATCCAGCCTGACCACGCGATCGTGACGTTCGTCGGCCCGGCGCACCTCGAGAAGCTCGGCTCGCTCAATGGCGTCGCGGCGGAGAAAGTCCAGTTGCTCACCGCCGTGCGCGCGGGCGGCCTGCAGGTTTTTCCGGTGTCGTGCTGGCAATACGAGGCCTTCCGTTCGCTCGCGAACCCGCTCGTGCTCGTGCCGGCGAACGAGGCGATGGTGCGTGTCGACGGACAGACGATCGTTTTCACGGTCCTGCATCGTCCTGATCGCACCGAGGTCACGCTTGGCGCGAAGCGCACGTTCATTCTCCGTCGCGTGTCCGGTGGCATGGCGCAAAACGCCGCGCTCGCTCTCGCGCTCGCCTCCGAACTCGGCGTCGATGACGCGACGCTGCAGCAGCGCCTCGCCACGTGGCAGCCGTCGAAATGGCGCGGCGAGATGCAGCGGGTGGGGGAGGCGGAGGTCTACTGCGATTTCTACAACGCCAATCCCGCCTCGATGACCGACGCCATCGCGGCTTTCGCGAGCCTCGCGCGGCCGGAACTGCCGCGCCTCTACGTGCTCGGCGGCATGGAGGAACTCGGCGCGCAGGCGGCGGAGTTCCATCAACAGCTCGGCCGCACGATCCTGCTTCGGCCGGGCGATTTCCTTTTCACGATCGGCACGCACGCCGCCGCGTTGCGCGAAGGCCTCCTCGAAAACGGCAACGACCCCGCGCAGATCGCGGTCGTCACCGACGTCGCGCCCGTCCGCGCCCGTCTCGCGTCTTTCAAGGGCACCGCGTTCCTCAAGGGCAGCCGCCGCTACCGCCTCGAAACCATCCTCGATCCCCACGCCGACACGCACTGAGCCATGCTGAGCTACCTCGCCGACTACGAGCAATACTTCGGACCGCTGCGCCTCTTCGCGTCGCAGACGTTCCGCATCATCATGGGTTCGGCCACGGCGCTGATCATCGGGTTCATCATCGGACCGATGTTGATCCGCAAATTCCGCGAGTTGAAATTCGGCCACGGCTACATCGACGAACGCACCGGCGCGCTCGGCGCGACCTACTTCGACAAGAAGCACACGCCGACGATGGGCGGGCTGATCATCTTCCTCTCCGTGTTTCTCAGCAGCGCGCTCTGGGCGCGGCCCAACATCTGGGTCTTCGTCGCGCTGTTCGTCTACGCTGCGCTCACCGTTCCCGGCTGGCGCGACGACTACCTGAAGGTCGTCCACAAGAACAAGGACGGCATCAAGGCCTGGGAAAAGATCGGCTGGCAGTCGCTCGCGACCGGCGTCGCCCTCGCCGCGCTCCTCTGGCATCCGACCAGCGCGCAGAAAATTCGCGAGCTCTGGGTGCCGTTCTTCAAGGACGCCGTCATGGCCCACATGCCGTGGTGGCTGCTGCTCGTGTTGATCTATCTCTGGATCGTCGGCTTCTCGAACGCCATCAATCTCACTGACGGCCTCGATGGCCTCGCGGTCGGTTGCACGATCACGGTCGCGCTCGTGCTCGGCATCATGGCCTACATCGCGGGCAACTCGATCTTCTCGGAATACCTGCTGCTCAGCCACGTGCCCGGCGCGGGCGAACTCACGGTCGTGTGTGGCGCGCTCATCGGCGGCTGCATGGCGTTCCTGTGGTTCAATTCGCATCCGGCCGAGGTGTTCATGGGCGACACCGGCTCGCTCGCGCTCGGCGGGCTCATCGGCGTCATCGCCTTCATGATCCATCAGCCGCTCACCCTCGTGATAATCGGCGGCGTGTTCGTGATGGAGCTGCTCTCGGTCGTTTTCCAAGTGAGCTGGTTCAAGTTCACCAAGCGCCGCTACGGCGAGGGCCGCCGGCTCTTCCGCATGGCGCCGATCCATCACCATTTTCAGAAGCTCGGCTGGCCGGAGACCAAGGTCGTGCTGCGCTTCTGGGTTCTCTCCCTCGGCTTCGCCCTCATGGGCCTGGCCACGCTGAAACTCCGCTAACCCCCGAAAAACCATGCCCGTCGACTTCAGCTCCGATCTCTCGCCCAGCTTTCGTGAAATTTCCCACGCCGGTCTTCTGCTCCTCCACAAGCCGCTCGTTCGCTCGGCGGCGAAGCTCCGCCGCCTCCGCCGCGGCGTGACGCTCCCCGAGCTGCCGCTGAAGACCGCCCGCACTTTCGCAGGAGTCCGCTGACAGGTTCTTTATCCATCACCTTAACCGGAACCAACCACTGCTGTTAACGGACACCTGCTCGTTTTCCATGACCATCCCCCTCGTCATCGTCGCCCTCCTGATCGTCCAGGCGCTGCTCACGCTCGACACGCCGCGAAACGATCCGTGAGCGACCCGCGCGCCGCCGCCTCCACGCGATTCGTCAATCGCGTGGAAAGCTCCGTCCGCGACCCATTTTTAGATAGCAAATCGCCGAATCCCAAACCCATACTTCGCCCATGAAAATCCTGCAGATATTCGGTTACGTGGTCGCCGTCCACGTAGTTGCGTTTATCGTCATTTTCGCCAGCCCGGGTTGCCAATCGAGCCCGCGCAACGTTCCGACGCCGGACGCCACCGTGCCCACCGCCAGCGGTGATGCCGGCAGTCCCGTTGCCTACAACCCCGCTCCGGTCGACACCGGTGCCGTGAGCTACGCGCCCGCGCCGCAACCCGGCCGCGCCGAGCCCACGCGCCCCGGCTCGCCGAACGCCGTGGCGGTGACGCCGGCCAAGGCCGCCGAGGAAGTCGCGCCGGTCAGCACCTACACCGTCGGTCGCGGCGACAGCCTCTGGAGCATCGCGAAGAAAAATCACATGACCGTGGCCGAGCTCGCGAAGGCCAACAGCCTCGCCGTGGGCGCGACCTTGAAGCCGGGCCAGAAACTCATCGTCCCGGGCAAAGTCGTCCCGAAGGACCTCGCCGCCGCGCCCGCGACGAGCACGCCGGCTGCCACGACACCCGCCGCCACCGCCCCGGCTCGCAGCGCTGACGCGGTCACCCACGTCGTTCAGTCCGGCGAGAGCCTCGGCACGATCGCGCGCCGCTACCAAGTCACGGTCGGCGAACTCGCCGCCGCCAACAGCATCACCGACCCGACCAAGGTCCGCGCCGGCCAGAAGCTCGTCATCCCGGGTTTCAAGGCCGTCCCGCAAAAATCCACCGCCACGAAGACGCCCGCGACGAAGAGCAGCAGCGCCACCAAAGCCGCGGCTCCGGCCAGCACCTCCGCGACGCAACCGGCCGCCGAACCCACCGTCAGCACCGCCCCGCATTTTGAAATCGCCCCGCCGCCTCCGGGCCAGGATCTCGACGCCGGCTTGAAGGACCAGCCGACCGACGTCCCGACGATCAAGGTGGACGAATCGAAGACGCAGACGCCGCCCAAGGGCTAACGCCGAATCGCCAATCCCCCGGTGAGTTCGAGCGACGCGCCACCTTCTTCTCCCCGCCGCCACCTCACGATCACTCCCGCGAGCGTCATTCTCGTGTGCGTGGCCGCGTTGCTGGCCATGGGACTGACCGTGCTGTTTAGCGCCAGCTCGCGCGCGTTGGGTGGCCCGCAGTCGTATCTGTTCAAGCAACTCATCTTCCTCGCGCTCTCGATCGGCATCGCCTGGATCGTGGCGCGCGTCGACCTGGAAGGCATGCGACGGTTCGCCTGGATTCTCGCCGGGGTGACCCTGTTCGGTTTGGTGCTCGTGCGCATCCCCCACATTGGCGTCAACGTGAAGGGCAGCTGGCGCTGGTTGAATCTCGGCTTCACGCGCCTGCAGGTCTCCGAATTCGCCAAACTCGCGATGGTCTTCGCGCTGTCGCACTACCTCGCGCTCAACCAGAACAAGATGGAGGACCTGAAGCGCGGTTTCATTTACCCGTGCCTCGGCATCGGCCTTTTCGCCGGTCTGATCATCATCGAGCCCGATTTCGGCACCGCGTTCCTCTGCGCGAGCGTGGGCATGATCCTGCTCTTCCTCGCGGGCGGGCGCCTCAAGTTCATCCTCCCGAGCGTGGCGTTCGCGCTCATGGGTTTCGTGCTGCTCGTGCTGCACAACCCGAACCGCTTGCGCCGCATCACGGCCTTCATGGACGTCGAGGCGAACCGCAGCGAGGGCGCGTATCAGCTCTGGCAGGCCATCCTCGCCTTCGCGGCGGGCGGCGTCGACGGCGTCGGCATCGGCAACGGTCGGCAACAGCAGTCGTTTCTCCCGGAGGCGCACACCGATTTCATTTTCGCGATCATGGGCGAGGAGATGGGCCTGATCTTCACACTGCTCACCGTGATCCTCTTCATCGCCTTGTTCGTCGCCGGGCTCATGCACGTGCGCCGAGCGCCGAATCTCTTTCAATTTCTCCTCGTGACCGGCTGCCTGCTCCTGATCAGCCTGCAGGCGATCATCAACCTCATGGTCGTGACCGGCATGATGCCCACCAAGGGCATGTCGCTGCCTTTCATCAGCGCCGGCGGCTCCAATCTCCTGCTGATGGGATTCCTCATCGGCGTCATCATCAACACCGCGCGCACGTGGGAGCGGCCGAAGCCGCTCGAGCGCAAGCGCGCGCTGGCGGAAATCGAAGCGTAAGTGCGATGAAGTGCGAAGTGACAACTAACAAGGACCAAGAGAATCCAAACCCTCCGGGGTGGCGTGATCGCACCGCGCGAGCGGCGCGCTTCTTGAGCCTTGTCCCTTGTCACTTGCCACCTCCTCCCGAAGGGAGGCCGACATGAGCCGTTTTCTCATCGCCTGTGGCGGCACCGGCGGACACCTCGCGCCGGGCATCGCGCTCGCCGAGGCTCTCCGCGCGCGCGGCCACGACGTGCGCCTGTTCATCTCGCACAAGAAGGTCGATTCGCGCCTCGCGGAGAAATACCCGCACCTCACGACCGCCACCGTGCCCGGCGCGCCGTTCGGCCTACGGCCGGACGTGCTGGCGCGCTGCGTGTTCAAGCAGACGCACGGTCTCGTCTTTTCGCTGAAATACCTCGCGGCGTTCCGCCCGCACGCCGTCGTGGGCTTCGGCGGCTTCACCAACGCCGGCGTCACGCTCGCGGCGCGCTTTCTCGACATTCCCGTCGCGCTCCACGAGGCGAACCGCATTCCCGGCCGTGCCGTGCGCCTGCTCTCGCGTTTCGCGCAGCGACTCTACCTGCCGCCTGGCGTGCGTCTGCCCGGACGACTTGGCCTGATGGTGCGCCACACCGGCTTGCCGGTGCGCCCGGAGGTCGTGCGCCTCTCGCGCACCGAGGCGCGGGCTCAGCTCGGCGTCGACGCGACGCAGAAGCTGCTCGTCCTCGTCGGCGGTAGCCAGGGCTCCGGCAATCTGAATCAATGGGTGGTCGACAACCTCCACGCGCTCGCGGGCGAAGGCGTGCAGGTCTGGTGCGTCACCGGCTTGGGCAAGGGCGAGGCATCCGTCCGCGAACTGCGCTCGAAGAAAGGCGAAGTCGTCCGCGCGTGGTTCGAGCCGTTCACCGACCGCATCGGCGTGCTGCTCTCCGCCGCTGACCTCGTCGTCAGCCGCGCCGGCGCCGGCACGATCGCTGAACTCGTCCGCTGCGAAGCGCCCGCCGTGCTCATCCCGTATCCATTCGCCGCCGACAATCACCAGTGGGCCAATGCGCGCTACTTCGAGCAACAAGGCGGCGGGCTCGTCATCGACCAGAACGCGCTCTCGCTGCTGCGGCAGGAGGTGTTCGACATCCTCTTCAACGACTGGCTCCTGAACAAATTTCGCGAAAACCTGCACCGCATGGCGCACGAGGACGCCGTCGCGACGATCGTCACCGACCTCGAGGAGCTCGCCCAGCGTCTCCCGCCGCGTCGCCATCTCCGGCACACGCCGGCCCCCGCTTCCCCGTCCTGATGAGCACGGCCGCCGCAGCTTCCTGGAACGATTTCGTCGCCGCCGTGCGTCCTGCGCTCGACGTCGCGACCAAGCTCGTCGAACGCGAGCCGCTCGCACCGAAGACCACGATGCGCGTCGGCGGTCCGGCGCGCGTTTACGCCGAGCCGGCCAACGCCGCGGATCTCGCCGCTTTGCTCGCCGCGGCCCACGCGCGCGGCCTCCCGACCTACATGCTCGGCCGTGGCTCGAATCTTCTCGTGCCGGACGAAGGCGTCGAAGGCCTCGTGATTAGTCTCGCGCACCCGAGCTGGCAGGCGTTCGAGCCGCAACCCGACGGTCGCGTGTGGGTCGGCGCGGGCTTGCGCTTGAAAAATCTCTGCGGCCTCGCGGCGAAGGCCGGCCTTTCCGGTTTCGAATTCATGGAGGGCATCCCGGCCAGCGTCGGCGGCGCGCTCCGCATGAACGCCGGCGCGATGGGCGGCTGGACCTTTGACGTCGTCGACGAGGTTCACCTCATGACGCTCGCGGGCGAGAAGCGCGTGATGAAAAAAGCCGCGATGCACGTCGACTACCGCCATTGCGCGGAGCTCGAGACCGCCGTTGCGCTCGGCGCTTTCCTCGTGCCGCGCCAGCACGCGGACGCCGCGGCGATCAAGCAGCAGATCGAGGCCTACACGAAGAAGCGCCAGGAATCGCAGCCGCGCGAACCGAGCGCCGGGTGCATTTTCAAAAATCCGCCGGGCACCTCCGCCGGCAAGGTCATCGACGAGTGCGGGCTGAAGGGCGAACGCGTCGGCGGTGCCGAGGTCTCGCGCGTGCACGCGAATTTCATCGTCAATCGCGACAACGCCACCGCCGCCGATATCCTCGCGCTCGTGCGGGTGGTGCGCGCGCGGGTGAAGGCCGCGCGCGGCATCGACCTCGAGCCCGAGGTCATGTTGTTCGGTTCCGACTGGAAGAAATTTCTATGAGCTCTCCCATCATCGCCGTCTTCGCAGGCGGCACCTCTCCTGAACGCGAAGTTTCCCTCGGCTCCGGCAAAGCCGCCGCCCTGGCGATGGCGACGTCGTTCCCGACCCAGTTGTTCAACATCGAGGCCGACGCGCTGCCGGCGGATCTCGATCCGAAGCGCCACGTCGTCTTCTCGACGCTCCACGGCGTGTTCGGCGAGGACGGCGGCATGCAGCGCTTGCTCGAGCAGACGGGCGTCGCCTACGCGGGTTGCGACGCAGCGGGCTCCGAGCTGTGCTTCGACAAATGGCGCACGCGACAGGCCGTCTCCGCGATGGGGGTGCGCGTCGCGCCCGGCCGCGCGTTCGACGTCACAAGCAAGCCGAAGGCCTCCGTGCTTTCCGACGAACTCGGTGAACAGGTCGTGTTGAAGCCGAACCGGCAGGGCAGCAGCGTGGGCCTGCAGATGATCTCCTCGCGTGCGGGCCTCGAAATCGCCATCGCGGGCATCCGCCAAGGCGATTGGATCATCGAAAAACGCATCGTCGGCCGCGAACTCACCGTCGGCCTGCTGCGCGGCCGCGCCATGGGCGTGGTCGAGATCACGCCGAAGTCCGGCGTGTTCGACTACACGAGCAAATACACCAAGGGCATGACGGAATACACCGCGCCCGCGCCGCTCTCGTCCGAGCAGACGGCCGAAGTGCAGCGCGCGGCCGAGACCGCGTTCGCCGCCTGCGGTTGCCGCGACTACGCGCGCATCGACTTCATCCTCGCGCCGGACGGCGAACTTTATCTGCTGGAAATCAACACGCTGCCCGGCATGAAGGAAACGAGCCTCTTGCCGATGAGCGCTCGCTGCGTGGGCCTCGATTTCAACGCGCTTTGCCGCGAACTGGTCGCGCCCGCCCTCGAGCGCTTCGCCGGCAGCACCACGAAGAAATGAGCGAGGAGAAGGACAACGCCGCAGCCGAGCGTTCCTGGCGCACCATTCGCCAGGACGTGACGCCGCGCGCGATGTCCGCCCGCGGCCGCCGCCGCCGCCAGATCGCATGGTTGAAGGTCATTTCCCTCGTCGCCCTCACCGGCGCGGCGGGCTGGGGCATCTACGAGATGGTGCACACGTGGGAAAACGACCGCGCCGCCATCGCCTCCGCAGTGAAAAGCGAGCCGGTGAAGGACATCCTCGTCGTCACCGACGGCGTGCTCGGCAAGGAGTGGGCGGCGCGCCTGCTGGCCGTGCCGCGCAACACCACGCTCATGGCGCTCGATCTCTCCGCGCTGCGCGAGAAACTGATTTCCGCCGGCCAAGTCCGCATCGCGGTGCTCACGCGCAGCTTCCCCGACACGCTCGTGATCGACCTCAAGGAGCGCACTCCGGTCGCCCGAATTCAGGTCGAGGACCGCTTGGAGAAGAAGCAGCTGCTCGTCGCGAAGGACGGCGTCGTCTACGAAGGCTACGGCTACGACAAGGCCCTGCTCGCGACGCTTCCGTGGCTTGCGGATTTCCGGCTGCGCCGCACCGAGGACGGCAAAAGCTACGCTCCGATCGAGGGCATGAAGCAGGTCTCCGATCTGCTCACCACCGCGCAATTGCAGGCGCCGCATCTCTACCGCGAGTGGCTCTTCGTGTCCCTCGCGCGCCTCGCCACCCACGAGGAAATCACGGTCAAGGCGCAGGACATCCCGGAGATCGTCTTCAGCGCGAAGCAGGACTTCTTCCGCCAGATCGCGCAGCTCGACATGATCGTCGACGAGACGAAGCGCACGCTCGCCGAGCCGCAGATCCAGTCGGTCAACCTCGCGCTCGGACCGCAGGTGCCGGTGAAGCTCGCGCAGACGCCCGAGCAGCTCACGAAGCAGGCGCAGAGCGGCACCGCCGCGCCGGCCTTCCAGCTTTCTCCTTCTTCCTCCACGAAACGGAAACCTTCACGTGATCTCTAACGGCAGCAGAATCATCGGTGCGGTCGAAATCGGCACCGGCAAAATCGCGGTCCTCGTCGGCGAAATCGCCCGCGGCCGCGCGCTCAACATCATCGGCGTCGGCCTCTCGCAGTCGCGCGGCGTGATGAAGGGCGAGGTCGTCGACTACAAGGCCGCCTCCGAAGCCGCGCACCACGCGCTCGAGATGGCTGAGAAAAAAGCCGGCGCGCGCCTCGACGAGGTCTGGCTCGCGCAGACCGGCCCGCATCTCGACGGCTTCTACAACGAGGCCTCGGTGAACGTGAAGTCGGCCGACAACACCGTCACGCAGCTCGACATCTCCACCGTCTGCGACCTCGCGAAGGAAAAGGAGCTGCCCGCCGGCCGCACGCGCATCCACGAGTTGCGCCGCCCGTTCCGCCTCGACGGCCGCGTCGTGGCCGATCCCGAGCATCTTTCCGGCAGCCGCCTCGAAGTCGGTTACTGGATCGTGCACGGGCAGGAGAGCAAGGTGAGCGACAACATCCACGTCGTCGGCGGTTATCACCTCGAGGTCCGCGAACTCGTGCTCTCCTCGCTCGCGAGCGGCGCGTTGCTCACGACGCAGGAAGAGCGCATCCACGGCGCGCTGGTTCTCGACGTCGGCAAGGGCATCACGGATTACGTCCTCTATCGCGACGGCCACGTCGCCGCGACCGGCACGCTGCCCGTCGGCGGCGAACACGTGACGAACGATCTCGCGATCGGCCTCCGCGTCACCACGACGCAAGCTGAGATGCTGAAACTCCGCCACGGCCGCGGCACGGTGCAGACGCGCGACAAGGCCGACAAAGTCTGGCTCAACGGCGACATGTCCTTCGGCGACCGCCAGATTGCCCGCGGCGCGATCGAGACGATCACGAGCGCGCGCGTGCAGGAGATTTTCGAAATCGTGCAGAAGAAGCTCGGCCCGAAGCTCTCGGTCGAGCACTGCGGCGCGGGCGTCGTCCTGACTGGCGGCACCGCCAAGATGCCCGGCATCGACGAAGCGGCGAGCCGCGTCTTCGGCCTGCCGGTGCGGCGCGGCGAAGCGCCGTCGTGGGTGAAGGACGAGTTGAAGGACCCGATGTTCAGCACCGTGCTCGGCGTCTTCCAGTTCGGCTTCAAGCACGCCTCGGAACACCACGTGCCCGCGCGCCGCAAGGGCGGCAGCATCTTCGCGGGCCTGACCAAGTTTTTCGGCTGAGGACTCGACGATGAACAACGAACTTCCCCTCGAAGCCCTCACGGATCGCGACATCGGCATCAAGCTCGTCGGCATCGGCGGCGGTGGCTCCAACGCCGTCGACCGGCTGAAGATGGAGAACCTTGATCGCCTCCAACTCGCGGTCATCAACACCGACTTCAAGGCGCTCAGCTCCTCGCCGGTGCAGGACAAGATTCTCATCGGCACCAGCGTCACGCGCGGCCTCAGCGCCGGCGGCGACCCGGCGCTCGGTTACCAGGCGGCCGACGCGGATCGCGAAAAGATCACCGAAGTCGTGCGCGGCAACGATCTCGTGTTCCTCGTGGCCGGACTCGGCGGCGGCACCGGTTCGGGCGCGACACCCGTCGTGGCGGAAATCGCCCGCGAGGCCGGCGCGCTCGTCATCGCGTTCGTCACGCTGCCGTTCAGCTTCGAAGGCGGCCGCCGCCGCAAGCAGGCCGAGGAATCGCTCGACGAACTCCGCAAGCAGTGCCACGCGGTCATCCCGCTTTCGAACGACCTGTTGCTTCAGGAAGGCACGGAGCAGACGAGCGTGCTCGACTCGTTCGCCCGCGCCGACGTGTGGATGGGCCGCGGCGTGAAATCGATCTGGGCCATGCTCTCGCAGACCGGCCTGATCAACGTCGACTTCCAGGCGCTGCGCACCGCATTCCAGACGCGCGGCGGCAAGACCCTGTTCGGCCTCGGCACCGGTGAGGGCGAGAACGCCGCCGACGCCGCGTTCGAGGACCTCAAGAATTGCCCGCTGCTCGCCACGCCGGAGTTCGCCCGCAAGGCCGACCGTCTGATGGTGAATATCACGGGAGGCGCCGATCTCAGTCTGACGAAGGTCAATCAGCTGATGACGGCGGTGACCGAGGAATTCGGCCGCGAGGCGCACGTGATCATGGGCGCCGTGATCGATGAGGCGTTGCAGGGCAAGGTCGAGGTCTGCGTCATTGGCGCGACCGACATCGGTGGCCGCACCTTCACGCGCGCCAAGCCGAACACTCCCGCCAAACGCCCTGAGCGCGCGCCAGCCGCGAGCGAGGACGCGGAAGGTGAATCCGCTCCGGCGAAGCCGTCCGCGCCCGCCGAACGCGAGCGTGCGGCGCGGCCCAGCAGCGCGTCGGCCAAGGCTGCGGCGCACGATCCGAACAAGCCCCAGCAGGAGGAGTTTGGCTTCGGCGGCGTCGCCGAACCCGCCGCGAATCGCGGCTCGTTCGACAAGTCCGACCGCAATCTCTTCGAAGGCCAGGACCTCGACGTGCCGACGTATCTGCGCCGCGGCATCAAGGTGACGGTCTGAGCCCGATGTCCGGGCATTTTCCGATTTTGCTCGTGCCGGGCTATTCCGGCGGAGGCCCGTTGCACTGGATGCGTGCGTGGCATGCGGCGAATCCGGCGTGGCCGCGGATGGCGCTGGCCGACTGGCTTTCGACTTCACCGCAGGATTGGGAGGACGCGCTCGAGCGCACGCTCGCGGTGTTGCCGGGTCCCGCGGTCGTGATCGCGCACAGCGTCGGTTGCATCACGGTGGTGCGTCACGTCGCACGCGGCGGCGGCAAGATTGCGGGCGCGTTCCTCGTCGCGCCGTCCGACGTGGAGCGGGCTCCCGATTTGCCGATGCTGCGCGGCTTCGGACCGATTCCGCGCGGGCGACTGCCGTTTCCGGCCGTGGTGATCGCGAGCACGGACGATCCTTATGCGAGCGTCGCGCGGTCGACGGAATGGGCCGAAAACTGGGGCGCGGAGTTGCGGGTCTTGGAAGGGTTGGGGCACATCAACTCCGACTCCGATCTCGGCATGTGGCCGGTGGGGCAGGCGCTTTGGCGGGAATTCCTCGACCGCCTGCCGGGCGCCTAACTCCGCTTGGCAAGCGCGCGGGATTCTGCACCGTGGGGGGCATGTTCATCGACGAATGCACCATCAAAGCCCGCGCCGGCGACGGAGGCCGCGGTTGCGTGAGCTTTCGTCGCGAAAAATTTGAGCCTTGGGGCGGCCCGAACGGCGGCGATGGCGGCCGCGGCGGCCACGTCGTGCTGCGCGGCGATGACGACCAGAACAATCTCATCGATTTCAAATACAAGCCGCACTGGAACGCCGAGCGCGGCGAGCACGGGCAGGGCAAGGACTGCAACGGTCGCGAAGGCCGCAACGCGATCCTCCGCGTGCCGCTCGGCACCGTCGTCTATCACCTCGAGACCGGCGCGGTCGTCACCGAGATCCTCGAGGACGGCCAGGAGTTCATCCTCTGCAAGGGCGGCAAGGGCGGCTTCGGCAACACGCGTTTCAAGTCGTCGGTCAACCGCGCGCCGCGCCAGTTCGGTCCCGGCGAGCCCGGCGAGTATGGCGAGTATCGTCTCGAGCTGAAGAGCATCGCGGACGTCGGCCTCGTCGGTTTCCCCAACGCCGGCAAGTCCTCGCTCACCGGCCTCATCACGAAGGCGCACCCGAAGGTCGCCGCGTATCCGTTCACGACGTTGCAGCCGCAGATCGGCATCATCGAGTATGAGGAGGAATACGATCGCCTCATCCTCGCCGACATTCCCGGCCTCATCACCGGCGCGAGCGAGAACAAGGGTCTCGGCCATCGCTTCCTTCGCCACATCGAGCGTTGCGCGCTGCTGTTGATCATCGTCGACATGGCCGGCACCGACAACCGCGACCCGCGTGACGACTACAAGCAGTTGCTCAAGGAACTCGAACTCTACGATCCGGAGCTGCTCGAGAAGCCGCGCCTCGTCGCCGCGAACAAGATGGACGAGGACGCCGCCGTCGTGAACCTCAAGAAATTCAAGACGCGCTACAAGAAGGTGGAGCTCGTCCCGATCTCCTGCCTGAGCGAGGAGGGGATTCCCAAGCTTAAGAAAGAACTGCTAAAACGCGTGCGGAAGCTGCGGAAGAAGCAAAAGGCATCGCCAGCCCCCGCCGCGTAACGCAACGTGCGCTCTCCCATGATGGAACATCGGCCCCTCCTCATGCGCGCCAACCGCCTCCTCGGCTCGGCGCTCGTCGAGCACAACCTCGTGAAGTTCGAGGATCTCGAAGCCGCCAACGAGCGCGTGCTCGAACTGGCGGGGCAGGGCGATTTCCGGCAGGCCTCCGTGCTTGGCATCCTCGCGCTCGAGAAGAAGGTCGTCCGTGAAGAGGACGTGCTGCACGCCGTGATGGAGGAACATCAACTCGGCGTCGTCGACCTCCGCCACTACGACGTGCCGGACGACATCCGCAAGAATCTCGACCTCGGCATGTGCTGGGCGAGTTGGACCGTCCCCTACGACAAGGAGGAGGATTTCTGGCTCGTCGCGACCGCTTACTACCTCAGCCCGGCCGTCCGCACCGCTTGGGAAAAAAAGCTCGGCGGTCACATCGTCTGGCACGCGACCACGATGGACGTGATCGCCGATTTTCTCGACCGCCAGCAAACCGAACGCGAGGCCGCCGCGAAGACCCACCCCGCTTCCTGATATGCCGCTCGGACGCGTCCAGACCCACATCGTCGACAAGCTGGTCGAACTCGGCAAGCTGAGCGCCGAGGCGCGCGCCGCCGTCGTCAACCACGCCGACGACCTCAACGGCGACCAGCTCGACGCGTTGCTCCAGACCGAGCACAAGGTCACGCCGTTCCCGCTCCACCTCGCGAAGTGCCGCGCGCTCGGCCTCACGCCCTTCAACGTCGGTCGCTACAAGCTCCACAACGCCACGTTCGAGAAGATCGATTTGGAGTTCTGCCAGAAGAACACGATCCTGCCCGTCGGCCAGGTCGGCGACTTGCTGCTGGTCGCGTTCTCGAATCCCTTCGACACGCAGCTCGCCGCCAAGATCGCCGAGAAGACCGGCATGCGCGTCGCGCGCCTCCTCGGTGCCGAGAAGGACATCAAGGAGAAGCTCAAGAAGGACAACGCGCCCGAGCAGGTCCAGTTCTCCGACGTCGTCGACCAGCTCGGCGCGCAATTCTCCGAGGACGAGGTCGAGATCCGCGAGGAAGACCTCACGCACGAGGACTCCGCGCCGATCATTCAGCTCGCCAATCGCATCATCGAGGACGCGTATTTCTCCGGCACTTCCGACATCCACATCGAGCCGCAGGAAAAGGACCTCGTCGTTCGTTACCGCATCGACGGCCTCACCCAGGAAAAGCTTCGCCTGCCCGCCAAGGTCGCGGGCGCGCTCGTCGCGCGCCTGAAGATCATGTGCAACCTCGACATCGCGGAACGCCGCCTGCCGCAGGACGGACGCATCGTCTTCAAGCAATTCAACAAGAAGGGCGTCGACATCGACCTCCGTGTCTCCACCGCGCCGCTCAATCACGGCGAAGGCGTGGTCATGCGTATCCTCGACAAGCAGAAGTCCACGCTGCCGCTCCCGGCGCTCGGCTTCACCGAGGAAAATTTGGCCAAATACCGCGAGTGCATCCGCCAGCCCTACGGCATGATTCTGCATTGCGGACCGACCGGCTCGGGCAAGTCGATGACGCTCTACTCGGCGCTGAACGAGATCAACACGCCCGACATCGTCATCCGCACCGCCGAGGATCCGATCGAATACACGCTGCCCGGCATCAACCAAATGCAGATGCACCGGCAGATCGGCCTGACCTTCGCCGCCGCGCTGCGCGCCTTTCTCCGTCAGGATCCGGACATCATTCTCGTCGGCGAAATCCGCGACAAGGAGACCGCCAACATCGCCGTCGAGGCCGCGCTCACCGGCCACTTGCTCATTTCCACGCTGCACACCAACGACGCGCCGAGCACCGTGGCGCGCCTGACCGACATGGGCATCGAGTCGTTCATGGTGTCGTCTTCGCTCGTCTGCGTCTGCGCGCAGCGCCTCATGCGCCGCGTCTGCAAGACCTGCCGCGTCGGCTACGAGCCCGAGGGCCGCGAGCGCGACATCATGGAGCGCGCCATCGGCTGGACGGGCGGCACGATCTTCAAGGCGAATCCCAAGGGCTGCCCGAAATGCGGCGGCACCGGCTACAAGGGCCGCGTGGGCATCCACGAATTGATGGTCACCAACGAGGAGTTGATCGAAGGCATCAACAAGGAACTCGAAACCGCCGAGCTGAAGAAGATCGCGATGCGCGGCGGCATGAAGACGCTGCACCAGGACAGCATCATCAAGGTGAAGGAAGGCCTCACCACGCTCGCCGAAGCGCTCAGCACCGTGCCGCAGGATATGGAACTGCGCGGCTGACGCCGCGCAGGATTCAGCGCCGCGCCGCTTGCGCCGGCAGCGGCCAACCCGGCCCGCGGCCGCTCCAAGTCTGCTGTTCGCGCGGGACGTGCGAGACGTCGTTGAAAACCTGCAGGCGCGTCGTGCCGTCGGCGCGCACTTGGATGATCGTGATCGAGCAGTTCGCGATCTCCATCCGCGTCCATTGCCGCGGGTCGACGCCGAGCGCGCGACAGACGAACCAGCGGATGACATTGCCGTGACAGGCGAGGATTTCGCTCGTCGAAACACCCTTCGCCGGCTGCGTGTAGCGCTGCCAAGCCCGTTCGAGCTGTGCCGTTGCGCCGGCGTCCACGTCCTTCTCGGCGACGCCCGCGCCGGGAGGCGTGCATTCGTTGAGCGACTCGTCGCGGGCGCAGGCGAAACGGAGTTTCGCGGCGATCGCGTCGCCCGTTTCGCGGGCGCGGGTGAATTCGCTTGAGGTCACGGCGCTGAATTTCACCGGAAGCGAGGCCAGATGCGCCGCGAGCAACTCGGCTTGCGCTCGTCCGGTGGCGTTGAGGGCGTTGGCGGTTTTGGAGTCCGCGCCAGCCACGGCGTCGTAGTAGCCGTGGCGCACCAGATACAAGGTGCGTGTGACCGGGGGCGTTTGGGCGAGGGCGGTGAGCGTCAGCACCAGCGCAGTGCCGCACACGAGCAGGAAGCGCAGCGGGGAAGGCATGCCGAAGCGTCGCCGACGCGTCCTGTTGCGGCGAGAGCGAAACGCGCTTTGGGCTTTTGCCGGCGCGGCAAATCCGCACGCTCGCGCCGTGAGCACCGAGTGGATCATCCGTCGTTTTGAAACGCGCGACAGCGAGGCGGTCGTGGCGCTGTGGCAGGCCTGCGGGCTCACGCGTCCGCAGAACGACCCGCGCAAGGACATCGCGCGCAAGCTGAAGGTGAATCCCGAGTGGTTTCTCGTCGCCGAGCAGCGCGGCGCAATCGTTGGCAGCGTGATGGCCGGATATGAGGGACATCGCGGTTGGATCAACTATCTCGGCGTGGCGCCGGCATTGCAGCGCGGTGGGCTTGGTCGGCGCTTGATGGACGAAGCCGAGACGCGCCTGCGCGCGGCGGGTTGTCCGAAGATCAACTTGCAGGTGCGCCCCGACAACAAAGCGGCGATCGCGTTCTACGAGCGCATCGGCTTCGCGGTCGAAGGCGCGGTCAGCCTCGGCAAACGGCTGGAGCGGGACTGAGGACAGAGGACGGAAGACGGAGAACGGAGGAAAGCGGCTGTGGACCTTTCCGTCCTCGGTATTCGGTCCTCAGTCCTCCGAGCGTCGCGGCCCGCGCGACGCTACGCGGCGACGGCCTCGTCCTCGCCGGCGCGCGGACGATTGCTGACGTTGTTGCCGTCGTCCGGGTGCAGTCGCCAGAACATGAGCGACGAGATCACGGTCAGGCTGCCGAGCACGAGGAAGGACCGATGCAGCGCCGGAATTAGCAACGCGCGCTCTGATTGCGGAGCGGAGCCGAGGAACCACGCGGCGCAGAGCGACGCGACGGCGACGCCGAACGAGAGCGCCATCATTTGCGCGGTGCTCGCAATGCTGGTCGCCATCGAAGCTTCCCGGTCGGGAATGTCGGCGTAGACGAGCGAGTTCATGCTCGTGAATTGCAGGGCGGAGAAGAAACCCTGGGTGAACGCCAGCGTGAGGATCGCGAGGAGCGGTGTGTTTCCGTCCACGGTGGAGAACACCATCATCGTCACGCCGAAGAGCACGGTGTTGGTGATGAGGACCTGCCGGTGGCCGAAACGTCCGAGGATTTTCTGGCTGATCATCTTCATCAGGATCGCGGCCAGCGCTTGCGGCATCGTGAGCAGGCCGGCCTGCCACGGCGGGTAACCGAGGCCGAGCTGGTAGAGCAGGGGAAGGAGGAACGGCATGCCGCCCACGCCGAGACGCGTGATGATGCCGCCGAGCACGGCGACGTTGAACGTGCGCGTCTTGAACAGCGCGAGCTCCAGCACCGGATGCGGCTCGCGGCTCTCGTGCAACGCGTAGCCGGCGAGCAGCAGAATCGACACGGCCAGCATGAACAGCACCGAACCGGTCTGCATCGAGTGTTCGCCGAAGACCTCGAGCACATACGACAGCAGCGCGATGCCGCTGCCGAAGAGCAGGAAACCCGTGCGGTCCAGCGAAGCGACTTCGGGGTTACGGAAGTCCGGCATGTGGCGTTTCACGAGCCAGAGACCGATGAGCCCGAACGGCAGATTGAGAAAGAAAATCGTCCGCCACGGCAGCCAGTGCACGATGAGTCCGCCGACGAACGGCCCGAGCAGCGGCCCGATCAGCGCGGGAATGACGACGAAGTTCATCGCGGCCATCATCTCGGATTTTGGAAAGGTCCGCACGAGCGCGATGCGGCCGACCGGCGTCATCATGGCGCCGCCGATGCCCTGCAGCACGCGCGCGGCGACGAGCATCGGGATGTTCAGCGCCAGACCGCAGAGCAACGAGCCGAGCGTGAAAGCCCACACCGCCCACGTGAACACGCGGCAGGTGCCGAAGCGATCCGACATCCAGCCGCTGATCGGAATAAACACCGCGAGACACAGCGTGTAGCTGGTCAGCACCGATTTCAGGCTGAGCGGCGCGACCTGCAGGTTCGCGGCCATCGTCGGCACCGCGGTGTTGAGGATCGTCGCGTCGAGATTTTCCATGAACAGCGCCGTCGCGACGATCCATGGGAGAAACCGCTTGGTCTCGGCGATGTCGGTGGCGACGGTCGTGTTGCTCACGTTGGTCAGGAAACCCGCGTTCGGTAGCGCCGCAAGCGCACCGCGCCGACAGTAGGCGGGATTAACCGCCGGGCGCCTCACTTATCATTGGCGCTTCAAACGCTGCGCCTGCACCTCGGCGTCGGTCGGCTGGTCTTCCGGTGCTTCGTCGACGCGGGAGAGAGTGAACAGCGGGCCGTCGTGAACGGTGACGGCGTTTTCCGGCGTCGCACCTTCCGGACCCATGCCCGGCGGCGGCCCGGAGCCCGGCGCGCCGATCGCTCCTGGCGGTCCACCGCGACCGCGCGGAACGCCGGACTTTTCGCTCAGGTAATAAATATGATCGTAGCGCTGCCAGTCCTCGCGGCTCACGGCGGTGGGTTGCGCGATGTGGGTGCGCAACGTCCACGCGGTCCACCATTCGAGTCCGTGATGCGCGACGATCAGCGTGCGTTCCGGCGACGCGATCAGCGGTGCGAGCGTGCGCAATTCGTCGCGTTGCTCCACGGTGAGAATTTGCCTGCCGCCGCGTGCGACGTAGAGCGCGCCGCTCAAGACCGCGAGGAAGACCACCACGATTCCCAGCGTCGCGCGCGGAAGGTCGCGGCGGACTTGGGCGAGGAGAAATGAACCCGCGATCGCCGCCGGCACGACTGCAATCAGCATGAGGCGCTCGGATTTCTGCGCGTCGAAGAATCCCCCGCCAAGCACGGCGGCGCTGACTCCCGCGGCGATCGCCAGGGCGCGGTCCGCCACCGGCAGCGAACTCCAGCGGCGGAGCGCCCAAGCCGTCGCAGCGATGCCGACGCCGAGGAACAACACGCGTGGCAACGTCCCCAATATTCCACGGGGCGCTCCCGGCGGACCGAAACCCGGAGGCGGACGCGGGTGGTCGACCGGCGCGGTGCCTGCGGCGAAATCGGGTGGTGCGAATCCCGGCGGAGGGCCCGGCGGATGATCGCCTCGGTCGCGGGACTCGCTAAGCACGCTCGATGGTTCCGCGATCGCGCGCCAGAGGCGTTGCACGCGCGCCGGGTCGTAGCGGTAGGTGACGGCGGCAGCGCCTGCCAGCGCGACTAAACCAACGAGCGCCGCGAGCAGGAGGCGTCGACGCACTTCAGCCGGTGCGGCTACCGCCGCGACCGCGCCAAGCACGGCGAGAAAGACCAGCGCGGCGCCCAGCACGCCCACGTGCGTCGTGCCGAGCAGCGCGAGCCCGCCGACCAGCGCCGCCGCGCGCACGAGCGTCGGCCCACTGAGGAACCGGTGTGCGGCCCACGCGGTGCCGGCGAGCCAGACGAGCGCGAGCGAGTTCTTTTGGAAATCGCCCGTCATCGAAAGCGGCGCGGCGCTGGCGCAAACGAGAGCCGCCGGCGCGAGGGCGGCGACGAGCGACGGCTGCCCGTCCGCGCGTTGCCAGCGCGCCGCGAGCCACGCGATCGGCAGGGCGGCCATCGGTGGGAGCACGGAGTCGGCAAGTTTCACTGCAAAGACGATGGCGTCATCCAGCGGCCAGCCGGTGATCGCGGCCACGAGACGTGCGAGTCCGGCCTGCAGCCAGAAGGTTAGTGGCAGATCCGGGATGCCCAATCGGCCGTGTTCGAGCAGCGCGCGCGCCTGCACGAAGTAATACGCGCCGTTCATGCCCGGGGCGAGGGGAGTGCTGAATTGCAGCCAGGCGCGCATCGCGCTCGCGGCGGCGCACAGCGCGACAATGCTGGCGAGGGAGCAACGGGCGAAAGCGCGGGACGAAGGGGCGGAGGATTTGGACGAGAGCAAAGGCAGGGAAATGCGTTCGCACATCAGACGCTGCAGGGTGGTTCAAGTTGCATTCTGCACGCGCAATTTCCGGTGTCGACGCGACGCTCGCCTGAGCGTCCGGCCAGCTGACGGCCCGGCAAAACGCGAGGCTTTTCTGCTGTGAATATCTTGTCCGGGTGACCGTGTTTTTTCCGTTGCCGGCACGGAGGCCGGAGCCTCACTTATCCACTTTCCGCTCAATGCATCTCCGCGCGCTCAAGCTTAACGGTTTCAAGAGTTTTGCCGACCAGACGACCCTGAATTTCCAACCTGGCGTCACGGCCATCGTCGGTCCGAACGGCTGCGGAAAATCCAACATCGCGGACTCGATCCGCTGGGTGCTCGGCGAGCAGAGCGCGAAGGCCCTCCGCGGTGGCAAGATGCAGGACGTGATCTTCGAGGGCGCCGACACGCGCAAGCCGTCGCAGTTTTGCGAAGTCTCGCTGCTCCTCACCGAGTGCGAAAAGCAGCTCGGCAGCGAATTCCACGAGATCGAGATCACGCGCCGCGTCCACCGCGACGGGCAGAGCGAGTATTACTTCAACGGCCAGCCCTGCCGCCTGAAGGACATCCACAAGCTTTTCATGGACACCGGCATTGGCCGGACCAGCTACTCGATCATGGCGCAGGGTCAGATCGACCAGATCCTCTCGTCGAAGCCCGAGGAGCGCCGCGTGGTGTTCGAGGAGGCCGCCGGCATCACGAAATACAAGAGCCAGCGTCGCGAGGCGATGAACAAGCTCGCGCTCACCGAGCAGAACCTCGCGCGCGTGTCCGACGTCATCAACGAAGTCGCCCGCCAGATCGGTTCGCTCCGCCGCCAGGCCGCGAAGGCCATGCGCTACAAGCGCCTCAACTTCCGCCTGCGCCACCTCGCGCTCGCGCACGGCAACTACCACTGGAAGCAGATGTCCACGGCGCTGGCCGACCTGGAAGGACGCGTCAGCGGCCTCCAGCACGACGCCGACACGCGCCGCAGCACGCTCGACGAACGCACGCGCGCGCTCGACGAGCGCAAGGCCCACCGCTCCGCGCTCATGCAGCGCGTGCAGGACGCGCAGCAGGCCGTCTTCGATCTTCGTTCGCAAAAGGAACAGGCCGAGAACGCCGCCAACATGGCGCACGTGAAGCGCCAGGGTCTCGCCGAACGCCTCGCCTCGAGCAACGACGACCTCGCCGAACTCGAGATGCAGATCCGCGAGCTCGCCTCGCAGGTCGACACCGGCGCGCAGGACAAGCAGATGCAACTCTCGTTGCTCGGCAGCTCTGACTCGGTGTTCCAGGAGCGGAATCGCGAGCTCGCCGTCCTCGAAGGCGAACTCACGCGCGTCGAGCAGGCGCTCGGTCAGGACAAGTTTCATCTCCTCCAACTCGAGAGCGCCGTCGCGCGCCACATCACCGAGAGCTCCTCGCTCGAGGTCGATGCCCGCACGAGCCAGCACAAATACGATCAGGTCGGCGCCGACCTCGAGGAAGTGCGTGGCAACGTCGAGGCCGCCGCACAGGCGCTGAACGAAGCTCGCACCCGCGTCGAGGAAGCCCGCGTTGAGCAGAGCCGCCAAAACAACGAGGCGCAGGCGGCGCAGGTGGCGTTGCAGGAGGCGACGAAGGATTTCCGCGAAGGTCAGCGCAAGTTGCAGGAGATCGATCGCAACCTCGCGCAGAAGACCGCGCGCCTGAAGCTGCTCCAGCAGCTCCACGAAAAATGGGAGGGCTTCGGCGAAGGCGCGAAGGCGATTCTCCAGGGCCGTTTCACCGCGATCTTCGGCGAGCAAAAATTCGTGCCGATCACGCAAGGCCTCGAGGTCCGCGTCGAGTGGGCGAAGGCCGTCGAGGCGCTGCTCGGTTCGTCGGTCGAGGCAATCTCGGTTGCTGACGTCGACACCGCGCAGAAAATCCTCGCGCAGCTCGAAACCGACAAGATCGGCAGCGTTTGCCTGCAGGTGCCTGGTTTCGGCGGCGGCGCGGCGAACAGCGAACTGCCGGCCGGGTTGAAGCCCGCCACCGAGGCAGTGGCCAATCTCGAACCGTCGCATCCGGCGGCGGCCCTGCTGTCGGCTTGCTACGTGGCCGACGACTTGACGGCGTTCCTTGAATTCTGGAAGGCGAACCCGGCATTCAGTTTCCTCATGGTCGCGACGCCGAAGGGCGATCTCGTCGACCGGCGCGGCCTGATTTACGGCGGCCATCACAAGAAGCCGGCCAACTCGATCGTGCAGCGCGAAGTCGATCTCCGCGAGACCGGCAAGGCCGTCGTCGCCGAACAGACCGCGCACGACGAACAGAAGGCGCTTATCGAGAAGTTGAACACCGCGCTCGTCGAGGCGGAGCAGGCGCTCGAGCAGAAGCGCAAGGACGTGCTCGCCGCTTCGCAACACGCCGCCTCGCTCCACACCGAGGAAAAGAATGCCCAGCGCGCGCACGACGAGGCGGCGAATCGCCTCGGCCGGATGCAGAACGAGCTGGGCAACCTCAAGCGTGACCACGACGAGGCGCTCGCCCGCCACGCGAAGGCGCAGGCGCAGCTCGCCGAGGCGCAGGCCGAAGTCGAGGCGCAGAAGCAGAAGATCGCGCAGACTGAAGCGGAGATCTCCGGCAAGCGCGCCGAGCGCGACCAGAAGAAGGAGTCCCTCGCGCAAGCCCGCCTCGAGCTCGCCGAGCGTCGCCAAAAGGTCGAAGTGCTCGACCGCGGTCTCTCCGAGATGGAGCGCCGCCGCGCGCAGCTCGCCGACCTGCACGACGAGCGCCAGATCGAGATCGAGACGTGGAACGAGCAGGTTTCGCAGCTGGAGAACGAGGCCGCCGGCCAGCGCGCCCGCGCCGAGGAAATCGCCACGACCCTTTCCATCGCGCAGCAGAACGTCGAGTCCGTGCGCAACGAACTCACGTCGATCGAGTCGGAAATCAACTCCGTCGAAGCCGGCATGAGTTCCATTCGCACCGAGGCGGAGAGCTCGATGTCCGAACTGTCGCGCACCGAGGTGAAGGTCGCGGAGACGCGCGCCCGCGTGCAGTTCCTCGTCGAGGAAATCACCCATGAGTTCCAAACCGACGTCTCGACCCTCGATTGGAAGAAGCTCCTTTGGCACTCCGATGACGAGCCGGAGGGCATGAAGGATCTCGACCTCGATGAGGAGGACGAGGGAAGTGGTCAGCCTTCAGCGGTCAGCAGTCAGCCGGCGGCTTTGCCCGCGGCCGCACCAAGCGAAGCGACCGTCGCCAGCGAAGGCCAACCTGTAGCCGGGGGCGTCGACCCCGGCCAACCCGCTCCTGAAGCCGCCGCGAAGCCCGCCCGCCGCAAAAAGAAGAAGGAAAACAAGGGCGAGCCGACCGAAGCCGACTTGGCCGCGCTGGAGAGCACCGACTGGACAGCGATCAAGACCGAGGTCGACGCGCTGCGCCAACGCCTCGGCTCCATGGGCGCCGTCAATCTCGTCGCCATCGAGGAATACTCCGAGCTGAAGCAGCGCTACGAATTCCTCAAGAATCAGGTCGACGATCTCACGAACGCCAAGGCCGCGCTGCTCAAAGCGATCGACGACATCAACCACACCTCGCTCGAGCAGTTCAAGGTCACCTTCGAGCAGATCCGGAAGAACTTCGCCTACACGTTCAACATCCTGTTCGGCGGCGGCCGCGCGGAGATCGAACTCGTCACGGCCGAGGATCCGCTCGAGAGCGGCATCGAGATCGTCGCGCAGCCCCCGGGCACGAAGCTCAAGGGCATCACGCTGCTCTCCGGCGGTCAGAAGACGCTCACAGCCGTCGCGCTGCTCTTCGCGCTCTACATGGTGAAGCCGTCGCCGTTCTGCTTGCTCGACGAACTCGACGCGCCGCTCGACGAGTCGAACATTCACCGCTTCACGAACCTGCTGAAGCAGTTTGTCGACAGCTCGCAGTTCATCATCATCACGCACAACAAGAGCACCATCGCGGCCGCGGATGCGATTTACGGCGTGACGATGCAGGAGCGCGGCGTGTCGCGCACGCTCTCGATGAAGTTCGACAAGGTCAGCGGTGAGGCCGAGGCGCTGCCGACCACCGTCGCCGACGCCGTGCGCAACGCGAAGCCGAAGACGGTCGAGGCGTGACCGATCCGCGCCGCAGCGGCGACAGCGCGCCACGGTCAGCGGCAAGTGCCCGAAGCCCGCGAGAACGCGGGCTTCTTTGTTTTGCGCCCGCTTCATCCGCGGGACGAATGCGCCGCTCCGCCGCGCGGCGGAGCGGGAGCGGGGGAGCGGTAACCTAATAGGTTACTCCTCCCGCGGGCACCTCCGCCCTCCGTGCTGGCGGGCGATGGCAGAGCCAGAAGGGCGGGGCGCGTTGCGACGCGCGGTGCCGCACACCTCGCTTGCCGTTCGACAGGCTTCTTGTATCAACGCACGAGATGCCGAACAAACCGGTGGGACGAGTCACGATTCACGACGTCGCGAAGGCGGCGAACGTCTCGACGTCGACGGTTTCGCTCGTGCTGAACGGCAAGCTCGATCGCATGCGCCAGGACACCCAGGAGCGCGTGCTGAAAGCCGTCGCCGATCTCGGCTACTCGACCAACGAGATGGCGCGCGCGCTGAAGACCGGCTACGTGCCGACGATCGGCCTCGTGGTGCCGACGGTGGCGAATCCTTTTTGGGGCGAGTTCGCGCGCTGCGTCGAGCACGCGGCGATGGCGAAGAATTACCAGGTGCTCCTCTGCAACGCGGAGGGCAATCCGGAGCGCGAGCAGCGCTATGTGGAGTCGATGCTCGCGCGCGGCATTCGCGGCGTGATCCTCGGCTCGTCGCCGTTGTCGCTCCGCCACGTGGCCGGCGTGGTGAAGCGCGGGTTGCGGGCAGTGGCGTTTGATCGCCTGACGCTGAACGATGCCGGACTCGAGCTGGACAGCGTGCGCGTCGACAACGGGCTCGGCGCCAAACTCGCGATCGAACACCTGCTGTCACTCGGGCATCGTCGCATCGCGTTCGTCTCCGGACCGATCAATTCGGCGAATCGACGCGACCGCTTGGATGGTTACCGCGACACGCTGCG
The DNA here is from genome assembly GCA_016217545.1 of Opitutia bacterium. Classification (NCBI taxonomy): domain Bacteria; kingdom Pseudomonadati; phylum Verrucomicrobiota; class Opitutia; species Opitutia bacterium. The sequence continues at coordinate 438,244 of JACRHT010000002.1, read as the reverse complement.
CGCCGCCGGCATCGCGCCTGATGCTCGCTTGGAGTGGACGGGAAACGCCAAGGCAGGTGACGACGAGGAGATTGTCACCGAGATCGGACGCGCGGCCGCCGTTGCCTTGCTGAAACAGCCCGAGCCTCCGACCGCCTTTTTTGCGATCAACGACATGACGGCCGTCGGAATCTACGCGGGCTGTCGGGAACTTGGATTGAGCATTCCGCGCGACATTTCGGTTGTCGGCTTCGACGACATCCATCTCTGCGAGATCATGGATCCGCCGATCACCACCGTCCGACAGCCGCTGGTGGAGCTCATGAAATCGGCGGTCGAACTCCTGATCGATCGCATGGAGGGGAAGAACGCTGCTCCACCGGCTCATCTCACCCTTACGCCTGAACTTGTTCTGCGGCGCTCGACGGGGTGTCCGCCCGCCCGCTAGTGGCAGCCAAGCTGTTTCTTATGGGTTTAAAGATAGGAAACGGCTCTCCGATAGTTTGTTAGAATGCTAAGAAGCTGTGTGCTTGGTGAAAAGTCAATCGTTGCACTAAAACGTTTGACTGTCTCCGCGTAACTTCTCAACTTCCCGTCCGCTGCCCCGCGATTCACTCGCCCCTTCGCTCATAACCCCTGCTCTCATGCTCGAACTCCAAGGCAAAACTGCGCTCGTCACTGGCGGCGCTCGTGACATCGGCCGAGCCACTTCCGTGCGCTTGGCTCAGCTCGGCGCCACGGTGGTGGTGAACTACCGCAGCAATCGCGAGCAAGCCGAAGAGACATTGCGCCTGATCGAAGCTGTCGGTGGCAAAGGTGTGCTCGCCCAAGGCGACATCGCCGTGGCTGCGGACGTCGCGCGGGTGGTGGAGCTGGCCGAACAGGCGGGCAACGGGCACATCGACATCCTCGTCAATCTCGCCGGCGGCCTCGTCGCGCGGAAGACCATTGCGGACATGGACGAGGCGTTTTGGGACCAGGTGATCGCGCTCAACCTCAAGAGCGTGTTTCTCGTCACGAAGGCGGCGCTGCCGCTGATGCCGGACGGCGCGACGATCGTGAACGTCTCCTCGCAAGCCGCGCGCGATGGCGGCGGTCCGGGCGCGAGCGCCTACGCGACGGCCAAGGCCGGCGTCTCCAACTTTACGCGTGCGATGGCCAAGGAACTCGGCGCGCGGCGCATTCGCGTGAACTGCGTTTCACCCGGCATGATCGCGACACAGTTCCACGACACCTTCACGAAGCCCGAGGTGCGGCAGCGCGTCGCGGGCATGACACCGCTCGGCCGCGAGGGCAAAGCGGAGGAAGTCGCCGAAGCCATCGCTTTCCTCGCGTCGGGTCGTTCGTCGTTCGTCAACGGTGAGTCGCTCGAGATCAACGGCGGCATCTTCTTCGCCTGAGCTCGCCATGAAGCTGCTACGCTCCGCCTTCGTTTTCAGCGCCGTGCTCGCGACGCAGCTCGTCGCGTTCGCTGTCGGCGTGCATCCGCGCCTGTTGCTTACGCCCGCCGAGGTGAACGATATCCGCGCGTCGCTGGGCCACGCGCCGCTGTTCGACCGGGCCTACGCCGAGGCGAAGGACCGCGTCGAGCGGGCGCTCGCGGCGCCGATCGTCGTGCCGCAGCCGAAGGACGCCGCGGGCTTCACGCACGAGCGCCACAAGGCGAACTACGCCGAGATGCAGCTCGCCGGCTTCCTTTACCAGATCACGGGCGAGGCGCGCTACGCGGCCTTCATCAAGTCGATGCTGGAGAAATACGCCGCGCTCTACCCGACGCTCGGCAATCACCCGGCGGCCGCCAGTTCGTCGCCTGGCCGGTTGTTCCACCAGAGTCTGAACGAGTGTGTCTGGCTCGTGCACACCTCGCAGGCCTACGACTGCATTTACGACACGCTGACGGCGGACGAGCGGAAGAATTTCGAGACGCACATCTTCGAGCCGATGGCGCATTTCCTCGCCGACGAGCGCGCGGAGGAGTTCGACCGCATCCACAACCACGGCACGTGGGCCGCCACGGCGGTCGGCATGGCGGGCTACGTCATGGGCGACGACGAACTCGTGAAGAAGGCGCTCTACGGCTCCAAGATGGACGGCAAGACCGGCGGTTGGTTCAAGCAGCTCGACGAACTCTACGCGCCCGACGGCTATTACTGCGAGGGACCCTACTACGCGCGCTACGTCATCATGCCGTTCTACGTGTTCGCGCAGGTCATCGAGAACAACCAGCCCGAGCTGAAGGTTTTCGCGCGCCGCGACAGCGTGCTGCGCCAGGCCGTCGATTCGCTCCTCCAGCTGACTTACCTCAACGGCGAATTCATCCCGTTCAACGACGCGATGAAGGAGAAGACCTTTCAATCGCCCGAAATCCCGCTCGCGGTGGACTGGGCCTATATCCACTACGGTCGCGATCCGCGCCTGCTCGACATCGCGAAACGCCAGGGCTCCGTCGCGCTCAACGCCGCCGGCCTTGCCGTCGCGAAGGCGCTCGTCGCCACGCCGCAGCCGCCCGCGTTCGAGTATCGCAGCGTGGCCTACGGCGACGGCCCTAACGGCACCCACGGCGGCGTCGGCGTGCTGCGCGCGCCGTCCGGCAATAGCCAATCGCTCGCGCTGCTGAAGTATTCCGCGTTCGGCATGGAGCACGGCCACTACGACAAGCTGAGCGTCATCTACTACGACCAAGGCCGCGAAATTCTCTCCGACTACGGCTCCGCCCGCTGGGTGAACGTCGAGCAAAAGTGGGGCGGTCGCTACTTGAAGGAGAACAAGTCCTACGCCAAGCAGACCGTCGCGCACAACGCCCTCGTCGTCGATCGCACCACCCAATACGGTGGCGACTACGATGCGGCCGAGCATCAGCACTCCGAGGCGCACTTTTTCGACGCGAGCGACGCGAATTTCCAAATCGTCAGCGCCCGCGACACCACCGCCGTCAAGGGCGTCGCGATGCAGCGCACGATCGCGATGGTGCGCGATCCGAAGCTTCCGTTCCCGGTGCTCGTCGATGTGCTCCGCGCGTCCTCGGCGACCGAGCACGACTACGATCTGCCGTTCTACTACCAGGGGCATTTCCTCTCGACGAACGTCCCGGTGAAAATCGCCACCACCGAGCGCAAGCCGCTCGGCAAGGATCACGGCTACCAGCATCTCTGGCTCGAAGGCGAGGGCACCGCGACTGGCCCCGTGCAGTTCACGTGGATGAACGGCAGCCGCTACTACACGGTCACGTCGTCCACCGACGCGAAGACGCAGCTCGTGCTCACGCGCATCGGCGCGAACGACCCGAATTTCAACCTCCGCAACGAAGCGGCCTTCATGCTCCGCACGCGCGCCGCGAATCACGTTTTCGCGAGCGTCCTCGAGCCGCACGGCGTTTGGGACGGCACGAAGGAGTTCACGACGGGCGGTTTCCCGACGGTGCAATCCGTCCGCGTCGTCGCCTCCACCGACGAAGGCACCGTCGTCGCGATCACGGGCAAGGATGGCTTCGCGTGGACGTTGATGATCACCAATCGCGCCGCCGACGCGAAAGCCGAGCACCGCCTCGAAGCGGACGGCAAAACCTACACGTGGACCGGCAACGCCGCGCTCCGCCGCGACTGATTTTCCGATGCATCCCCAGATGTTCGTCCAAAAGGAACAGCTCTTCATCGCCTTCGATTCCATCCCGTGGGAGGACCAGGGCGGGGGAGTGCGACGCAAGGTCATGGCCTACGGCGACCAATTGATGGCCGCCTACGTCGAGTTCACCGCCGGCGCCGTCGGCGCGCTCCACCGCCATCCGCACGTGCAGATCACGTTCGTGAAGGACGGCGCGTTTCGCGTGCACATCGGCGGCGAGGAACGCGTGCTGCGCGCGGGCGACTTCTACTACATCCCGTCCGACGTTCTCCACGGCGCCACGGCGCTCGAGGCGGGCGTGCTCGTCGACGTGTTCTCGCCGATGCGCGCCGAATTCCTCCCGAAGCAATAACTCATGGCACAACGCTCCCATCTCCGCTGGGCAATCATCGGCCTGATCGCGGTCGCGACCGTGATCAATTACGTCGATCGCACCTCGCTCGCGGTGATGTGGCCGAGCATCTCGGCAGACACGAATCTCTCGAAGAGCGACTATGCGAACATCGTCTCGGCGTTCATGGTTTGCTACGCGCTCGGGCAGGCGGTGTCGGGGCGCATCTTCGATCGCGTGGGCACGCGTTTCGGTTTCGTGCTCTCGGTGACGGTGTGGTCGCTCGCCTGCGCCGGCCACGCGCTCGCGCGCAGCCTCGCCACGCTCTCGCTCGCGCGCGGCATCCTCGGCTTCAGCGAGGCGGGCAACTGGCCGGGCGCGACGAAGGCCGTCGCCGAGTGGTTCCCGCGCAATGAGCGGGCGCTCGCCCAAGGCATCTTCAACGCCGGCGCGTCGCTCGGTGCGGTCGTCTCCGCGCCGTTGATCGCGCTTCTCTTCGCGCATTTCGGCTGGCGCGCGACCTTCGTGATCGTCGGCGCGCTCGGCTTCATCTGGCTCGTGCCGTGGCTGATTCTCGCCCGCTCGACGCCGGACAAACACCCGTGGGTGTCGCCCGAGGAACGCGCGCACATTCTCGGCGAACGCCCCGCGAACGCTCCCGCCACCGGCGTCGCGCAAGCGGCCGCGCCCGCGGCGTCGCTGCGCTCGCTGCTCGAGTTTCGCGCGACGTGGGGCGTGATCGTTTCCCGCTTCTTCCTCGATCCGATTTGGTGGCTGTTCGTGAACTGGCTGCCGATCTATCTCGCGGATCGGTTCGGCTTCGACGTGAAGTCGATCGGCCTGTTCGCGTGGGTGCCCTACGTCGGCGCCGTCATCGGCAGCCTTAGCGGCGGCTGGATGTCCGGTCATCTCATCGGCCGCGGCTGGTCCGTCGATAAAGCGCGCAAACGCGTCATCCTGCTCGGCGGCGTGTTGACGCTGCCCGGTTTCCTCGCCGGCGCCTTCGCTCCTTCGCCGATCATTGCGGTGCTCGCGATCGCCGTCGTTCTCTGCGGATTTCAGGTCATGATTAACAACATCCAGACGCTCCCGAGCGACTTCTTCGCCGGTTCGTCCGTCGGCACGGTGGCTGGTGTGGGCGGGATGAGCGCGGTGTTGGGCGTTTTGGTTTTCTCGACGTGGCTCGTTCCGGCGCTGAGCCGCATCAGTTACGTTCCCGTTTTCCTCATGGGCACCGCCCTCGTGCCCTTGGGTATCGCCGCGGTGTTCGTGCTGTGCGGCACGATCCGCCGACTCGACATCTCGACTGCTGTTTCTGGCCGGACCTGAGCGTCCGGTCTCTCTCCCCCAACCGAAAATCCGCGTGCTTCAGGCACCTTTCGCAATGACCACGAAAACACCCCAATCCGTCAAACGTTCTACCACCGGCTGGCGCCTCGCTCTGCCGGTGTTTGCGCTGCTGTCCCCGCTCGCTTTCGCGCAGCAGGCCGCCCCGGCGCGCGACGATAGCGTCGTCACGCTACCGACGTTCACCGTCTCGACCGACAAGGATGTCGGTTACCGCGCCGCCAACTCCGTCTCGGCGACGCGCATCGACACGCCGATCAAGGATCTGCCGTTCGCCGTCAGCGCGTTCACGGAGCAGTTCATCAACGATCTCGGTGCGCTCGATCTGCAGGACGTGCTCCGCTACGCGCCGTCCGTCACCAGCGGCGACAAGAGCTTCGTCGCGGGCAATAATCGCTTCTCGATCCGCGGCTTCGATGGCGACGTGCCGCCGCAGCGCAACGGTTTCGCCGGCAACCGCAACACCGACAGCGCCAATGTCTCGCGCGTCGAAGTCATCAAAGGCCCGGCCTCGCTCCTCTACGGCCAGATCGTGCCCGGTGGCACCGTGAACTACATCACGAAGCGCCCGAGCACCAAGAAACAGTTCTTCAATCTCAAGACCTCCATCGGCGACCAAGGCGACTACCGCGTCGTCGCCGACGTCAATCAGCCGCTCGGCAGCCGCATGGCCGCGCGCGTCATCGGGTCATGGAATCAGGATCCGAAGTGGGCCGTCACCGGCGACACGCACACGTGGCTCTTCGCCCCATCGCTCGCGTTCCAAGTGACGAAGAAGCTCTCGCTCATCCTCGACTACGAGAAACTCAGCCGCCGCGAGGAGCCGCCCGTCGGCATGCAGCCGAACGTCCAAATCGCCGCCTTCAACGCCGCGCCGAGCGCCACGACGTTCGTGAAGGTCTCCGACCGCAGCTACCAACAGGGCCTCTTCGACGCCGGCTCGATCAACCTCGGTTTCCTCGGCATGCCGCCCATCGATCGCGATTTCAATTATCAGGGCGACCACGACTACAAGAAAGCCGACTACGAGAACTTCAACGCCGAGATGAATCTCCAGATCGGCGACCACTGGGTCGCGCGCGCCAACTACAGCTGGAACGCCCGCAGCGTCCTCTACAAGCTCACCGGCCTCGCGCAGTGGGACGTCACGCCGACCGCCGCTTACCGCACCGCGACCGTCTCGTATTTCGACTACCTCCGCGAATACCTCGCGAATCCCACCGCCGTCCTCAACGACCCCACGAAGACCGCGAGCGTCCTCCTCAATCGCCGCAAGCGCATCCAGACCAGCGCCGACGGCTTCAACACCTACCAGTTCGACCTCTCCGGCAAATACGAGTTCGCCGGCCTCAAGTTGAACCCGCTCTTCGGCGCCTACCGCCAATACAGCCGCTCGGGCGGCGGCATGACGCTCAGCTCCAGCTCCGCCTACGGCAGCTACAGCGCCACCGACAACGCGCTGCCTTTCACCCCGTGGAGCTACTTCGACCAATCCACGTGGGACCGCTCCGCCGACTACGATGAGTTCGCGCTCCCCGTAAGCAGCGCCGGCGGCTTCACGCGCGGACGCGAGGACGCCTACTACGGCGTGCTCACCGCCAAAATGCTCGACGACCGCCTGATCTTCATCGGCGGCGCGCGCTACGATCGTTACCGCGCGGGCGGCGCGTCGGGTTACACCTACGACGTCAACAAAACCACACCGCAGTTCGGCGCCGGCTGGCACATCACGCGCGACTCGCTGCTCTTCGCCAACTACAGCCGCTCGTTCCTCGTCGACGGCACGTCGCTCACGATCGAGAACCCCGACTACAACCCGAACATTCCGCTCAACACCACGACCAACCCGCAATCGATCCGCACGCCCGCCGCTCCGACGCGCGGCCTCGGCTACGAATTCGGCTACAAGACCGACTTCCTCAACGGCCGCATCTCCGGCACCGCGACGTGGTTCCATCTCGAACGCGCCGATCGCATCGTGACCGTTCGCCAGCCCGTCGTCGGCCTCAACACCAGCGGCGTGCTTTCGACCACCGAGGTCACCTTCAGCAAGCAAGGCACCGTCGACCAGAGCGAAGGCGTCGAACTCGAGTTCACGCTGTCGCCGCGCGACAACTGGCAAATCTACGCGACCTACACGTCGATGAACATCCGCACGACCAAGGTCACGCTGCCCACGCCGCGCCTCGCCACCGACCCGAAAGTCTCGGGCGACTACGCGTCCTACCTCGCCGGTTTCAACGAAGCCGTCCGCCTGCTCCTTGGCGCCACGCCCGAAGGCTCCGCCGAGCGCATGGCCAGCCTCTGGACGCGCTACAGCTTCACCGAAGGTTCGCTCAAAGGCCTGTGGATCGCCGGTGGCGGCAACTACACCTTGCAAAAAGCCCAGCGCACCGCCAACCCCGCGCTGTTCCTCCCGGAATACACGCTCTTCGACGCCGCCGTCGGCTATTCGTGGAAGCGCAACAAGCAGCCGTGGGACGTGACGCTGAACATCAAGAACCTCACCGACGAAACTTACTTCCCGGCGAACCAAGCGCGCGGCAAGCCGCGGCAGTTCGTCCTCAGCGTCGGCACCACGTTCTAATGTTCTCCGACTGAACGGCGGCGGGCGTCGACCCGCCGCCTTCTTCCGTGTCCACCCTTCGCCAGCGTTGCGTGACCGTGCTCCCTGCGCGTTTCGCGACGCAATTCAGGTGGGCGCCGCCGACCCCGGCGGCGCCGCGAGCGAGGCGTGAGCACCGTCGCCGCCGGGACGTCGGCGACCACCGTGTGAACTGGCTTTTTTCCCTTCCATGATCATCCGCCCGCTCGCCTCGCTCTACCTGCTCGCCGCGCTCATCGTCGCGTTCACTGCGACTCGTGGCGTCGCCGCTGCCGCTGAATCTCGAGTCATTCCGCTCTGGCCCGAGGGCGTGCCCGGTGCGTTGCCCAATGCCGGCGATGAATACGTGAAGGACGACCGCGTCTACAACGTCCAGGTCCCCACGCTCACGTATTTCCCCGCGCCGGCCGATAAAGCCATCGGCACCGCTGCGATCGTCTGCCCCGGCGGCGGCTACGTGCGCCTCGCCGTGACGAACGAAGGCAACGGCATGGCCAAGTGGCTCAACTCGCTCGGAGTTTCCGTCTTCATCCTCAAATACCGGCTCAAGGAATACGGCCATCCCGCACCGCTGCGCGACGTGTTGCGCGCCGTCCGGCTCGTGCGTTCGCGCGCGACCGAGTTCGACGTCGACCCGCAGCGCATCGGCCTCTTCGGCTCCTCCGCAGGCGGCCACCTCGTCGCCTGCGCCGGCACGCTCTACGATCACCCCGACGGCAAAACCGGTGCCGCGCTCGATGCCGTCAGCGCGCGTCCCGATTTCATGGTCATGCAATACGCGGTGGTCCAGATGGACACCGCGGTCGTGCACCGCGGCTCGCGCGAAGCGTTGCTCGGCAAAAATCCATCGGCCGAACTCATCGATCTCCTCTCTGTCGATCGTCACGTCACGAAGGACACGCCGCCTGCCTTCCTCGTCGCCACGCGGGAGGACACGTCGGTTCCACTTGAGAACTCGATCGCATTCTACCGCGCGCTGCGTGCGGCCGGCGTTTCGGCGGAACTCCATCTCTACGAAAAAGGCCCGCACGGCTTCGGCATGCGCGCCGGCTATGGCCCGACCTCCGAGTGGCCGCAGCGCGCCACCGAGTGGTTGCGCAGCCACGACTGGCTCACTCGCGCCGCCGCCCGAACTTCACCCTGAATCCCCATGACCTCTCCGCGCATCTCCGGCGCGACGCGTCGCCCGCCTTAGCGACTGCGCGCCTGCTTTGCCCCCGCTGTTGAAATCCCCCGCCGGTTTCTTGGGCCGCGAAACCGCTACGCTTGTTCGGCTAAACCACGTCCATCGCTCAAGCGCTGCGTCCCGCGCAGCGCAGTTTCGCCACATGAAACGCAATCTACTCCTCACTCTGTTCTTTTTCGCGAGCGCTGCTTCAGCGCTTTTCGGTCAGACGATCACGAAGTTCTCCATTCCCGCCGCGTCCGTCACGGCGAGCACCTACGACACCGCCAACAACGCCGTCCCTGCCAACGCCGTCGATGGCAGCCTCTCGACCCGCTGGGCGGGGCAGGGCGACGGAGCCTTCATCACGTTCGACCTCGGTCCCTCGCAGACCGTCAGCTACGTGAACATCGCCTGGTATCAAGGCAACACACGCACGGAGAACTTCGAGATCCGGGTCTCCACCGACGGCCTTGCTTTCACGACCGTGTGGTCCGGCAACAGCAACGGCACCACTGCCGGCCTGCAGACCTTCGACTTCACCGATGTCGCCGCGCGCTACGTGCGCATCGTCGGTCACGGCAATTCCTCCGGCAACGGCTGGAATAGCATCAGCGAACTCGAAGTCTGGGGCGTCGTCGGTTCCAGCGGCGGCGGCTCGACCGGCACCGTGCCCTTCACCGTCGAGGCGCAGTCCGTCGGCTACAATTCCTCCTACTGGTCGCTCGTCAGCGACGCGGCTGCCTCGGGCGGCACCGCGTTGAAGGAACTCGTCAACAGCACCGGCTCCGCGCCCGGCACTGGCGGTCTCGTCTACACGTTCACGCTCTCCTCGGCCTCGACGGTCTACCTGCAGATCAAGGCCAAGGCCGCCAACACCAGCAGCGATTCCGTCTGGGCGCGCCTCGATTCCGGCAGCTGGTCGCAGTTCACGTTCGACTCCACGAACCAGTTTACTTGGCGCAACAAATCCTACTCGAGCGTCGCCGCCGGCACGCACACGCTCGAGCTGCGCTGCCGCGAGGCCAACGCCCTCGTCGATCTCGTCGCGGTCACGCTCGACAACGGCACGCCACCGCCGGTCGGCACGAGCAATGTCGCCGCTCCCGTCTTCAGCCCCGCCGGCGGCACCTACACGACGGCGCAAAACGTGGCGATCTCCACCGCCACGAGCGGCGCCACGATCCGTTACACGACCAATGGCACCGCGCCGACGTCGACGACGGGCACGATCTACTCGAGCCCCGTCAACCTCGCCGCCACCGCCACGCTCCAAGCCATCGCTTACAAGTCCGGCCTGACCGACAGCACGGTGACGAGCGCGACCTACACGATCACGAGTTCGCCGCCCCCGCAGGTCGCCGCGCCGACGTTCAGTCCGGCGGCGGGCACGTATTCCAGCGCGCAGAACGTCACGCTCTCGTCATCCACGAGTGGCGCGACGATTCGCTACACGACCAACGGCACCGCGCCGACCTCGTCGAGCGGCACGGTCTACAGCGGCGCGATCAGCATCGCGTCGACCACGACACTCAAAGCCATCGCCTACAAATCCGGCATGACCGACAGCAACGTCTCGAGCGCGACCTACACGATCACGAGCAACGGCCTCGATCCGAACGCGCCCCCGGGAACCAACTTCGATCTCTCGCACTGGAAGATCACGCTCCCGATCAACAACGCCGAGGAACACTCCGCGTCCGAACTCGTCGCCGGCTACGAACACCCCGACTGGTTCTTCACCGACGCGGACACTGGCGGCATGGTCTTCAAAGCGCCGAACATCGGCGACACCACCGGTGGCTCGAACTACACGCGCTCCGAGTTGCGCGAGATGATCACGCCGAGCGGCGACACCCATTCGCACGCCAACAACTGGGTCATCGCGACCTCCTCCAGTTCCGCAAAGAGCGCCGCCGGCGGCGTCGACGGCACGATGAACGCCACACTCACGGTCGACCACGTCTCCACCACCGGCGACTCGGGTAAACTTGGCCGCGTCGTCGTTGGCCAGATCCACACCGACAACCGCTCGCCCAACACCGAAGTCATCCGGCTCTACTACCACAAGCGACCGAGCGACACGAAGGGCGCGATCTACTTCGGGCACGACGATCCGTCGAATAACAACTCCTACATCGCGATCATCGGCGATCCGAACAACCTGAACCCGTCCAACGGCATCGCACTCGGCGACACCTGGAGCTACGAGATCAAGGTCGCAGGCCGGACGCTCACGGTGAAAGTGACGCCGCAAGGCGGTTCGACGACCACGGTCAACTACACGCTCGAGTCCGGCTACGACAACGCCGACCTCTACTTCAAAGCCGGCGTCTACAACCAGAACAACACCGGCGACACCAGCGACTACGTGCAGGCGACGTTCTACTCGCTCACCCGCGCACACCCGTAGTGGCCGGTCCGTTCACGTTTCGGTTTCCCGCAGCCCGCGCCGTCGCGCGGGCTGCTTTTTTTCCCGGCCAAAGGACGGCTTTACTCCCGGCGATCCCGGGATATCAGTGTCTCCGAACACAACCGGCTTCCCCACGGGCCAGATGGAAGCCACCCCAAAAGGAGCCGCCATGAGCACCTACCACGCACGCTCGGGCGCCGGGGATCCGTCCTTGGCGTCACAGGATAACATCTCGGCCTTGCCGTCAGACCTGGCTCGTCTGGTCTGCGCCGTGCAGGACCTTTCCCAGGCCCGTAGCATCGAGACCGTCCAGGAAATCGTGCGCCATGCGGCGCGCGAACTTGTCGGCGCGGACGGCGCCACCTTCGTCCTGCGCGACGGCGGCCAGTGCCACTACGTCGACGAGGATGCCATCGCCCCGCTCTGGAAAGGCCGGCGCTTCCCCTTGGAGGCGTGCGTCAGCGGTTGGACGATGCTTCACCGCCGGCCTGCCGTCGTGGAGGATATCTTCGACGACCCGCGCGTGCCGGTCGACGCCTACCGAGCCACGTTCGTGAAGAGCTTGGTGACCGTCCCGATCCGCTCGAACGACCCGATCGGAGCCATCGGCACCTATTGGTCGCAGCGCCATCGCGCGACGCCCGTCCAGATCGAGCTCCTGCACGCGCTCGCCAACACCACGGCCGTGGCCCTGGAGAACGTCCAGGTCTATCGCGAACTCGAGCAACGCGTGGCCGACCGCACCCGCGCGCTCCAGCACGCCAACGAGGAACTCGCCTCGTTTGCCGGCTCCGTTTCGCACGACCTGCGCGCGCCGCTCGCCGTGATTGGTGGCTACGCCGATCTGCTGCGCATCACCAATCCGGCCGCCTTCGACGGAAAATCACGCGAGATGCTCGAGCAGATTCCGCGACAGGTCGCGAGGATGTCCGCGCTCATCGACGATCTCCTGCGCCTCTCGCACATCCGCGAGGCCTCGCTCACGCGGACGCCGGTCGATCTCGCGGCGCTCGCCCGCGACATTGCCGCGGGCCTCGCCGCGCGCGAATCCGCGCGAGTGGTGGAGTTCGTGACGCCGCCGGCGCTCCCGGCGCGGGGCGACGCGCCGTTGCTCCGCATCGCGCTGGAGAACCTGCTCGCCAATGCGTGGAAATACACCGGGCGCGCCGCCAGCCCGCGGGTCGAGTTCGGCCGCATCGTCGCGCCTGACGGCACCGCCACTTTCTTCGTGCACGACAACGGCGCGGGCTTCGACATGACCCAGGCCGCCCAACTCTTCACGCCGTTCCATCGCTTGCACAGCGCGAGCGAATTCGCCGGCACCGGCGTCGGCCTGACGATCGTCGCCCGCATCATCGAGCGTCACGGTGGCCGCGTGTGGGCGGAGAGCAGCCCCGGCGCCGGCGCGACGTTCTTCTTTGTTCTCGGCGACGGGACCTGACGCAGACAGCCGGGTGCGCTCCCTCGAGGGGCGCCGCAGTGCACACACTTCGCGCTTACCAAATGCGCGCGGATGCGGTTGGCTGCGCGGCATCATGCTGTGTGTCTCCGCCCTCCGTCGTTTCGCGGCGTGTTTCGCTGCGGCCCTCGTTCTTTTTTCCGCGACGCTGCGCGCCGCCGATCCCGCCGCCCTCGGTTTCGATCCGCAGCGGCTCGCGCGCCTCGACGCCATGATCCAGCGCGAGATCGACGCCGGCAAACTCGCCGGCGCCGTTGCCATCGTGAAGCGCGACGGACAGGACGCCGTCCTCAAGGCCTACGGTTATAGCGACGTCGAAAACCGCATCCCGATGCGCACCGACGCGATCTTCCGCATCGCCTCGATGAGCAAGGCGTTCACGACGGTCGCCGCGCTCATGCTCTATGAGGAGGGCCGTTTCCTGCTCAGCGACCCGATCAGCAAGTGGATCCCTGAGTTTTCGCACTCCGTCGTCGCCGTGTCGCCGCCGCCCGGTTCGCCGGCCGATGTGAAATACGTCACCGTGCCCGCGAAACGCGGCATCACGGTCCACGACCTGATGACGCACACCGCGGGTCTCACTTACGGCGATTTTCTCGCGAAGGAGGATTACCAGAAGGCGAAATGCTACGGCTGGTATCTCGTCGATCACGACGAGACGATCGGCGACGTGGTGAAGCGCCTCGCGAAGCTCCCGCTCGCTTCGCAGCCCGGCGAGGGTTTCGACTACGGCTACGGCACCGACGTGCTGGGTTACCTCGTCGAGGTCATCTCCGGCCAGCCGCTCGACAAGTTCATCGAGGAACGCATTTGCCGCCCGCTCGCCTTGAAGGACACGTGTTTTTATCTGCCCAAGGAAAAAGCCGACCGCCTCGCCGTCGTCTACGGCATCGTGGACGGCAAGCTCACGCGCATGGAGGACTCGAAGCGCACGGACTTCATCGACGGCCCGCGCAAGCTCTTCTCCGGCGGCGCGGGCCTCGTCTCGACGGCGAGCGACTACGGTCGGTTTCTCCAAATGCTCGTCAACGGCGGCGAACTCGACGGCGTGCGCCTGCTCAGCCCGCGCACCGTCGCGCTCATGCACGTCAATCACACGCGCGACCTCTTCAAATGGGGCACGCGCGCCTTCGGCCTCGGCTTCTGGGTCAACGAGGAGCCGGGCAATCTCGGCGAGAACATCGGCCAGGGCGCCTACGGGTGGGGCAGTGCTTATTACCCCGAATACGCCGTCGATCCGAAGGAGCGCCTCGTGATGCTCCTGATGATGCAGCTCAAGCCCAACGACGGCGGCAACCTCAACCATCGTTACAAGCCGGTCATCTATCAGGCGCTGAAGTGACGGCGGTCGGCTGCGGCAAGGCTTGTCGGCGACGAGCGCGACTGCCCGGTCTTTCGCGCGTTTTCGTTTCCCTGCACGTGTCGGGCCGGGAAAGCGAATTCAGTGCGATCGTCTAGCTTGGCAGTTCGCCACGTCGCGCTTCGGCCTTCACCTTGGACCACTCGATGTTCGTGTGGCCCTGCACGGCGGTGAGCAGCGCGTTGGATTTGCTCGCGATATCCGCGGCTTTACCGACGCCGATCTGTCCGCGGATCTCGTTAACGAGGTTTTGGATCAAGATATCGGTCTCGTTCGGCTCGGTCGGTTGCAGCAGCACTTGGATCCGGCGGCCTTGGGTGGCGAGCGTGATCCGAAGGTCGTCGGCTTTGGCCGCCTCGGGCGGCGGCACGGCGGTCAGCGCGTCCGCTGCGCCGATGAACGCTGCGGTCGCGGCCCGCAACTCCTGCACCCAGCGGAGACGTTCGCCGGTCACGGTGGAGGAGACGCGTTGGTGGCTCGCAGCGCGTCGGGCCGCGAATAAATTCCAAATACTCACGCCGAGGGTCAACGTGCCGACGACCGCGGACCAAGCGTCGATGGACGATTTTTCAGGAGGCATCAGGCAATGCTCCAAAGACCGGCGCGCGGGGCAAGTTCACGCTCCGCGTTTCCAAGTGACGTAGATCTCCTCGACCTTCGCGCGCGCCCACGACGTTTTGCGCAGGAACGTGAGCGAGGACTTGATGCTCGGATCGAAGAGGAAGCATCGCACCGGCACGCGCCGCCCGAGTTCCGCCCAGCCGAATTCAGCGACGAGTTCCGTCAGCAATTTCTCGAGCGTGACGCCATGCAGCGGGTCGTTGGATTTGAATTCGGGCATCGCGGAAGGATTCAGCGGAAAAGGGCGGCTGGGGGCAAGCGCCCCCCGCCGCCAGGTGCGGTTGTCCCCGGTCGCCCTCGCCCGACCCCGACGGGAGAATCTCCCGCGCGCGCCCGCGTCGCCTAGCTCGCGGTGGCGGAGCGATTTGGCGATGGCGGGCGCTTCACGCGCGACGAAGGCCGATTTTCCGCTCAAGCGCTGGGAGGCGTCGCCGATGTATGCCGCACGCTGGGTGCATCCCTTGATGGAACCACTGCGGTCGGGCTTCCAATCGGGAAGAAAGGCCATGGGCAGCGAAAGCAATTTCTCTCTCATGCGAACAAACCATTGGACCATTGCGCGCCGGATTGTGACCGGCGGCACCTTCATCATAGCACTCCTCCTCACGGTTGCGGCCGTGGGCTTCTTCTCGCTCCGCGCCGCCGCGGATCGGGCGGAGCAGCGACTGGTCAACGACGCCGTGCCCGGCATCGTCTACAGTGCCGAGATGTTCGCGCAATCCCAGCGCCTCCAGGTTCGCGCCTTGTTGCTCTCGACGGTCACGGATCCGCAGGAGAAACAGGAGCACCTGGAGCACATGGCGCAGAATATCGCCGCCTTTGACAAGGCCGCGAAGGCCTACGAAGCGGCGATCTCGAACGATGTCGATCGTGCGAACTTCGCCGAGCTGCAAACGAAGCGCTCGCATAACGCCGAGGCCCGCAAGACCTACGTGGAGCTGATCTCCTCCGGAAAGCGAGAGGAGGCCATCGCATTCCTCCACGGCACTTATACGCCGGTATTTTACGCCTACCGCGACCACCTCGCCAAGATGCTCAAGTGGAACCAAGACGTCGCGACCACGGTGGGCAACGACATCCGCGAGAGCGCGATGGCAGCGGCCAACTGGGCCGGCGGCATCGCGCTCGGCGCGCTGCTCGCCGCCGTGATCGTCGGCTGGTGGGTGATTCGGGGTATCAATCGCGTGCTGCACGACATGGCTGGCGCGCTCGACGAAGCGTCCTCGCAGGTGGCCGCCGCGGCGGGGCAGGTTTCCGCCAGTTCGCAGTCCCTCGCCGAGGGCTCGAGCGAGCAGGCCGCCTCGCTCGAGGAGCTGGCGTCGATGACCAAGCGCAACGCCGAGGGCGCGACGGACGCGAAGCAGACCGCCAGCGCCGCCCGCCGCTCCGCCGATCGCGGCGCGGAGCAAATGCGCGCGATGCAGACTGCCATGCAGGCGATCAAATTGGCCTCGGAGGAGATCACCAAGATTCTCAAGACGATCGACGAGATCGCGTTCCAGACGAACATCCTCGCGCTCAACGCCGCGGTCGAGGCCGCGCGCGCCGGCGAGGCCGGCGCGGGATTCGCAGTCGTCGCGGAGGAAGTTCGCAACCTCGCCCAGCGTTCCGCGCAGGCCGCGAAGGAAACCGCGACCAAGATCGAGGACTCCGTGACCAAGAGCGCGCAGGGCGTCCAGATCAGCACCGAGGTCGCGCGGAGCTTCGAGGAAATCCAGGGCAACATCCTGAAGCTCGACGGTCTCGTGGCCGAAATCGCCACCGCCTCGAGCGAACAGAGCACCGGCATAGGCCAGGTCACCACCGCCGTGTCGCAGATGGACAAGGTTACCCAGTCGAACGCCGGCAACGCCGAGGAAACCGCCGCCGCAGCCGAGGAGCTGAGCGCGCAGTCGCAGGTGCTCAAGGAAAGCGTCGGCGCCTTGCAGGCCCTCGTCGGCAGCCGCGCGAGCTCCGACACGCCCGCTCCCCGCAGCCCCGTCAAATCACCGTCCCACACCGCGCGTCCGCGTCAGACGCTGGCGAATAGGCCGACGGTCAGCGCGGCCAAAGCTCCGGAGCACGATCTTCATTTCGTCTAGTTGTTCGCCGACGAATGGAACGGCAGGCGGCTCGTCCGTCTGCCGTTTTTTTGGTCAACTGAGCACGGGCCGCCGCGAAAGGCGCTCGGGAACAGGAGCGCGGTCGGTGGCAGTTGATCGTTGGCTTCGGGCTGATCGTGATCGAATGCGCGTGAATCCGCTACGAATCGACTCGAGCCCACGTGCCGACGACGCGCTCAACTAATCAGCAGCAAGCGCACCTCACCCGGATCGGTTTCCGGTGCGCGATGAATGCACGGCGGCACCGGATTGGCCGGATACTCCACGGCGATGCGCCAGAGATTGAAATGGCCGAAAGCGAACGGCTGCGCACCGCGTGCCGCCGCGTAGTGCAGGTCGTAGGAATGCTCGGCGAGGAACTCGCGAAAACCGTCGTCATCCGCTCCGCCGTAGCGCGCCAGCAACGCGGCGCGCGTAGCCGGATCGTCGACGCGCCGCGTCGCGTCCTCGTTGCGCAAGCCTTCGCTGCACGGCCCGAAATACGTGCACAGATAGGTGTCGAGCGGCACGGGCGCGCGGTCGGCGTGCCATGAGAACACGTCGGTCGCCACGATCGCATCCGGCTCGTCGTGCGCGGAGCCGTTGATGAAGTTCAGCACCGGATCGAGCTGCCGATCGCGCAGCAGCCGGAAGTCGGCCAGCATCGCCTCGACCGCGAGGCGGCCTGCGGCGCTGACCGGCAGAGCTTGCAACTCCGCTTCGTCCAGCGCGTGGATCCCGGCCTCGTCGCGCGCAAGCCGCGCGGCGACCTCCGCGAAATCCCCCGGCAGCGCGCGCGGCCAGCACAGCGCGTTGACGCCGTCCGTGAGTTGGGTGCCGACCAATTCGTCGAAGCTCCGAACTTCGCGGAGGCGAAAATAGTCGAAGGGATGGGAAGACATGCCGAACACCACGGGCTAGCGGTGCGCGTAGACAACCCGCTTCTGCGCATCGATCGACAACACGCGTCGCGCCTCAAGCGCCGCCAGCAACGCGGCCACGTCCGCCTCGGCGGCGTTGTTGCCGAGCGCCGCCCGCAGATGGGCTGCGAGCGCTTTCTGCGTCGTGGGCCGGTTCTTGTTCGTGGGGTTGGAGAGTCGGGCGAAAATGGCATTTTGGCGCCGCGCGAGGTCCGGGATGACGTCCATGCCGATGCGCGGCGGGAGCGGGGTGTCGGTCGGTTTCGCTGCGGCGGCGGAAGTCGGCGGTTTGGCGGGGGAATAAGCCGAGGGACGCGCGTGCGGCTTCGGAGCGTGCGTCCGCGCTGCCCGGGCTGGACGCACCGATTTCCGAGCGGACGCGAATGCGGATACGGCCGCAAAGCTCGGGACGCGCTCGACGCGTGCGCCGGCGCTCGTCAGGTGCGTAACCATGGGATCGAAATCCTGGTCGCGGGAAACGATGACGTAGTTCGCCTGTGGGTGCCGCTCGATTTCGCGTCCGAGATACATGGCGAGCGTTAAATCGAGCGCGTTGCGTCCGGAGCCGCCGACTTCGACGGGCGTCACCTGAGCCGCGAAGGTGTGGAGCTGCGTGGCGAGCTTGACCGGCACCTTGGTCTGCTTTGCTCCGATGAGAAGCGTGACATGCACGGGCTTTTCCTTGGCGAGCGCGAGGTCCACGTCCTGCACGTTTTCGAAGTCGACGAAGATGAAGTGAGTGAAGTCAGGCATGGAGTAAGTCGGATGAAAATCGAGGTTGTTGCGTAGCATCCTTGGCCGGCTCGCCGGAAATTGGCACCACAATCGACACGGGGGGCTCAACCCTCCCAGCTGATGCCGAGCGTCGGGACGATTGGGAGCATGTCGCGCGGCTTCTTTCCGTCGCGCACGGCGCCGCTCACGATGCTCGGGTCGTAGTCGTAGGCGATCGGGTTGGCGCGGTCATAGGCGTTGAAGACGTCGACGAATACTGTCAGCACGCCGCGGCGCAGCGGGATCGTGCGACTCGCGCGCAGGTCGAGCCGGTGATAGTCAGGCAGCCGCTGCGCGAGCGTCGGGCCGAAACTGCGCACGAGCGTGCGGCTGCCGCTGGCGAGCGGCACGATGGTGTAGTTCACCGCGGTCGTCGGCCAGCCGGTGTGATACTGCCACGCCGCGCCGAAGCTCCAGAATTTGCCGAGCCGGTAGGTCGCGTCGGCGTAGAACGCGTGGCGCTGGTCGCGCGCGGCCGGCAAGGTCGCGCCGCCGACGTCCTGCGTCGCGCGGGAGAGCGCGTAGCTCGCGCTCCAATCAAGCGCGCCGTGACCGCGCCGCCGTGCGATCAACTCGAGTCCGCGCGCGTGGGCGCGCGTCGGCGCGAGCAGGATGCGGTCGGTCTGCGCTTCCGGAAAGATGCCGTAGGTGTCGTAGCGGTTGAACCACTGCGGGCGCGGATCGTGCGTGAGGCGCTCGTAGGCTTCGACGCGGAAATTCACGTCGCCGGGCAGCCGCTGCTCGAGACCGATCACGCGATGCTCGGCTTTCTCGGACGGGTGGAACTTGTCGTCGCCAAACGACACGGCGAGCTCGTGCGCGCCCTGCGCCTGCGCGTAGGCTCCGCACGCGGCGCGGAGCGTGGTGCGCGGTGCGAGTTGCCAGGCGGCATTGAGGCGCGGGCTCCAGTCGCGGTCGCCGGTCGCGCTGTTGCGGTCGAAACGCAGGCCGGGCTCGACCGCGACGGACGGAGCGACGGCGTAGCGCGTGGCGACGAACGCGCCGGCGGCGTCGTTGTCGGGTGCGGGCGCGAGGTTGATCGTGCGCGGCACGGCGGTGACGACGCCGTTCACGACGACGGCGTCCTCGCGATAGAGGTGATAGGAATACTCGGCGCGGTCGCGGCCGAGTTGCCAGCCGGCGCGGACGAGGAGTTGGCCGGAATCGGCGATGTTCCAGTCCTGTCGCAGCGCAGTCGCGGCGAGCGAGCGGCGGTCGCGGAGTTCGAGCCGGTAGCGCGGGAGGTAGATGCCGGCGCCGTCGCGCCGCCACGCGAGCCACGATTGCGCGAGGACGGTTTCGGAGGAGACGCGCTCGGACCACGTCGCGCGCCAGCGCGCCCAGGCGTAGTCGCTGTCGTAGCTGGAATGGAGGTCGGGACCGTCGGGGTTCTCGATGCGCAGCGTGTCGCCGGAGTGGAGCAGGTGCAGCGAAACAGTGTGCGCGGACGAGAGGTCGAATTCGGTTTTCGCGTAGGCATCCCAGTAGCGGGGAAAAATCTCCTCGGCACGGCCTTCGAGCTTGAGCGCGAGATCGGGATAGCCGCGGCGCACGCTGGCGAACCAGCGTCCGCGTCCCTCGGCGAACGTTCCCGCGGTGCCGGCGCGCATGCTCGTGACGCTGAGGCCGGCGGAATAGTGCGGCGTGGCGGCGGTGGGCGAGAGTGTGTCCATCGTGAGCACGGCCGCGGCGCGGTTGCCGAAGTCGGCGTTGAAGCCGCCGGTCATGAGATCGAGTTGGCTGATGGCGCGGAGGTCGACGATGGAGAGCGCGCCGTCGACGTCCTTGAGGTGAAACGGTTCGAGGAGGTCGGCGCCGTCGAGGCGGACGAGGAGCTGGCGTTGCGGCGCGCCGCGCACCCAGAATTTCGCGGTGAAGTCGTCGGCGGCGACGCCGGGCAGGCGCGCGATGGAGCGGAAAAGGTCCTCGCCGACCTGCGGGAGCGATTCGAGGTCGGCGCGGGTCAGCGTGGCTTTGGAGCCGTCGCCTTCACGCGAGACGCTGTAGCGGCTGGGCGTGACGACGAAGTCAGCGAGTTTGACCGGAGGCTCGGCGGGTGCGGCCGGCTGGGCGAGAGCCGTGCCGCACGCCAACGCCAAGGGGGCAAGCAAGGCGAGGGGACGCATCGCGGGAGAAAAACGCAGGCGGGTCAGCGAGGCGAGAAGCGACTGCGGCGGGGCGTCCAACAAATCAGGAGCCCGCGCGCGGGTCCCCGCTGCGTTTCCAGCGCACTTTGGACGCACGGCTGCACGGGATTGCCGGAATGGCGTGGCACGATGCGCCTGAGGTTGAACTTGCCGAAGGAGGACGGCGACGCGACCGGCGCGGGAGCAGAGTCGCGAAGCTGGCTCCTATGATCTGAAGCGGTGCTGCGGCGCTGCGTGCGCCCGAAATTAGGAGCGCGAAGCAGCGGGGTTGGAGGGGGGCGGACTTGGCAAGGCGAGTTTTTCGAGAGCCGCTTTGTAGATGCAGAGACAATCCTCGATCTGTTCCGGCGAGAGGTGCTGGAATTCACGGGGGAAGGCGGCCTTGGGCAATGTGGAGGCACGATGATCGAGGCCGAGGGCGGCGGCACCGCGACGCACACCGGCGTGGAGGTAGACTCTGTCGGGGCTGAGTCCGAGATAGGCTCCCAAGCGATGTGCGGTGTCGTAGAGGGTGAGGGCTCCGATGCGAGGAATACCCCGGCCTTGGTCACGGAGTAGCTGAACCAGAGCGGAGAAATTTTGGCAGCGGCGCACGTGGGCTTGGCTCGCCAGCAACCGATTCGTGAACGCGTGCAAGCTGGCTGCGGGAATTCGCCGCTGGTGGGAGAATCGCTTGCCGTTCGGCAGCCGGGCCATTGCGGCTTCCTCGATCGCGGCTCGAAGCGACGGGCTTTCCCGATAGTGCCGGAGATACGCCTGCTCGGCGGGCAGACGGCGCTCCTGATAGTCAGCGACAACTTCTTCAAGCGACGCCGAGCTGCGTTGCGGCTTCGACGCGCAGACGCCTAGTTTCGTCGCAGGTCGGCAATGGTCAGTGGCGCACGTCGGAACCATGGATATGAAAAGACGCGTTCGATGTCTCGGTTGAGATCCCTGACGCTTACGAGACCGCGTCCCGGACGCCCCGAGCTTCTCTACACTACAAGAGCAGTGAGCGGAGGCAGCCCGGCTCGTTCGCAGTAGCGCATGATGTGGCCAAGATGGTTGGCCAAGCCTTGTGCCGGCACACCGATCAACCCGCCAACGATTTTGTAGTTCAGCACCTGCCGGTTGTGCGCTGCGGCGATGAGCACCGGATAGATTTGGAGTGCCCGTTCGTGGGTGGTCATCCGCTGGCCTCCGTTCGGCTTTCCATTACCGTCACCTGTTTCACATCAAACTTGATGCAAAGGCCGAGGCCCATGTCGCGGCCGGCCTTGGTGGCGCGGTTGTAACGGTTGAGGGCCTGCACGCAGCTCTGCACGGCGACGGAGAACTTGAGGGCCTCCTCGAAGGTCATGTCGAGGTTGATGGACTTTGGGACAGTCGCGGTGCTGCCTGGAGAAAACGCCGGAGGCAGCCAATTCAGCTGGGCGGCGCCGTGATAGTCTTCCGATTTCTCCTTGGGCTTTTTGGTGAAGGCGCGGTTGGGCATGGGGGGATGGCGGTTGAAGTGTCTGCGCGCTAGTTGCTGCTCCATTCGTCGGCGAGTGCCTCGGCTTGCTCGAGCACGCGGGCGACGGCGTCGTCCTGTCCTTCGGGCGGGTATTTGTATTTTTTGAGGAGGCGCTTGATGAGGATGCGCATCTTGGCGCGCACGCTGTCGCGCACCTGCCAGTCGACCGTCGTGCTGCGGCGGAGTTGCTCCGTCAGCTCGGTGGCGAGCTGCTTGAGCGTGGCGTCGCCCATCGTCTGGAGGACCTCGGGGCGCTCGGCCAACGCGTCGTAGAAGGCGATTTCATCCAGGGACAGGCCGAGCTCCTCGTTGCGGCTGAGGGCGTCTTTGAAATCGCCGGCCATTTGGAGAAGCTCCTCGATTACCTGCGCGGTTTCGATGGCGCGGTTGTGGTATTTGCGCAGCGCGTCGAGCAGGCGGTCGCCGAATTTTCTCTGGAGGACGACGTTGGTGCGCGTGTGGGCCTTGATCTCGTCGCGCAGGAGTTTTTCCAGCAACTCCACCGCGAGGTTCTTTTGCGGCATGGCGCGGACATCCTCCAGAAACTCCTGCGAGAGCAGGCCGAGGTTGGGTTTCTTCAGGCCGGCCAGAGCGAAGATGTCTTCGACACCTTCGGAGACGACGGCGTTGTCGAGGATGCGGCGGAGCGCGGAGTGTTTTTCGGCCTCGGTCAGCTTCCGGTCCACGGCGGTGTATTTCACGATCGCGGCTTTCACCGCGCTGAAGAAGGCGATCTCGGTGCGCAGTTCCTCGGCTTCGTCGAGGGTGCCGCAGAGGGCGAACGCGCGGGTGATGGCGGTCACGAGATCGAGGAAACGCTTCTTGCCGTCCTTCAGGCCGAGGATGTGGTTCGCGGCCGGCACGAGCAGGGCCACAGGGCTCGTCTCGTAGCTGGAATAGTCGAAGCCGTGGAAGAGGGAGCGGCAGGCGTCCAGCTTGGCGCGAAGGACGTCGAGAAACTCCCCGGCATCGCGGCTGGGGGCGCCTTTGCCCTTGGAATCGGTGTAAGTCTTGAGCGCGGCCTTCAGGTCGTTGGCGATGCCGATGTAGTCCACCACGAGGCCGCCGGGCTTGTCCTTGAATACGCGGTTCACGCGGGCGATGGCCTGCATGAGGTTGTGGCCCTTCATCGGCTTATCGACATACATCGTGTGGCAGCACGGGGCGTCGAAGCCGGTCAGCCACATGTCGCGCACGATCACGAGGCGGAGCGAATCGGCCGGGTTCTTGAAGCGTTTTTCGATGCGCTTTTTCTGGCGCTTGGTGGTGACGTGGGGCTGGAGCGCTTTGTCGTCGGTCGCGTTGCCGGTCATCACGACCTTGATCGCCCCCTTCTCGATATCGGCATCGTGCCAGTTGGGGCGGAGGGCGACGATGGCGGCGTAGAGGCGGGCGCAGATGTCGCGGCTCATGCCGACGATCATCGCTTTGCCCGGCATGACGGCGTTGCGGCTCTCGAAATGGGCGACGACATCGGCGGCGATTTCCTCGATGCGCTCCTTGGCGCCGACGAGTTTTTCGAGGGTCGACCAGGTGCCCTTGGTTTTCTCGCGCTGAGACTCGTCCTCCTCGTCGACGAGCTCCTCGACCTCGGCGCTGAGCTTTTCGATCTCGGCGCGGTTGACGTCGAGCTTAGCGAGGCGGCTTTCGTAGAAGATGCCGACGGTGGCGCCGTCCGCCTTGGCGTCCTCGATGTCGTAGATACTGATGTAGTCGCCGAAGACGGCGCGGGTGTCGCGGTCGTCGCTTTCGATGGGCGTGCCGGTGAAGCCGATGAAGGACGCGCCGGGCAGGGCGTCGCGGAGGTGCTTGGCGAAGCCGTAGACGTATTGGCCGGTCTTGGTGTTGAGCCGCGCCTTGAGGCCGTATTGGCTGCGATGGGCCTCGTCGGAGATAACGACGACGTTGCTGCGCTCGCAGAGAGCCGGGTGCCGGGCCTCGCCCTCGCCGAGAGCGAACTTCTGGATCGTGGTGAAAATAATCCCGCCGGCCTGGCGCGAGGCGAGTTTGGCGCGGAGCTCCTCGCGGCTGTCGGCCTGCTCGGGGGTCTGCTTGAGGAGTTCCTGGGCGCCGCAGAAGGTTTCGTAGAGCTGGCCATCGAGGTCGTTGCGGTCGGTGACGACGACGAAAGTGGGGTTTCTCATCTCCGGCTGCTGGATGAGCTTTCCGGCGTAGCAAACCATGGAGATGCTCTTTCCCGAGCCCTGCGTGTGCCAGACGACGCCGGCCTTCCGCGACCCCGGCACGACCTCCTTGCCATAGGGCGCGCGCGATTCCTCGGTGCGGTTGGCCTCGGGCGGGGAGGAGGCAATCACGGTCACTCGCACCGCCTCCCGGACGGCATGGAACTGGTGATAGCCCGCGATCTTCTTCACGAGCCGGTCGCCATCCTGTTCGAAGAGGATGAAGTGTTTGAGGTAGTCGAGGAACAGCTCCCGGTCGAAGAACCCGCGCACGATCTTCTCCGCCTCAAACTCCAGCACCGGGTTGTCGTCTTCGCTCTTGATCGTGCGCCACGGCATGAAGCGCTCCTGATCGGCGGTGAGCGAGCCGATGCGGGCGGTAAAGCCGTCGCTGACGATGAGGGCTTCGTTGTAGTCGAAGATATCGGCAATCTCCTCCTTGTAGGTCTGGAGCTGCTGATAAGCTTTCCACACGTCAGCCTGTTCGTCGGCCGGGTTCTTCAGCTCGATGAGCGCGAGTGGCAGGCCGTTGAGGAAGGCGACAATATCCGGGCGGCGCGTCTTGTTTGGTCCCTTGATCGCGAACTGGTTGACGACGAGGAATTCGTTGGCGTCGAGGTTGGCGAAGTCCACCAACCGCAGGTCCTCGTGTTTGACCGTGTCGCCCTCGCGCCAGCTGACCTTGAGGCCGGAGAGCAGCAGTCGGTGAAAGTCGCGATTGCGCTGCTCGGCGACCGGGTGATCAAGCTTGAGCATGCGCTGCACCGCCTCTTCGAGCACGGCCGCGGGCACGCCGGAATTGAGTCGCGCCAGCGAGCGCTGGAGCCGACCGACCAAGACCACCTCGCGATAGTTCGCGCGCTCCGGTGCGATGCCGTCGGGGGCGAGGTCGGGACCGAAGACCGTCTCCCAGCCGCCGTCGCGGAACCAGCCGAGGCACTGCTGTTCGAGTTGGTCTTCGGTGAGCATCAGGGTTCGGCGCGAGTGCGCGTCTTCAGGCGAGGGTATCGCTCTGCGCGATCGCGCGAAACCGGGCGGGCTTGCTCTGCTTCACTTTCGCGAGGCTGCCCGCTTCGACCAACTCCTTGATCCAGACCTTGGCTTGCGCCTTCAGGATTCCCAATCGCTCCGCGATCTCCTCCTCGGTGCGGGGCTCCTGCAGCTCTTTCAAAAGCAGGTCGTGGGCATGGACGCGTAGACTAAGCGAGGGCGCGGTCGCGGAACCCGCGGTGGGCGCGGGCTTCGCCGCGGACGCAGGCGGCGGTGTAGCGCGCGCCTGGGAACCGTCCTTTTCGCCGGCCACGGTTGCGGAAAGTTCCGGGTAGGCTGCCGGCTCTTCGCCCAACGTGAGCGGCAGGGCGCCTTGCGTCGCCGGAGCGAGCGCAGCCTGCCGGGCCTTTTCGAGCAGCAGGTCGAAGGACGGCGCGTCGTGGGGTTCCGACCACGGCAATGCTCCTTTCCGCAACAGCGCCTCGTTGCCTTTGCCCGCGCCGCTGTCTTGGCGCACGAAGAGCGGCCCGCAGTGATACCGCTCCAACTGCTCCACCGCGCCGGCCCACGTGCCGCCTTTGTTGAAATCGCTGCTGACCACCAACGCGGCGTCGGCCAACGCGTAGATCAGTTTGTTGCGCTGCATGGCGTGCCCCACGTTGAAGCCCGCCGCCGGATCGCAGGGCGAAATCAGGACGAGTCGCCCATCCATCAATCCTTCGCGGTGCTCTCGAGCGAGCGCCGCCCGTTCGAGGCTGTCGGCCAGCACGCCGACGGTAACTCCTCCAGCCTGCGCGGATCCGCGCATCGCCGCTTGGTCGATGCCTCTGGCGCCACCCGACACGAGGCTGCGTCCAGACCGGGCAATCAATTGCCCGACCTTCGCCGTATACTCGAGCAACGCGTCGTCGACGTGCCGCGAGCCCACGACGGCGAAGCCGCCCGACTCCAACAAGGCCGGATCGCCGCACCCGTAGACCACCGGCGGGGCGTCCTCCTTCAGTCGGGTCTTGAACCGCGAAGGATAAGTCGCGTCCGCCCGGCTGATCACCCAGATCGCGCGCGCATGCCAGCGCTCGACGGCTTGGCTGAGCAGGAAGCCGCGTCCCAGCAGGGTCTGCAGGCGTGACCCCGCGAAAGCCGGGCCGCACAACGCGAGGACGGCGGTCGCATCGGATCCGATCAGGTCGGCCGGTTGCCGCTGCCCCTGGCGAAGCAGTCGGGCCAGCCGGTTGTATTCGCCGAGGCTGAGAATGTCCGCCGCCGACGCGCTACGCCCAACCTCCAGCGGGGCGGTGAGGAGCAGGATGGCCTGGGTATTCGGAGTGAGCGGAGCGATCATTCGTCGGCGTCGGCGTTGGCAGTGGAGGCCAAAGCCAAGGGATAAACCGGCCCGCTGCCATGCGTGGTCAATAGATACGCCGCGACGGTGAGAGTCCATTTCGAATCCACCATGTCGTCGATCAGCAGCACGGGCCCGGATGGAATTCCCTCCGCGCGCACGCGCAGCGAGCCGTCCACGTTGCGCGCTTGTTGGGCGCTGTTCGCCATTTCCTTCTGAGCCGGCCGATCGTCGGTCTTCTCCAACACCGCCGCGAAGGGGAGATTCAACGCTCGCGCCAGTCGCTGGGTGAAATCCGGCACCAATGCGGGATGCCGGCGCGACGGGATGCACGTCACCCAAGCCGGCGGAGGCTGCGGGGCCCACGAACGCACCATCGCGGCGCAGGCCTCCACCAATTGATCCGCAAATCGGCCGTCGCGGGACTTGCCTTGCCGGACCAGCGCTCCCCAGCCGGCATCGCCCCACACGCACAACACCTTCCCGGGCTGCGCTTGGTGCGCGGCGTCGATCCGCCCCGCCACTCCCACGTGCGGAAGCCCTCCCGTGGGCCATTGCTTGCGCGGCGCCGAGGGCAAGCTCGTCCGCCGCAGGAACGCGGTGGCTTCTCGCGCGAGGGCTTCGTCGAAAGTGGCCCGGAGCGGCGCGAGCCGGGGCGGCGGATGATTCCCGCTTTGTCCATCCAAAGCCCGAATGAGAAAATCCATGTGGCCGGCCGTGAGCGCGACGTAGTCCTGCATCTGCCGCTGCTCCTCGCGGCGGAGTTCGGTCAGCCGCCGCGCTCTTTCCCAAAAGGCCTCGGTCAGGCTCGCCGCCGTGAGCGTCCACTTGGTGCCTTGCTTCGCAATCGGAGCCGGCGATTCCAGCGACATCAGCTGCAGCGCCTTCTCGACTCGACCGCGACTGACGTTGAGGCGCGGCAGGATTTCGTTGATCGACAATCCGGTCGGCGCGTCCCGCAACGCCTGCAACACGGCGCCGACTTCCTCGCGCGACGGGAACGCGCTTTCGATGAAATAGTCCGTGATGCCGATCTCTTCGGCGCCGCTCAGGAGCACGCCGTGCGCCGCCGCGAGCGCCCGGCCGGCCCGGCCGACTTGCTGGTAATACGCCACCACGGACCCCGGGGTTTGGTAGTGAATCACGAACGCGAGGTCCGGTTTGTCGAAGCCCATGCCGAGGGCGGTCGTCGCCACGAGCGCCTTGACGCGGTTTCCCAGCAGGGCGTTTTCCAGTTCCACGCGCCGGTCGCCCGTCTCGCCGCTGTAGGCCTCGGCCGCGATGCCGCGGGATTGCAGCCAGCCGGCGACTTGCACGGCATCGCGCACGGTGAGGGTGTAGACGATCCCGCTGCCGTTGAGGCGGGGGAGATGCGTGGCCAGCCAAGCCATGCGCCCCACCTGGCTCGGAATGCGGATCGTCTGCAGGAGGAGCGAGGGGCGGCCGAGTTCGCCGCGCGATACCGTAAGGCCGGGGCCGAGCACCGCTTGGAGATCGGCCAACACGCGGTCGTTCGCCGTGGCGGTCGTCGCCAGCACCCGCAGGTTGGCCGGCAGCGTGCGGACGATGCGTTCGATGAACCGGTAGTGCGGCCGGAAATCGTGGCCCCAATCCGAGATGCAATGCGCCTCGTCCACCACCAGCAGCGAGACCCGGCCCGCGATCGACGCGAGGACCTCCGAGCGGAAATGCTCGTTGGCCAGCCGCTCCGGCGAGATCAGGAGGATGTCCACCTCGTCGCGCGCCAACTGCGCCTCGGCGTCCGTCCACTCGGCTCTGTTCTCCGAATGGATGGTCACCGCGCGCACGCCCATCCGCTCGGCGGCGGCGATTTGGTTGCGCATCAGGGCCAGCAGCGGGGAAATCAAGATCGCCGGACCGAGGCCCTGCTCGCGCAGCAGCTTGGTCGCGATGAAATAGACGAAGCTCTTTCCCCAGCCGGTCTTTTGCACGACGAGCAACCGGCCGCGGCCTTCCACGACATGACGGATGGCTTCCTCCTGTCCGTCGCGGAAGGTGGCGGCCGGTTGCTGGGCGCCGGTTCTTAGAAGCTCGAGGGCACGGGCGGGAACATAGGACATGATCGTCGTCGGATCGAAGGATTCACGGCCCGTGAATGTGAGTGGAGTTGAAGGGGAGGATTCATGCGGCGACCGCACGAAATCGCCGGCGCGAGCCGGGATCGAAGATCGTCGCCGTTACGGCGGAAGCAGCCGAGGCGCTGCGGTTCGAGTTGGTCTTCGGTGGCATCGCCGGCGGCTGATTACACGGCCTCCGGCAGCGATTCGCTGAATTGCAGCTTCATCCAGCCCAGCATGACCAGGCTGCGGATCGCCATCGCGACCGCCTCCTGTTTGGGCTGCTCCCGCCACGCCTTCTTCCAGTGGAGCACGTATTCCAGCAACGCCTGCTCGGCGACCTCTTGTTGCGGCAAGGATCTTTTCAACTCGCGGCTGGCGTATAGAACCGTGACCAGCTCCTCGGCCTGATCGGTGTTCTTGATGCGGCTGAAGAGGTCGACCGTCTTGACGATCCGCTTCCGATGCTCGGCGATAGTCGCGGAGAAACGCTCGCGATCCTTTTCGTATTGTGGTCCGACGCGCAGCGCGAGCATCTGGCCGAGGCGCTCCTCTTGGAGCCAGTTGCGATTGGCGAAGTCATGCAGCGCCAGTTTTACGTTATCGGCGAATGGGCCATAGCTGCCCTTGCCGAACTCGAAGCCGGTCTTCACACCCATCTCGGTCAGCACATAACAGATTTTCTGGAAGATCACCCGTCCGACCGGCGGGGCGTAAGGTTGGCTCGAAAGTTCGCGCAGCACCTCCATGAGAACGACCCATTCGGGGTTCAATTTGGCGAACGTGCGCCCGCGTCCCTCGAGGCTCATCTGCGCCGGGCCACCGAGAAACTCGTCTGTCAGTTCGCCCTTCGGCGTGCCATAGGGCGCGTAAACTTCGATGGAAATGGGCAGGCGGTGAAGCTTGCCATAGATCAACGGTCCGACGTCCGACCAGTCGAGTCCACCGTTGCCGCAGCCGAGCGGTGGAAAGGCGATGCTCTCGACGCCCCATTCCGCGTAGTGCTGGACGAAGTAATCGAGGCCGCGCTCGATGTCAGCCAGCCGGGAGGCGGCGCGCCAGTGCTCTTTGGTCGGAAAGTTGACGATCATCGCCCCGGCGAGATCGCGATAGAGATACGGCTCGCCCAGCTTCACCTGCTGGCGGTCGCAGCGCGCGACATAGTCTTCGAACATCGCGGGAAAGCGGTTCTTGAACTCCAACGCGACCCCTTTGCCCATCACGCCGACGGTGTTGACCGTGTTGACGATCGTCTGGGCTTTGCTGGTGAAGAGATCTCCGATGAGAGCCTTGAACATGAGGAACGGCGTGCGAGCGGGTTAGCGGAAAAACAAATGCGGATCGATCCGGACGGAAAGAGCGAAACCGAGCTGACGCAACCTGGTTTCGGCCGCCTGATCGACCACGGCGGCGCCGGCGATGAAGCGCGGCTCCACGAGACGAGGCACGAGCACCTCGGCGCATTTCTTCGACTTTTTCTCGAAGTAGCGAAAACGGTCCGTGTCGCGCCAGTCCGCCGCATAAATGGCGTCGAAGTCCAGCAAGTCCGCCTGAGAGGGATGCAGGAAACGCACCCAGTCGCTGGAGGCATTGCGATCCGCGAAGACCACGCCGTCGAGCTGGGCAATGCTCCGCGACACGCAAAGCACGCAGAGATCGGACGCCTGCTCCTGCCGGGCAAACATCATTGGATTACGGGCGTGAAAGTAGAGGTTCGCGTAATGGTGCAGCATGAGGCCGCCCGGCACGCGCTTGACGTCGCGGCGATCCTGCACCGGCTGCATGGCGACCGAGTGGTGTTTCAACTTGGACGCCCGGTCGTAGGACAGGATGCCGTGCTCCATGATCGAGGGCACATTGGCCATCGGCATGATGCAGTGAAACTCGGTGACTCGCGCGTCCATGAGTTTGCCGCTGTTTATTTTCCCGCCAACCACCGGCGGACTCCGGCCCGGAGGGACGTCGTATCGTCGACATCGACCCGCCAGAGCGTGCCTTGCTTCACCGAGCCGCGGATCCGGTCGGTGAGGCTCTCCGCGTCCTTGTCCCACCAGGGCGTCATCTTCAGGTAATTGGTGGGAGCAGCCGGCACGAAATAGAGGCGGTGGTCGTCAGGTTCGCAGCGGTCGAGCACGGCCCAACCGTAGATGCCCGGGTCGTTGCCGCCGGTGCGCGCGTAGAAGAAGACAACCGTGTCACCGGTCTTTGGGTTCTCGCCGTCGCCGCCACGTTTGGTGCCGTAGCCCCAATGCCAGCGCACTCCTTCCCAGATTTCGTAGCGGAAAGTCTCGGGCGACCAATCTTGGGCGTTCAGTTGGTAGAGCCAGGTGCTCATGGGTTTACTGCCTTTATAGATGGAAGCTGAGATATTTATGAGAACGTAACTTCGATAAAAAAACCGACCCCGCGGCGTTCGTGGCTCCAAAGCACGTCGAAATCGAATCCATAGTGCAGACACTCGATGACGTCGAGATGCGGGTGCAGGTAGCTGTTGCGCAGCCCCGCACTCGTGAAGCCTAGTCGGTGCCCGTCGTCAAATAGGTCGCCGTCGAGCTCGACGTTGTAACGCGACCCATGATGCGGAATTTGTAGCAACCAAGTGCTCGGGAGTTCCCACGCATAGTGTTTCTTGAATTTCGTCAGCGTGACCCCTTTGAGCGCAATATCCCCGGTGAGTAGGCACCCGACCTCGCCCTCGCGGTGGAACCACGAGTGACAACGCCGCCAGCAAGCACCGAGGATGGTCGCCATGGCCGTGGCGCCACTGGCGTGCGCATGAAAGACCCTTGAGGGGGATGCAGTGAACGCTGGCCCGTGCCAAAGGCATAGGCTCACCTCGTTATGGACGGATGACACCTTTTGATAGGCGGTTCGCAGGGCTTTCCGCCCCTTTTCTGTGCGCAATGTCTGCAGGATGCTCTGATTGGTGACAGGTTGACCACCGAGGGCGGCTTCGATCTCCCCTAGAAACTCACGGCAGCGGCGCTCGTCGTTCGATTCGCCGGTCGCTGGAACCACACCATAGTTGCCGGCAGCAACCACTTTCTCAATGGCCGCGCGCAAGCCCTGCTTTTGAAACATCCTGAGCCGCCATAATCCTGAGATCGTCATGGCGCCTGCGTCGGATATTCCCTTGGCGGGGGCCGGTGCCGCTTGTCCGGATTCAGCAGCATGAGCCGCATCGATCCGCTTTTCGGCGACCAACCGGTCAGTCTCGAGCTTGAGTGCCGGGAGATCGTTAAGGCGCTTCAGAAAATCCGGCCCGGGATCATTTTGTCCGAATTGATCTCCATCGCCATCCCCGTTGCTCTCTCCCACGAGGTAAACGTTCTCGGCCCCTAGTCCCCGGAGAGTCGCGACGGGATCGGCCAACAGATTGTAGTAGCTTTCAGGCTGGTTCGGGTAGCGGGCAACGTAGATTGCCCTTTCCAGCGGTGAAAGGTAGGGCAAGAATACATCTTTGACGCCGTGCGTGGTCCGCAACAGCTCGTCGACGCCGTTCACATGATCGGCATCGAGATGCGAAAGCACCAGTAAATCGAGCGGACGATGCCGGAGCTCACGGCTGAATTCTGCGATCTCATCGGACAGCCGGGTTGCATCGGTGAGCGAGCCGCAATCGTAGACGAAGGTATAGACATCGCGATTCCTGATCTGGAGGGTGGCGGAATAAAAGCCACCTTGGCCGATGGGGCGTTGATGAGCGTTGCACGCGAGCGTAGTGGGCATGGTTGAGGTTCTGAGTTTGGCCCGTGAGAAAATGCTAGTTCGCCACCTCGACTTCCCCGCTCAGCAGCTTCGGCAGCAGCGTGTCGCGCAGGGTGGCGAGGGTGCGGGTTTGTTGTTTGTTCGCGACGATCCGGTCATACCAAGGTTGGCAGAGCTTGGCGAAGGCGGCGTGAATTTCCGGCGACGGAATGATCACCTTGAATCGGTCGATGTCGTTTTTTCCGAGGTGAATGACGGTCGTTGCCGTCTCCGTCGCCTCAACGTGGGCAAGTGGAGCAATGATGCTGTTGCGGACGAATGCGGCGGAATAAGCGGGCTTGGGGGCGAAGACGCACACTCGCTGGTTCAACCATGCTGGCACTCCGCCCCAAAGATAGGCGCGGAATTCACCGTCCATGCCGACAACCACATCGCCGGGCTGGACCATATGGCCTTTGGGGTGAACTTCAGGCGTGCAAACTCCGGGGCTTTCGTCGGCCAAGTCACGAATACGGATCAGCGGCTTTCCGTCCCCGTCTTCGTTGAACTGCTTTGAGGAAAACGGGGCGCCGTAGATGACGTCGGCCGCCTCGTAAATAGAGCCGACACGCCACCCGTCCGGAATTTTTCCGAGTTCGGAGTCTTGGAAGGTAGCGGGGAAGAGGGCGGCGGTTTTCTCGGCCATGTCGGAGGGTTGGCGGCCGGCGGCTTTGGCGTGGACGGGGTCGAAATCCACGAACCAGCTCTGGAACAGCGCCCGCGCCATCGCCTCCAGCGTCGCGTTCATCCGCCGGTTCAACTCGATCTTGTCGTCCAGCGTCCCGAGGATTCGCGCGATGGCTTTTTGTTCGGGGAGGGGCGGAAGCGGGACCTTAACAGTTTTGAGGTCCCTCAAGTTGATGACTTGTTGGACGGAGCCCAAAGACTGTGCCCCCAGCGCTTCTTGTCCTTTGGGTGACTGAAGAAAGTAACTAACGAATCCAGAATCTACCCCACGTCTGAGTCGCACCAAACCGACCTGCCTGGCGATGTTGGCCCCAGCGAGAGATGCGGGAGCAATTGCAACCTGCCCCGGATTGCCGACCAACGATACCAGCAATTCCCCACCTCGGAGTAACGTTCGGCGATACTGCTGCGACACTTCGGCTGTGATGGTTCTGAGCTGCTCAATCAATACACGGCCACCGGCAATATCGCCTCCCCGAACGAAAGGCACCTCTCCCTCGTCACCCGGCTTTACGACGCCGTAGGTGATAGGAGATGTTTCCTCGGCAAGAGTCTCGAGAGGAACTGAGTCCCAAGCTACTGACTCAGCGGCCATACCCGAGTCCCTCCAAATTCGCTTTGATGGCCTGCTCCAGTTTCGCCGACTCGGCGAATTGGGCGTTTAGCTCGGTGACGAGCTTCTGCATCTTTTCGTCGAAGGGTTCGCCGTCGTCCGCGATGTCCTCGGCGCCGACGTAGCGGCCGGGGGTGAGCACGTGGCCGTGGGCGGCGATCTCGGCGAGGGTGGCGGATTTGCAGAAGCCTTTGACGTCGGCGTAATCCTTACCGCGTTTCCAGGCGCGGAAGGTGCCGCTGATCTTTTCGAGGTCGGCGGGGGTGAAGTCGCGGAGGACGCGGTCCTTCATGTAGCCGAGCTGGCGGGCGTCGATGAAGAGGATCTGGCCGGAGCGGTCCCGGGTCTTCGGCTCACCGGGACGGTTCGCCCTACCTTTTTTGTTCTTGGTGAGGAACCAGACGCAGGCGGGGATTTGGGTGTTGGTGAAGAGCTGGCCGGGGAGGGCGAGCATGCACTCGACGAGGTCGGCTTCGACGAGCGCGCGGCGGATGTCGCCTTCGCCCTTGGTGTTGGACGACATGGAGCCGTTGGCGAGCAGCAGGGCCATGGAGCCGTGCGGGGCGAGGTGGTGGAGCATGTGCTGCACCCAGGCGAAGTTGGCGTTGCTCTTCGGCGGCGTGCCGTAAGCCCAGCGCGGGTCGCCTTCCAGCCGGCCGTCCCACCATTCGCTGATGTTGAAGGGCGGGTTGGCCATCACGTAGTCGGCGCGGAGGTCGGGGTGCTGGTCGTTGAGGAAGGTGTCGGCGGGTTGTTTGCCGAAATTGAAGTCGATGCCGCGGATCGCCATGTTCATCGCGGCGAGGCGCCAGGTGGTGGGGTTGCTCTCCTGGCCGTAAACGGAGATCGCGCCGAGCCGGCCGCCGTGGGCCTCGATGAAGGCCTCGCTCTGCACGAAGAAGCCGCCGGAGCCCATGGCGGGGTCGTAAACCTTGCCGGAGTAGGGCTCGAGCATCGCGACGATGACGGAGACGATGCTTTTCGGGGTGTAGTATTGGCCGCCCTTCTTGCCCTCGGCCAAGGCGAACTGGCCGAGGAAGTATTCGTAGACGTGGCCGAGGATGTCCTTGGCGTTGAGGCTGGCGTGGCGGAAGGGGATGGAAGAGACGACTTCGCTGATGAGGCCGACGAGCTTGGCGGGCTCGATCTGGAGCTGCATGTAGCGGTTTTTCTCGATGACGCCCTTGAGGCGGGGGTTTTCTTTTTCGACGGCTTCGAGGGCGTCGTCGATCAGGCGGGCGGCGGAGCGGAAGGTGTATTTCTCGGTCTTGCCGTTGCGGATCTCGATCTCGGTGTCGGGCGCGAGAGCGGCGTTTTCGCGGATGGTTTTCCAGCGGGCGAGGGGCGGAACCCAGAAGACGTTTTTCTCGGTGAAGTAGTCGCGGTCCTCCAGTTCGTCATGGATGGCCTTGGCGTAGGCGGCGTCGGTCTTGTAATCGGCCCGGTCGAGAAAGTAGTCGCTCTTCGGGTCGCGGAAGGAGGCTTCGAGTTCCTCGCGGCGGAGATCGAAGGCGTCGGAGACGTATTTGAGGAAGATGAGACCGAGGACGGCGTGCTTGTAGACGGCGGCGTCGAGGTTGGAGCGGAGGCGGTCGGCGGCGTTCCAGAGCTTCTTGTCGAGGTCGTCGAGGAACTGCTGTTCTTCGGAGGTGGTGTGTTTGGTCACAGCAAGGAAAGGCGCGAGGTCGAGCGAAGCAGGCCACCGTGGCCCGCAACCGAGGTGTCTTGGGTAACCGAGCAGCTTGGCCCCGCCGAACGGTTTCGCGTCAGGACTTTTTGCGAGCGGGACGGGACGGGCAACGCGAAAGTGGGGCGCGGGCGCTGCGGCGGGCTCAGCTCTTGCGCGAGAAGTCGATGACGACGATGGGCTCGTCGGGCTTCTGCTCGGTGATGATCTCGAAGGAGCTTTGGGCGCGCGTGGCGCTCCAGCCTTTGGTGTCGAAGAGTTCGAGGTAGGCTTTGCCGAGGGTGCGGTAGCGGCCGGACCAGCCGGGGACGGCGCGGGCGGGCTCGGCGTCGATCTTCACGCTGTCGACGCGCATCGCGGCGGAGCCGGCGACGTATTCGTAGCGGTAGAACGTGAGCGCGCGGTCGATGGCGGCGGCGCGGTGAGCGGCGGCCGCGGTGGCGGAGGCATCGGGCGCAGGCGCGGTCGCGGGCGGCGAGGTGTTTGACGAGGTGACGGTGCGCGGCGGCGGAATTGGGTCTGTGCCGCTGGAAACCGTGCCGCCGCTAGCGGGCGCGTTTTGGCGGAGCTGATCGGCGAAGGGCGCCGGCACCAGGCTCGCGGGGATCGTCATCGCCTTGCCGCCCGCGATGACGAGGAATTTGTCAGTCTTGGCGTCGTAGGAGCGCACGACGACGTCGCGAAGGGTGCGCTTGTTGAGCAGATCGAGGCGTTTGAATTCGAGCGTGGGATTGTCCGGTTCGGTCGCGGCGGTGGATGCGGCCGAGAGCAGTGCGAGCAGGAGCGGCAAGAGCGCACGGATCGTTTTCATGGAAGACGCAGGGATGCGGATGGCCCGGCCGCGGAAACAAGATTGCGCCGCGCGTCGGTGCCGCAAGGGAGAAGTGGCTTGGTCGTTCCACGGTGCGTGTGGGTGCGGGAGCCGAATGGCGCTTGGGGTCAAGCGCCCCTACCGGTGCACCCTGGTCGAAAGAGGAGTTGTGCGCGGCGGCGGCGCGGGCGTGTTTGCGCGCGATGAATGCACGATTCCGGTGGTGGCTTGCTCTGTGCGGTGTGGCGTGGCTCGTGGCGGGCGTGGGCTCGTTGCCCGCGCAGGTGGTGACGTATCAGGTGACGGGCTCGTTCGACCCGAGGAACCTCAAAGGACAAGAGTCCGCGGAACTCTTCGGAATCACGGAGTTTCCCGCGACGTTCAGCGCGACGTTCACGTTCGATCTCACCCAGCATCCGCAGGTGTTGTTCGTGCCGGCGGGAGAGATGTTCGATGGCGTCGAGGCGGCGCATCCGTTCTACGCGTTTCCGGTGGCTTCGCTGATCTCGATGTCGCTGACGACCGGAGCGAAAACGTGGACCTCGGTCGACGTGGTCGGCTACGGGTGGAATGGCACGGCAGCGGCCATCGCGGCCGACACGGACCTCAAGACTCCGCCGTCGCTGCTGCAGATCCATTTCGAGGACGGAACCGGGAACGTGTTTCGGATCGGCGGCATGGCATCCGGCGCGACGATCGAGATGTTCAACGAGGTTTTCACGGCCGACGGGTCAACGGGAGGGCAGGCCGGCGGGTCGTTCACCATCTCGGCCGTGCCGGAGCCGTCGACGTATGCGGCGATCGCGGGGGCGTGCGCGTTGGCGGGCGTGGCGCTGGCGCGGCGGAGACGCTATTGATTGGTGGGTGGCGTCGGCGCGGCGGGCGGGCTGTCTTTGCCGAGGAGGTAGCCGGCGATCGCACCGAAGAGGCCGACGATGGGCGTGAGTTGCTCGTTGCTGTAGCCGACGAAGAGCAGGAGCGCGGAGAGGCCGATGATCGTCACGATGCCGATCACGCGGAGGATGGTCAGGCCGGTGGCGGAGGTGCGCCAGAGCAGCACGGCGCAAACGAGCACGGAGAACGCCATGAAGCCGAAAGTCCACGCGGTGAGGAAGCGGAGCATCTCGGGTGTCCACACGGCTTGGGCGTGCGTGGTGGCGAGAGATTCGGCGGGGACTTTCGTGGCTTGCGCGGCGGTCTGCGCGTGGGCGACGGCGGCGTCGAGTTGGGCGTCGGTGGGCATGGCTCAGTTGTTGTTGGGGGTGGCGGGTGCGGTGGCGGTGGCGACTTTCTGTTCGAGGCGGGCGACGTGTTCCTGAAGTTGGACGACTTGTTGCTCGAGGGTGTTGAGGTGGGCGCGCAGGCCCTTCATGTATTCGGATTGCACGCCGAGCGCGGCGCGGATGGAGGCGAGTTCGCTCGCCAGTGCGCTGGAGCCGGCGGCGCCGGGAGTCTCGAACTGGAACGGTTGCTTCTGTCCGCTTTTGGCCCCTTCGGCGGGGGTCTGGTCGGTCCAGCCTTTGCGGGGGAACTGGATTTCCTTGGCGGCTTCGGAGAGGTCGAGCTTGGCGCCGGCGGCGGGGCGCTGTTGGGCGAGGACGAGGATGGCGCCGAGCGCCACGAGGGGAGTGAGCAGGAGGAGTCGGGTTTTCATGGGGAACACGGGGGCGTGAACGAGGAGCGGGGGGCGAAAGCGGACGGCCGGAAACCGGGCGCCGCGAAGGTCGAGATGCAGGCGCGCTGTCGCGCGGGCAGACGTCGCTGGAGGCGGACGAGCGGGGACGGAGTGCGTGGAGTGGGGCGCCGAGGACGTCGGCGCGCGTCTGGCCCGTGACGGGCGGAGGCTGGGTCGGCGGGCGCGGACCAGCAAGTCTCATTGCGGAGACGGAAGACGGAGGACTGAGGACGGAGGACCGAAGACGGAGAACGGTAGCGCCGCGCGAGTGGCCGCGTGAGCGCGGTTGGGGGGAGCGCGCCCGCGAAGCGCTGGCGTTCCGGAACGCTGATCGCTGAAAGCTGACCGCTCCGATCTCTTACAGGATCAAGTCCGGCGGCACATTGGCCAACGCGTCTTCCATCGTGGTGAGGCCCATTTTCACCTTCAGCATCGAATCTTGGTGGAGCGTCTTCATGCCGTTCTTCATCGCGACGCGTTTCAGCTCGGCGACTTCGGCTTCCTTGTTGATGGCTTCGGTGAGCTCCTCGGAGTTCGTCATCAGCTCGTGGATGCCGACACGGCCCTTGTAGCCGGTGCCGCCGCAAATATGGCAGCCGCCGGGGTTGGCTTTGAAAATCTCGGGCGCGTCGCCTTCGAGTTGGAGCGCTTTGCGGAGGATCTCCCACTCGCGGCCCTCGGGCTTGTATTTCACTTTGCAGTTCTTGCAGACGCGGCGGAGGAGGCGCTGGGCGCAGACGCAGACGAGCGACGCGGAAATGTTGAACACCTCGACGCCCATCTCGCCGAGGCGCGCGACGGTGGAGGGTGCGTCGTTGGTGTGGAGCGTGGAGACGAGCAAGTGGCCGGTGAGCGCGGCTTCGACGGCGATGCCGGCGGTTTCCTCGTCGCGGATTTCGCCGACGAGGATGATGTCGGGGTCCATGCGCAGGTAGCAGCGCAGCGCACGGGCGAAGGTGAGGCCGATCTGGCGGTTCATCTGCATCTGGTTGATGCCGCCGAGCGTGTATTCGATCGGGTCTTCCGCGGTCTGGATGTTCACGTCGGGCGTGTTCACTTCGCCGAGCGCGGAGTAGAGCGTCATCGACTTGCCGGAGCCGGTCGGGCCGCAGTGGAGAATCATGCCGTAGGGCTGACGGATGCAGTCGCGGTATTTCTGGAGATTCTCGTCGGAGAAGCCGAGGGCGGGGAGCGGCAGCGTGGACTTCTGTTTGTCGAGAATACGCATGACGACCTTCTCACCGTGGTTCATCGGACCGGTGGCGACGCGGAGGTCGATGTCGATGTTCTTCTTCGTGTATTTTTTGAAGACGATGCGTCCGTCCTGCGGCAACCGACGCTCGGAGATGTCGAGGTTGCACATGATCTTCAGGCGGGCGACCATGGCGCCGACGACTTGTTTCGGGAGGCGGAGCTTCTCGATGCACATGCCGTCGATGCGGTAGCGGACCATGAGCTCCTTTTCTTGCGGCTCGATGTGGATGTCCGATGCGCCGGCGATGTAGGCGTCCTCGATGATGCGGTTGACGAGCTGGATGATCGGGGCGGAGTCCTCCTTGTCGAGTTCCTCGGCCTTCACCTCGGCGTTGCCGTCGCCGGAGTAGGCGCCGCCGATGAGGTCGGCGACCTCGGTGATGTCGACGTCGTCGTGCTCGACCTTGGGGCCGGCGGCGGGCTTGGAGTCCTTGAAGTGTTTCTTGAGGAGCTCGTCGAGGTAGGTGGCGGGGATGACGCGGACGTCCTCGATGTGGAGTTCGCAGGCGGTCTGGAACGACTCGCGCTTGGCGTAGTCGAGCGGGTTGGTCATCAGCACGCTGATGCCGTTGGTGCCGACTTTCTTGACGGGGAAAACCTGTTCGCGGCGGATGACGGCGTCGCCGATGACCTCGACGAGTTTTTCGTCGACTTCGCCCTCCTCGACTTTGGTGACGAGCGGGAGATCGGTGAAGCGGGCGATGAATTTCGCGGTGTCCTCGGCGCTGAGCTGGAATTTCGGGTCCAGCATGCGCTGGATGAGCGAGGAGGAATACTCGGCGACTTCTTGGAGAACACTCAGGTCCTTCGCCGTGAACTGGCCGTTGGTGCCGGCGGACGGCTCCTTGTTGAGGACCTGGATGGCGCCGATGACGATGTTGGTCTTCAGCGGCACGGTGAGCATCGAGTGGACCTCGAAGCCCGTGTTCATGTTTTTCAGCGACGCGGCCTCGGGGCCCTTGTTGCTGAAGAAAAGCGGTTCGCCGGTCTGGATGACCTTGCCGACGTTGCCGGTGCCGGCGGGAAGCTTGAGCGCGAGGAGTTTTTTGGCGGTCTCCTTGAACTGGAGTTCCTTGTCCTTGTCCTGACCCCAGAGCGTCGGCGAGTAGTAGACCTGCTTGAACGCGATCTCGCCGCCCTCGACGAGGTAGAGCGTCATGGACTGCGCCTGGAGCGCCTCGACGACTTTGCTCGCGGTGAGTTCGATGACGGAGGCGACATCCTCGCGGCTCGGCGCCGGCTTCGAAATGACTTTGATGAGCAGCGATCGCCGAAGCGTGCCGGTGAGGTTGCTGGGATTGGCCATGTCAGGTCAGGTGACGAGGCGCCGCGTGGGTAGAGAAGGAAGGGCGGCGAGCTAAATCGCTCTTGCCTGTAGGTCAAAAAAACCGCGTCGTCGAGGGCGAACTACCCATGCTCGCGTGGCTCAACGACGTGTGGATGAAATTCGCGGCGCCGAGCGGGGAAACTCCCGAGGCGGCCGCAGCCGGCGC
This sequence comes from Opitutia bacterium, assembly GCA_016217545.1. Classification (NCBI taxonomy): domain Bacteria; kingdom Pseudomonadati; phylum Verrucomicrobiota; class Opitutia; species Opitutia bacterium. Next base: position 397,366 of record JACRHT010000002.1, on the reverse strand, counting down.
GCGCGGCGAGGCGGCGGCTGCGGATTTTCTGGCGAAGCGGCACGGCTTCGCGATCGTCGCCCGCAACTGGCGGAGCCCGCGTGACCGGCGGGACGAGATCGACCTTGTCGCGCGCGATGGCGAGGTGCTGGTGTTCGTCGAGGTGAAGGCGCGCAGCGCCGACGCCCTCGTGCCCGGCTACTACGCCGTGGATCGCCGCAAGAAGCGCGTGCTGCAACGGGCGGTGCACGCGTATCTCAGCGCGCTGTCGGCGCCGCCGCGGACGTTCCGCTTCGACGTCGTGGAGGTGGCGCTGAGCGACCGCCTCCCGCCGCAGTGCATGCATTTCGAAAACGTGCCGCTGTTCCCAAAGGGCTACCACGTCGCGCGGCAGAGCGGATCGATCGATCAGGTGCGCGACAACGCGCGGTGAGGACGGCGGAGGAGGACTGAGGACTGAAGACGGAGGACGCGCGGGTAGGGGCGGTTGCCCTCAACCGCGCTCGGGACTGTGGCCGCGCGGCGAGCCGAAGGGTGCTTGAGGGCAAGCGCCCCTACCGAAGAGTGCGCGCGCGAAATTTTGTCGTCGTCGAAAAATTTCCGTTCTCCGTCGTCCGTATTCCGTCCTCCGCGACCGCGTCACGTGCTCGTGTCATCGGGGAATAATTCCTTGGCGATTTTCCGGGGGCGGCGCATGGTGCCGCTCATGTCCGACCACGAACGGCATCCGTTCCTCCACGGCCTCAGCAAACACCGCGGCGCTCCGCCCACGGTGGTCGTCATCTTCGGCGCCTCGGGCGACCTCACGGCGCGCAAGCTCATCCCCGCGATCTACAATCTCGCGCTCGATGGCCTGCTGCCCGCGGACTTCTTTCTCATCGGCTACGGGCGCAAACCGATGCCCGACGCGGAATTTCAGGCGCTGTCGGTCGATGCGATCAAGGAATTCTCGCGCCGTGAACTGCGAGACGACGTGTGGTCGCGTCTGGCGCCGCGCACGGTCTACGTGAGCGGCGGTTACGACGAGGCGGCGGCGTTCACGAAGCTGGCTGAGAAAATCAGCGCACTCGAAAAGCAGATCGGACAGGACGTGCAGGCGCTGTTCTACATCTCGACGCCGCCGTCGGTCTTCGCGCCGATCATCCAGAATCTCGGCACCAGCGGACTCGCCGCGCGCCACCTCGGGCAGGTGACGCAGTCGAAGGTCATCATCGAAAAACCGTTCGGCAAGGACCTCGCCAGCGCGCAGGCGCTGAACAAGGAGCTGACGTCCGTGTTCGAGGAGTCGCAGGTCTTCCGCATCGATCATTACCTCGGCAAAGAGACCGTGCAGGACCTGCTCGTGCAGCGGTTCGCCAACGCGATCTTCGAGCCGCTCTGGAACCGCAACTTCATCGACCACGTGCAGATCACCGTCGCCGAGGAAGTCGGTGTCGAGGCCCGCGCCGGCTACTACGAGCAGAGCGGCGCGCTGCGCGACATGATCCAGAATCACACGATGCAGCTCGTCGCGCTCACCGCGATGGAGCCGCCCGTGTCGCTCGATGCCGAGGCGATCCGCGACGAGAAGGTGAAGCTGCTCCGCGCGATCCAGCCCTTACGCCTCGAAGGACCGCAGGCCGACGTCGCGCGCGCGCAATACGCCGAGGGCCTGCTCGCCGGCAAACCCGTGCCCGGCTACCTGACCGAGAAGGACGTCTCGCCGACGAGTGCGACCGAGACCTACGCCGCGCTGCGCCTCAACATCAACAACTGGCGCTGGAACGGCGTGCCGTTCTACATCCGCTCCGGCAAACGCATGGCGCGGCGCGTGACCGAGATCGCGATCCGCTTCAAGCGCGCGCCCGGAAACATCTTCGCCGAGTCGGACCGCTTCCAACTCGCGGCCAACACGCTCGCATTCCAGATCCAGCCCGACGAGGGCATGAGCATGATCCTCAACGCGAAGATCCCCGGCCTCGAGACGCGCACGCAGCCGGTGAAGATGAACTTCAAATACGCCACGACCTTCGGCTCGAACACGCCCGAGGCCTACGAGCGCCTCGTGCTCGATGCGATGATCGGTGACGGCACGCTCTTCATCCGCGGCGACGAAACGGAGCGCTCGTGGGAGCTGATGACTCCGATCCTCGAACACTGGAAGCAGCAGAGCCGCGCCGGTATGGATTCTTACAGCGCCGGTTCGTGGGGCCCGAAGGCTGCGGCGGATCTCCTCGCCGCGAATGGGCACAGCTGGAGAGAGCCGTGAGTCGGCGCGAGCGCCGACAAGCAACAAGAGACAAGAATCAAGTATCAGGATGAACGCTCATTCACGCCCTGTGCACCCAAGCGCGCCTCTCCGTCCTTGCTTCCTGGCACTTCCCACTTCCCGCCGCTGATGCACGCGATCTTCAACGCCCTGCCCGGACTCGAGGTGCCGGTCGGCGGCATCAATACCGGTTTCCAAAAACTCTGGGCCGATACGCCGGCGAAGGACAGCCGTGCGACGCAGCTCAACCTCGTGCTGCACCTCGGCCTCAACACGACGCCGGAGGATGCGGAGGAGCAATTCCGCAACACGGTCGAGTTCGCGAAGCGTTACCCCTGTCGCGTCGTCGTGCTTTGTCCGGAGCGCGATCCCGCGGCGGAGAAACTTTTCCGCGCAAAAATCTACGGCGAGTGCTTCCTCGGCAAATCGGGCAAGGACACGCGCTGCTGCGAGTTCGTGGTGCTCGCGTATCCGGTGGGCACGCACGATTTCCTGCAAAACCAAGTGTCGGTCTGCCTCTCGACCGATCTGCCGCTGTATTACTGGGCGCATCGTTTTTCGGCGGCGAATCGTCTCGCGGCCTACGATTACCTGCTGACGCGGTCGCGCCGCGTGCTGTTCGACAGCGCGGTGGTGCCGGAGGATGCGTTCACGTTTCCGTGGCCGAATCCCTCGGCGGTGCGCGATCTCGCGTATACGCGGACGCGTCCGCTGCGACAGACGATCGGTCAGTTCCTCAGCCGCTACGCGCCGGCGGACATCGTTGCCGGCCTGCGCGGCGTGACGATCCGGCATCGCCGCGACTTCGCGCCCGAGGCGGCGGCGATGAGCGGTTGGTTGAAGAAAGGCCTCGCGCGTTGCGGCGCGAACGCGGACGCACTGGCGTTCAATGTCACTGGCCAGGATTGCACCGGCTGCTTCTCCATCGCGTTCGACTACGGCGCGGCGGGGAAGAAGTTCATCTGGTCGGCCGACCTCGTGGATCGCGTGGCGGAGTTCGAAGGCGATCTCGGCCACGGCCGCACGACGCTCACGGCGACCGCGCGTCTGCTCGAGCCGGCCGACGCGTTGAGCGAGGCGATGTTTTACTGAGCGGGGAGCGATCAGCGGTCAGCAATCAGCAATCAGCGATCAGCGATCAGCGGTCAGCGGTCGGCGACCCGACCCTGCAAGATACGTGAGAATCAAGGCTGAGAGCTGATCGCTGACAGCTGACAGCTGATAGCTGACCGCTGCGCTGCTTCGCGCCTGCGCGGCACTTGCTCCTTGGCACTTGTCTCTTTCCTGCGCTCCATGAGCGCAGGATGAAGGAACTCAGCTCCAGCTACGGTCGCGTGTTCATCGGCACGAAGGAAGACTGTTTCCGCACGGCGGTGTTCGTGGCGGAAGGCCAGCGCGGACAGACGCCGCCGCGGAAGCATTTCACGTGGGCGCTCACCGGCGGCGCGACGCCGAAGGAGTGGTATCAGTGGTGCGTGGCGAAGGACGCGCTGTCGCCGACGACGGTGGCGACGACACATTGGTTCGTCAGCGACGAGCGCTACGTGCGGCCGGATTCGTTCGAGAGCAATTTCGGCAACGCGGACCGGCTCCTGCTGAAGCCGCTCGGCATCCCTCCGGATCGCAAGCACCCTTGGTCGACCAGCGTGCCGCCGGCGATGGCGGCGCTCGAGTTCGGCCGGATCAACGCGCCGTGGTTCGGCCGCGATCGCACCTTCGACGTGTGCTTCGCGGGGATGGGCGACGACGGCCACACGCTGTCGCTTTTCCCCGGCAGCCCGCTGCTGCGCGACGACGGCGGCTCGTATTTTGCGGCAATCGATGTGCCGGAAAAAGGATGGCGACTCACGCTGACGCCCAGCGGTTTGAAGGCGTGCGGGTTGGTCGTCGTCATGGTGCTCGGCGCGAGCAAGGCCGAGGTGCTGCACCGCGTGCTGGCGGGAGAGTTCAACCCGCAGCGGGTGCCGGCGCAGGTGATGAAGAGCATCCGCGATAAAGTCGTGTGGCTCGTGGATGAGGATGCGGCGGCGAAGTTTCTCGCCGGTTGACGTCGTCGCGATGGCGCGCCGCTTCGTCGTCGTCGGACAACGTCTTGGCGCGCGGTGTGACGGCACGGCGAATCGTGCCGGCATTTGGCACGTCCGTTGCGAAGGGAAGGGCGCCGGGCGCGTCGCCCGGCAAATTCGACCGGTATCATCCCCCATGAACATATCCTCCTCCGTCTCCTCTTCCTTTGAAACGACCAGCGAGCAGGCCAGCGGCCTCACCTGTTCCCGGTTGGCAGCGTCCGATGCGGAAAAAAGTGCCGGGTCCGGCGCGGCCGAGGGAGTCGATGGACAGCGCGCCGAGTTCCGGGCGTGGATGGCGAAATATTTCCAGCGCGGAATCAGCGGCGAGCGCCGGGAGGAGGTGGAGCATTACGCCGCGCAATTCGAACAGCTGATCCAACGCGCCGAGCAATCGAACGCCGAAGCTGCGCCGGAGGAATTTTTGCGCGGGCTGAGCTCCGATGAGCGCGAGGTGTTGCGGCACATGCACGCCTTGGCGGACGCGATTGACCCGGAAAAATTATCCGAAGAAGGCGCGATCAATCTGCTGCGTTCGCCGGGTAGCGCGCGCGACGTCGATCGCGACGGCTTTCAGATGGTGGGGAAGGCGAAGACGTGGACCTTTCCGCCGCCCGACGCCCCGGCTGCGGTGAAGCAGGCGTGGGAAGACACCACGCGTGGCTTGAGCGATTCGGACGTGTTTCTGCTGCAAGGAAGTTTCCTGCCGATCTCCATTTCCGGTTACGAATCGCCGAGCGCGTATCGGGGCGCCGATACGGATTACCTCCGACTTGTGCGCGACGCGCTCGCGGGGGCTGAATACGCCCGGCCGTTCGACCAACCGTGGCAGGTCGAGACGCGCAATCGCCAGATCGCGCTGCTGAAAGACCTGATTTCCCACCTCGAGTCGGCGTAACGCCGCGCGGTGCCGGTTCGCGGTGTTGCGGACATCGCGCAGAGGACAACGCGCCGCGCGTCCGCGCGCGGCACTACAGCGCGCGCAGGCCAAGCAGCGCGGATTCGATGCGGTCGAACGTCGGCACGTTCTCCGCGGCGAATGCGGTGCGGTAGCTCTCGTAGTCGGCGCCCGCGTCGATCGCGACGGCGAGCGGCTTGCCGGCGGCGCGGGCGAGCGCGGCGAGTTGCGAAGCGAAGCGCGCGGCAGCGGGGGCGTCGGTGCCGAGCTTGCGCGTGAACGGCACGAGGCCGACGACGAGCACGGCGCATTCGCGCAGGAGCAGCTCGGCGGTGGCGAGGTAGGCGGACTCGTCAGCCATGGGAGTTAGGTCGAGGGGCAAACGGGGACTGACGAGTCCGCCCAAATTCTTCGCGGCGAGCAGATGCGTGAGCTCCTCGGTGGCGGGAGCGCCCAGCGTGGCGGCGGGCAACGCGGTGCCGAAGAGATCGGAACCGTTCACGCTCTCGAAACCGGCGTTGGTGAGCAGCGCGACCGGGCCTTTCGCGAGACGCGGATACGCGGCGAGCCAGGCGAGCGCGGCGTCGAACTCCGCGATGCTCGCGGTGAAGCGCACGCCGGAGCGTTCGAGCAATTCGCGTTCGAGCGCGAGGTCGCCGGCCATCGCGCCGGTGTGGCTGGCGGCGGCGGCTTGGCCGGCGGCGGTGCGGCCGGCGCGGTGCAACAGAACGCGCGAGCCGCGCTGCGCGAGCGAGCGCGCGGCGGCGGCGAAGGGCGCGAGATGGCCGGGACCGAAACCCTCGACGTAGCACGCGACGGGGCCGGGGTGCTCTTCGCGGGCAAGCGCGGCGAGGACGTCGGGCATCGCCACGTCCATCTGGTTGCCGAGAGCGACGCCGAGGCCGAAGCGGAGCGACGGCTGGCGTGAGCGGCGGCAGAGGAGAAACGCGCCGCTTTGCGAAAGCAGCGTGAGGGCGCCGCCGGTGCAGGCGGGCGCGGCGAGTTTTTCGGTCGGAATGAACGACGTGTCGAGGTCGAGCGCGGGTGACCAGTGACCGAGGAAATTCGGGCCGAGCACGGCGGGCGTCCAGCGGCCGGCGGCGCGCGTTTCGCGGAGCAGTGCGCTCAAGCGTGCGCCGAGGCCGTGCGTGTCGGCGCCGTCGCCGATGCCGCCGGCGACGAGGGCGACGCAGGTGGCGCCGCCGCCTTGGGCGATGAGCGCTTCGAGCGTGGCCGCTGCGGCGGGTGCCGGGAGCGCGAGGATCAGAAGATCGACGGGGGCGTCGCGCAACGCGGCGACGTCAGGGAAACATGGCAGACCGAGGAACTCGCTTTGCCCGGGCTTGATGAGGATCAGGTCGCCGGGCGGCAGAGCGTAACGGCGGAGGTTCTCGAGGATCGTGCGGCCGACGCCGCCTTCCTGCGCGGAGACGCCGGCGAGGGCGATGCGGCGCGGCTGGCGGAGCGCGGGGAGGAAGTCGGGCGACGGAGCGAGACGTTCCGCGGCGGGCGGAGCGTAGCGGCCCACGGCGTCGAGCGGGCGCGGCGTGCCGTTCGGGTCGAGCGCGACGGGATTGAGTTCGACGAGCGCAAGGCCTTGCTCGTCCGCGAGCGCGGCGAGTTGCCAGAGCGATTCGAAGAACACGCGCAGGTCTTCGGTCGTCGTGAGCGGATGCGAATCGCGCAAACCGCCCAGCCACGCGCGGCCGAGCAAGTGCGCGGAGAATTCCGTTAGTGCCTGCTCCGGCGTGACGACTTCAACGGGCCAGCGGCACGGCGGCGCGAGTTCGGCGAGGGCGTTGGCTTGCAGACCGCCGAAGCCGCAGAGCACGACCCAGCCGGCGTCGGCGCGCGAGAGAGAGACGAAGGCTTCCGAGGGCACATCGCGGTTGCGCTGGATGGCGATGCGTTCGCAGACGAGAGCGTCGATCCACGTGAGGCCTTCGGCTTCGACGCGGCGGCGCATCGCGGCGGCTTCGTCCCCGAGGCGCGCGGCGTCGAAGGGGAGAAAGCGCACGCAACCGAGCTCGGACTTGTGCCAGAGTTCGTCGCCGAGCCCTTTCAGCACGATCGGCTCGCCGGGCACGAATGGCAGCGCGCCGCCGACGAGGCCGTGACGCGGCGGACGCAGGCCGGCGCGTGCGAGAAGGTCGTAGGCCTCGGTTTCGCAGAGGAAGGCGGAGCGGGGCGGGGCGACTGAACCGGATGCGGGCATGGCGGCTTCTATCGTTCTCGTTCTCTTACTCGTTCTCGTTCTCTCGTGGTTTGAGGCGCCTGCGTTCTGCGGAGAGAACGAGAAAGAGAACGAGGAACGAGAACGAGGGGATCAGACCGTGGCGGGCGTGACGGCGGCGAGGCCGGCGGCGTAGGCGGAGCGGTTGAGCGGGAGGACGGCGGCCTTGTCCTTGAGGACGTGGGCGAGCGTCTCGATCAGTGCGTCGTCGGGGAGGAGCTTCGTGGCCGACTGCAGCGCGCCGAGGGCGACGACGTTTTTCACCATCGGCTTGCCGAGGTCGGCGGCGATCTTCGTGAACGGAATGCCGAGGATGTGGCGGCCGGCGGGCAGGTCGGTCGGCGCGACGGTGACGATCGTGCTGTCGTAGAGGATCGTGCCGCCGGGGACGACGGTGTGCGCGAATTTGGTGAGGCTCGGGGCGTTGAAGGCGACGAGGACGTCGGGCTCGGGCGCGGCGGGGTTGAGCACCTCGGTGGCGGCGATGTGGACATCGGCGTAGCTGGTGCCACCGCGCGACTCGGGGCCGTAGGCGGGAATGTGCGTGGCGTCGTAGCCGAGTTCGATAGCCGCGCGGACGAGGAGCAGCGCGGCGGTTTGCGCGCCGTCGCCGCCGGAACCGGCGAACTTAAAGGAGAGGTCGCGCTTGGCGACGTGCGCGGGCCACTCGGTGCGGCGCTTCTCGGCGAGCGCGGGCTCGGCGCCGGCGAGGCCGAGGACTTCCTCGGGCTCGTAGGACGGACGCGGGCCCTTGAACCACGGTTCGGTGGTGGCGCTGACGTCTTTCTTCACGCCGAGCGGGTAGACGGGCTCCATGTTTTCCTGCACCCATTTCTCCGCCTCGACGGGCGAGAGCTTCAGATGCGTGGGGCACTCGGAGAGGACTTCGATGAACGAGTAGCCGCGGCCTTCGAGCTGGTTCTGCAGCGCCTTCTTGATCGCGCGGCGGGCTTTGACGCGGTTCTTGGCGTCGTAGAGCGCGACGCGTTCGACGTAGATCGGGCCGTCGAGTTGCGCGATGAGCTCGGCCATCTTGAGCGGCTGGCCGTGAGCGCGACCGCGGCCGTCGGGGCTCGTGGCGGTTTTTTGGCCGGTGAGGGAGGTCGGCGCGAGTTGTCCGCCGGTCATGCCGTAGATCGCGTTGTTGATGAAGATGACCGTGAGCGGCACGCCCATCTGCGCGATGGAGATGGTTTCGGCGAGGCCGATGGACGCGAGGTCGCCGTCGCCTTGGTAGGAGATGACGAGCGAGTCGGGCGCGGCGAGCTTGTGGCCGAGGGCAACGGCGGGCGCGCGGCCGTGGGCGGCCTGCGAGTTGCCGGTGTCGAAGTAGTAGTAAGCGAACACCGAGCAGCCGACCGGCGAGATGAAGATCGTGCGGTCCTGCGCGTCGAGTTCCTTGAGGATATCGGCGATGTCGCGGTGGACGACGCCGTGGCCGCAGCCGGGGCAGTAGTGCGTGCTGTGGGCCTTGAGGCCTTCGCCGTGGGCGTGGCGCTCGAATTTTTCGTAGAAAACACCGCTCATGAGGAGTGGGGGAAAAGGGTTGGTGGGGGCTGCCTCGTTCCTCGTTCTCTTACTCGTTCTCGTTCTCTCGTCGGGTGAGATGCGTGCGTTTGGCGGAGAGAACGAGAAAGAGAACGAGGAACGAGAACGATTCGTTTTAGGCGTGCGACGCGGCTGGCGTGCCGAGGAGTTGGTTGAGGATTTCGCGTTGGGACGGGAGAACGCCGCCGTGGCGGCGGACGTGTTCGATGCGCGGCGTGGCGAAGCCGGCGTGGCTGAGCGCGAGGCGCAGTTCGTCCTCGAGCTGGCCGGGGCCGGCTTCGACGACGATGAGGCGCTTCGTCTGCGGGAGGAGATCGGCGAGCGCGCTGATGGGGAAGGGCCAGAGCGTGATCGGGCGGAAGAGACCGACCTTCAGGCCTTCGGCGCGAGCGACTTCGACGGCGCCCTTGGCCATGCGGGCGGGCGTGTTGCAGGCGACGATGACGACGTCGGCGTCTTCGCAACGGTAGAGATCGGCGCGCTGTTCGCGGCGGGCGATGGCGGTGTATTTGCGGTTGAGGTGCTCGTTGCGTTTCTCGAGGTCGGTTTCGAGGAGCTCGATCGACGAGATGAGATTGTGGCGGTGGTCGCGGTCGCCGCAGACGGACCAGGAGGGTTTGCCGCGGCGGAGCATCGTCTCGGGGAGTTTGACGATGCCGGTCATCTGGCCGAGGTAGCCGTCGCCGAGGATCACGACCGGCGAGCGGTAGCGGAAGGCGAGCGTGAAGGCGTCGATTGTGAGATCGAGCATCTCCTGCGGTGTGCCCGGCGCGAGGACGATGGCGTGCGTGTTGCCGTGGCCGAGGCCGCGGCAGGCGAGTTTGATGTCGGCTTGTTCGGGGCCGAGGTTGCCGAGGCCGGGGCCGCCGCGCATGACGTTGACGAAGACGCCCGGCAGCTCCGCGCCGATCATGTAGCTGACGCCTTCGAGCATGAGAGAGAAGCCGGGGCCGCTGGTGAAGGTCATGCACGGCACGCCGGCGCCGCCGGCGCCATACATCATGTTGACGGCGGCGGTTTCGGAGACGGCCTGGACGAACGCGCCGCCGAGTTTCGGGAGGATCTTGGCCATGAGCTCGGCGCCTTCGGTCGAGGGCGTGATCGGATAGCCGAAGACATGGCGGCAGCCGGCAAAGAGCGCGCCGATGGCGGCGGCGTAGTTGCCCTTCAAGACGAGTGGTTCGCAGGCGGGAGCGGCGATGACGGTGTCGCGTTCGTCGGCGGCGGGATCACTGGGGCGCGGCTTGGGGCCGAAGAGTTTCGCGGGATCCTGCAGGTCGAAATCGTCGCCGCGACCGGAATGGTCTTCGTGCGCGCGCTCGGTTTCGGGGCGGAGGCCGAACGGCTCGGGGCACGCCTGCATGCAGAGCGAGCAGCCGTTGCAGGCGTCGAGGTGGAGTTCGACCGGGATGAGACCGGTGGCGGGGTTGATCTCGGAGCCGGGTTCGATGCAGTGCTTGGGGCACGCGTCGACGCAGCGGAGGCAGCCTTTGCAATATTCCGGCTGGAGGAAGGGTTTCGGACGGGCGGGGGCAGTCATGGGCGGGAGGCCGCTCGGGCGGGGGTGGTCGCGCGACGCGGCGTGGTTTTTTCTGAGTCTAGTCGCGCTTGGCCGGAGGCTCTGTGCAGGCTTTGCGCGACGATACGCAGAGCTTGGGAAGGGTGGTTACGCCGAAAGGATGAGGTGCGCGCGCGGCGGGGCGCCGCGCGAAGTAGCTAGGATCATGGGAGAGGTATCAAAAGACGGGCGGGTGCGCGACGGGGCGGAAGCGTGCTTCTTGGCTCTTGTTACTTGGGCCCGGTTACTTCTTGTTCCGCGCATGCCTTGGCTCTGGCTCATCGTCGCCGGCTTGCTCGAAATTTCCTGGGCGGTCGGGCTGAAATACACGGACGGCTTTTCGAAGCTGGTGCCGAGCGTCGTGACGGTCGTGCTGATGCTGGCGAGCTTCTGGTGCCTCGCGCAGGCGGTTAAAGGGCTGCCGCTCGGGACGAGCTACGCGATCTGGACGGGCATCGGCGCGGTGGGCACGGCGATCGCGGGCATCGTGCTGTTCAAGGAGCCGGCGACGGCCGCGCGGCTCGCGTGCATGGTGCTGATCGTGGCAGGGATCGCGGGATTGAAGTTCACGGCGCGCTGAGGGCGGAGCGGAGGACGGAGGACCTAGGACGGAGAATGGAGGACGGACGCGGAGAGGGTTGTGCTGAGAGCAGAGGGGACTGATCGCTGACCGCTCGGGCGCGTCTTGGCCGTGCGGCTAGCGGGTGGCTCCTTGCATTCGGAGGGCGGGGCGGTTTTCTGGGCGGTTCTCATGACCGCCGCCCACGCCGACAAACTCGAGATGCAACACCGGCTCTTCGCCGAATTGTCCCGCATGTTCGGACACGAGGTTCCGCTCTACGACCGGTCCCTGCTGGTGAACCGCGTCGTGAACGAGTCGCTCTGCACGCTGCTCGCGCAGCTCTGGCGCGGCTTCGCGATCAGCGCCGAGCAACTGGAGAAGACGAGCGGAGAGCGCCACGGGGCGATCCGCATCGGCCGGCCGGACGAGTATCGCTGGATCGGGCGGTTCTTCGCGCAGTTCGCGATGGAGCCGCATGCGTTCTACGACATGACGAACGTCGGCGCGAAGAGTCAGCCGATCATCGCGACGGCGTTCCGCTCGCGGTCGAATCCCGAGCACCGTGTCTTCACGTCGTTGCTGATGACGGACTATTTCGACGCCGCCACGCGGGCGCGCATCGAGGCGTTGCTGGCGTCGCGGCAGGTGTTTTCCGCGCGCGCGAAGGAGTTGATTGAAAAAGGAGAACGCGACGGCGGGCTCGCGTGGGCCGACGCGAACGCGCTCATCGGCGAAGCGACGGAGCGCATTTTCAAATGGACCGGCCGTGCGCGCGACCACGCGCTCTACACGGAGCTGAGCCAGGCGGGCTTCAAGATCGCGGCGGACATCGCGTGCTTCGAGTCGCACCACCTGAATCACCTCACGCCGAACACGCTGTGGATGGACCTCTACACGAGCGCGATGAAGTTCTGCCTCGGCGAACTCGGCGAGGCCGGTTTCCGGCAGCACGCGACGTTCGCGCTCGGGCATTTCGTGGCGCAGTGCGACCGCGATTACCTGCGGCTGCACTTCAAGCACCTCACCGCCGCGCAACTCGCGGCGTTTCATCCGGCGCCGCTCGGGAAAGATGCGCTTGCCGCGAGCGTCGACGGACTGGTGCAGCGCCTGCAGAGCGACGATCTCAATCTCGCGCGGCAGAAACATGCGGGTTTCAAGGACTCGACGGAAGGCCCGCCGACCAATGTGCCGGTGCTGCTGCGGCAGGATTCCTACAAGGCGCTGACAGAGCCGGTGCAGTTCACCAACGCCGACGGCACGGTCGTGAACGCGACGCACACGGCGCGCTTCGGCGAAATCGAGCAGCGCTTCTACGCCACGACGCCGAAGGGGCGCGCGCTCTACGACCGTTGCCTGGCGGCGGCGGATCTCGCGAAGTCCGAGCATGCCGGGTTGGCGAAAAAGGATTTCGCCGCCTACGAGCGATTGGCGAGCGAGGCCTTTGCGTCGTTCCCGCAGACGCTGATCGAACTCGTGGCGCAGGGACTCGTGTTCGCGCGCTTCAGCGCGACGGAGTCCGGCCGTGCGGCCGCAAAGATGGGCTTGCTGAAGACGAACGATCTCGTGGTGCTCGCGCGCGAAGGCCTCGTGGCGATCGAGGGACTGCGCTACGAGGATTTCCTGCCGATCAGTGCGGCGGGGATCTTCGCGTCGAACCTTCAGCAATACGGCACGAAATCCACGGCGCACGCGAAGCCGGCCTACACGCAGGCGCAGCTCGAAGAAATCCTCGGGCGAAAGATCATCGATCCGAACGACGCCTACGCGGCGCTCGAAGCGGAGTCGCGCGTTGAAACGATGCGCGAATGTCGCATACGGTAATGTTGTAACTTGAGTGCTCGACGCACCGCTTGCTGCTCAGCTATGCCACGCTGCGGTGAATAATATTTGGATCAGTCCCGAGGTATTTAAGTGGGAAGTTCGCTGGGAGAGCGGCTCGGTGGTGGAGCGTCAAAAAATGCGCAGACCGCATGAGCTTTGGCGGCGTGCTCATATTGTCCTTAGTCGGAAAGGAGATGAACACGACCGCGCAGAGGTAATCACCGTTCTGAAGCGCGCGGTCGATTTTCGGATAAAGCACCTCAACGATCGCTACCGATTCAAACGGATACCTATTAGTGAAAAGCCGGCGGAGCTCCTCGCACAAATGGAGTTTTTCGGTCTAATTCGACCGATCATGGTGCAGAAGCTGATGCAGATTAGAAACCGCATCGAGCACATGGACGCTCCGCCGCCGCCGGACGGTGAGTGTTCGGAGATGGTGGAGTTCGTTTGGTATTTTTTGAAGTCAACCGATCGAATTGCTGAGATGTTTCCAGAAGGTATCATCTTCAGCGAAAAGGGGGACGACGATGACGGGGTGTGGCTTAGCAGTAGTGCGGTAGAGTGGCGGATTAGCGTTCGTGGATGGCTGCCTAATAAGTTAGTTTCTTATTCAGCGATGCCGGATTGGATTGTGGCGCCAGTCGAACGTATGGAGACATGGGATGAGCTTGCGGCCCGTCTGAAGAGTGAGGAAGCGCCGCTTGAATATTTTCCGCGCCATAGAGCCAGGGACACCATTTACGTATCCACCGATTCTTTGCCCCCACAATCGCGGTTAGTGGAATTTGTGAGAGCCCACTTTGCCGCAGTTTAATTCTGTGCGACTGTGGGCAGGAGAGAATCACTTCGCCGTGAGGACGGCGTAGCTGCGCTTGCCTTTGCGAAGGAGGAGATACTTGCCGAAGAGCAGGTCGGCGCTCGTGACGGCGCGTGAGAGGTCGGCGCGGACGTTGTTCAGGTAGACGCCGCCGGCTTCGAGGGATTTGCGCGCGGCGCCTTTCGAGGGTTCGAGGCCTGCGGCCACGACGAGGTCGATGATCGGCGCGCCGGCTCCGTCGAGCTTCGCGCGTTCGAGGTCCTTGGTTGGGACTTCGCCCACGACGTCGTGGAAGATTTCCTCGGTCACGCCGTCGAGCGAGCCGCCGAAGAGGATTTCGCTGGCCTTGAGCGCGGCAGCGAGGGCGTCGGTGCCGTGCACGAGCGTGGTCATCTCGCGGGCGAGGGCCTTCTGCGCGGCGCGGGCACCGGGGTTGGCCTCCAGTTCGTTTTCGAGCGCGGTGATCTCGTCGCGCGAGAGGAACGTGAGCGTCTTGAGGAGCTTGATGACGTCGGCGTCATCGGCGTTCACGAAGAATTGGTAGAAGCGATACGGGCTCGTTTTCTTCGGATCGAGCCAGACGGTGCCGGTGGCGGTCTTGCCGTATTTGGTGCCGTCGGACTTCGTCAGCAGCGGGAAGACGAGGCCCCAGACGGTGGCGCCGAGTTTCTTGCGGGTGAGCTCGGTGCCGACGGTGATGTTGCCCCACTGGTCGGTGGCGCCGACTTGGAGCTCGCAGTTGAACTCCTTGCGCAGGTGGAAGAAGTCGTAGCCTTGGAGCAGCATGTAGCTGAACTCCGTGAAGCTGATGCCGCTGGCGCGGTCTTCCATGCGGGAGCGGACGGAGTCCTTCGCGACCATCGAGTTCACCGTGACGTGCTTGCCGACGTCGCGGAGGAATTCGAGGAAGGACATCGGGCCGATCCAGTCGCCGTTGTTGACGAGGCGGGCGGGATTGTTGGCCGGAGTCTTGGCGGCGTCGAATTCGAGGAACTTGGCGAGCTGGGCGCGGACGGCGGCGATGTTGTGCGCGACTTGCTCGGGCGTCTGGAGGTTGCGCTCGTCGGATTTGCCGGACGGGTCGCCGACCATGCCAGTGGCGCCGCCGGCGAGGGCGATGGGGTGGTGGCCGGCGAGTTGGAAGCGGCGGAGCGCGAAGAGCGGCACGAGATTGCCGACGTGGAGCGAGTCGGCGGTGGGGTCGAAGCCGCAATACAGCGCGAGCGGACCTTCGGCGAGGCGCTTGCTCAGCGCTTCGCGGTCTGTGCTGTCGGCGTAGAGGCCACGCCACTCGAGTTCGGCCAGGATGTCGTGCATGATCGAGGGGCGAGTTAACGGGGCGGGGCGGCGCGGGCGCAAGAGCGCAATGCGCCACGTCGCGCCTCCGGTCTTGCGCGCGGCGCGGGCGGTGTGCACCAGTCCGAATGGGATCACGTGGACCACGCGAGCCTCCGACACAGCCAACACAATCCTCGGGGCGACTTGGGGCGTCGGGCAGTTTGTCGCGGTGGTCAACGACGGGACCATCCTCACGAGTCCCGATGGGCAAAATTGGACGAGCCGATCGTCAGGAACGACCACGACCTTGTTCCGCATCGATTGTTCGTCGGGACAGTTCGTCGTGACTGGTTTAGCGGGCACGCTGCTGACGAGCCGGGACGCGGTGACGTGGAACAGCGTCACGACGCCGAGCGCCAACACGCTCCAGTTCAGCGGCTCGAACGGCTCCATGCTGGTTGTCACCGGCAACAGCGGGACGATCCTGACGAGTCCGTTGCCGCCGTTTCAGTCGTGGTCGCTGGCGAGATTCAGTGCCCAGCAGATGCTCGATCCGGCGGTGGGTGGACCGTCCGCTGATCCGGACGGGGATGGTCTGTCCAACCTGACCGAATACGCGCTTGGCCGGGAGCCGAAGGTGGCGGAGGCCGCGCCGGCGCCGGTGGCCAGCAACGACGGCACGGATTGGATATTCACTTACACGCGGCCGGCGGACCGCACGGATGTGACTTATGCGGTGGAGGTGTCGACGGATCTGGCGACGTGGACCACGAGCGGCGTCACGCACGCGCGCACGGTCGCGGGTGCGACCGAAACCTGGCAGGGGCGCGTCGCGATGGCCGGCCGGCCGCAGGTGTTTTTCCGACTGAAAGTGTCGCAACCCTGAAGCGAGCGCTCGCTGCGGGCGGAGGGTGCCGATCAGGTGTCGTTGGTCTGGTCGGCCCGCTGGGACGCGGTGGCGAGGAGCGCGGTGAGTTCGGCGAGGAGGGTTTTCCG
The DNA here is from genome assembly GCA_016217545.1 of Opitutia bacterium. Lineage (NCBI taxonomy): Bacteria > Pseudomonadati > Verrucomicrobiota > Opitutia > Opitutia bacterium. The sequence goes on along the minus strand of JACRHT010000002.1, from coordinate 381,359 downwards.
TTCGAAGGGTTTCGTGAGGAAGCGGCAGGAACCGAACGCTTGAAGCTTGGGGACGTTGGCGCCGCGGGAGTAGCCGGAAACGAGCAGCGCGGGCACGGTGCAACCTTTCGCGCGGAGCTGGGCGATGAGCTCGGAGCCGGAGATGCCGGGCATGATCTGGTCGGTGACGAGGAGTTGCGCGGCGGCGGGATTGGCGGTGAGCGCGGCGAAGCAGTCTTCGGGGCGATAGAACGCGGTGACTTTCGCGCCGGCGGTCTCGAGCGTGAGCTTGGTGAGGTCGGCGACGAACTGCTCGTCGTCGACGACGAAGACGGTGACGCCGTCGAGTCGGGCGGTGGGACCGACCGGCGAAGCGCTGTTCAAGGATGGGGCGCGTGACCCGAGGGGCGGCAGGGCGGCCGGTCGCTCCGTGACGCCGAGCAGCGGCAGGTAGACGGAGAAGACGGTGCCGACACCGAGGGTGGATTGGACGGCGACGGCGCCGCCTTGGGCGGTGACGATGTTTTGGACGATGGCGAGGCCGAGGCCGGTGCCGCGCTGGGGATCCTTGGTGGTGAAGAAGGGATCGAAGATGCGCGGGAGGACTTCGGGTGGGATGCCGGGGCCGTTGTCGGCGATGGTGAGCCGGAGGTAACGGCCGGCGGCGAGGGAGCCGACGTCGAATTGCTGCGGCTCGTCGAGGCGAACGACGGTGAGGTCGAGGCGGATGGCGCTTTGTCGCGTGCCGATGGCTTGGGCGGCGTTGGTGCAGAGGTTCATGACGACCTGCTCGAATTGCACCGGGTCGATGATGACGGACGCGTCTTCGGATTGGTCGTTGATGACGAGTTCGATGGTGGCCGGGAGGCTGGGGCGGAGCATCAGCGCGAGCTCGCGGACGTATTTGGCGGCGACGATCGGCACCTGCGTGGGCGCGTGGTGGCGGCTGAACGCGAGGATGCGGTGGACGAGATCGGCGGCGCGGCGGGCGGCGATGTCGACGGCGTCGATGTGCGTGAGGGCGGCGCTGCCGGGCGGCACTTCGCCGCGGGCGAGGCTGGCGTAGCCGAGGATGCCGGTGAGGAGGTTGTTGAAGTCGTGCGCGATGCCGCCGGCGAGGGTGCCGAGCGTCTCCATTTTCTGGGATTGGAGGAGCTGGGTTTCGAGGCGGCGGCGGGCGTCGTCGGAGACCTTGAGCGCGGTGATATCGTCGAGGACGGCGACGAAGTGCGTGATGCGGCCGTCGCGCTGGCGCAGGGGCGTGATGGAGACGCGTTCGGTGAAGAGGTCGCCGTCGCGTCGCTTGTTGACGATCTCGCCGCGCCAGACGTCGCCGCGGCTGATCGTGGCCCAGAGTTGGGCGAAGAATTCCGGCGGGTGATGACCGGAGTTGAGGAAGCGCGGGTTGCGGCCGATGACGTCCGCGGCTTCGTAGCCGCTGGTGCGGAGGAAGGCGGTGTTGACGAACTCGATGGTGCCGTCGGCCTCGGTGACCATGACGCCGGCGTCGGCCTGCTCGATGGCTTGGCTGAGTTGGCGGAGGTGGAACTCGGCGACTTTGCGGTGATGGATGTCCTGCGTGGTGCCGATGAGTTGGAGCGGGCGGCCGTCGGGGGTGCGCTTGATGATGCGGCCTTTGTTGAGGACCCAACGCCAGGTTTTATCCTGCGCGAGGAGGCGGTGCTCGCATTCCCAGTCGACGGTTTTGCCGGCGAGAGCGTCCTCGATGGACTGGCGGACGTTGTCGAGGTCGTCGGGGTGGGTGAGTTTGAACCAGGTGGCGGAGGTGGGCGTGAGGGAGTCGATGGAGTAGCCGAGGATGCACCAGTTGCTGGCGTGGGTGAGAAGGCGGTCGGTCTGGAGATCCCATTCCCACCAGACGAGGCGGGCGGAGGCCATCGCGAGGTCGAGCTTGGTCTGCATCTCCTTGATGAGATCGATGCGGGTGAAGGTGAGGACGACTCCCTCGATGGCGCGGGCGTTGCCGTGGAAGGGAAGGATGCGGCGGAGAAGGTAGCGGCCGTCGCGCGTGCGTTCCTCGGCTTCGGAGGGCTGGCCGGTCTCGATGACGCGGCGGGCCTCCTCGATCATCTGGGTCTGATTGGAGAGGTGATACGCGATATGCTCGATGGAGCGGCCGAGGTCCTGTGGGAGGAGGTTGAAGGTGGCCTGGATGGCGGGATTGAAACGGCGGATGCGGAGGTCGCGGTCGAGGAAGAGCGTGCCGGCATCGGTGGCGCCGAGGAGATTGTCGAGGTCGGCGACGGTCTGGTTGAGCTCGGTGTTCTTGCGCTCGAACTCGGCGTTCACCGTGTAGAGCTCTTCGTTGACGGAGTGGAGTTCCTCGTTGGTCGATTGGAGTTCCTCGTTGGCGGCGAGCATCTCCTCGTTGGCGGCCTGGAGTTCCTCGTTGGTGGCCTGCAACTCTTCGACGGTGGATTGCAGGCTGTCCTTGGTGGTGACGAGTTCCTGCTCGAGGTCGGCGATGCGGCGGGCTTGCTCGGCGTCGTGGGAGAAGTCGATGGGCGCGGTGCCGTTGGCGGTGGCCTCGGCGGGGCGCGCGGGTGCGGCGACGGGAGTCAGGGCGACGTGCAGCAGCAGCGCGCCGGAACGTTCCTCGGAGAGCGGCGTGACGACGATGTCGAGCAAGACGGAATCGGCGTCGGCGCGATCGACGCGAACGCTCCGACTTTGCTGGGCGGAAAGTTGCCGTTGAACCGTGGGGAGGAGCGTCGAGAGGGCGAGGCGCAGGTCGCCGTGGGTGCGCGCGAGGATGTTGTCGGAGGCGAGGCCGTGTTGCGGGTCGAGGAAGCGGGCGCTGTCGCCGATGTAGTGGAGGATGCCGCCGTCGGGGTGGATGATGAAGCCCGGGGGCAGGTGGCGCGCGAGGAGTTGATCGTAGGCGTGGAGCAGGCCGCGCGGCAGCGACGCCGCGGGAGAAAAGCCGTTGCCCGTCGCGGACCGGGTGGGCTCGACGCGCGGGGAGACGGAGGTGCGCAGCTGGCTGGGGAGGTGAGCGTCGCGAATCTTGCGGAAGAGCTTTTCCTTGCCGTCGAGCACATCGAAATTCGGGGCAAAGCGGCCCACGCCCTCGCTCAAGCCGAGCATCATCACGCCGCCGCGGCGCAGCGCGTAGTGGAGCAGGGAGATCGCCCGTTCCTGTGCGGTGGGCGTGAGGTAGATGAGAAGGTTGCGGCAGCTCACGACGTGCATCTTCGTGAACGGCGGATCGCTGAGCAGGTTGTGCGGCGCGAAGACGACGCGCTGCCGGATTTCCGCGGCGACGCGGAAGGTGCCGTCGCGCTCGGCGTGGAAGTAGCGTTCGCGCATCGCGTCGGTGAGACCGACGAGGCGATCGGCGCTGTAGCAACCGGCGGAGGCGAACTCGAGCGACGAGCGATGGGCGTCGGTCGCGAAGATCGCGATGCGGCCCTGGAAATCGCAGTCGCGCGCGACCTCGGCGAGGAGGATGGCGTGCGAGTAGGCCTCCTCGCCGGTGGCGCAGCCCGCCACCCAAACGCGAATCTCGTTCTCGTGGCGGGCGCGCAGCAACGGTTCGTAGACCAACCGGCGCAGCGCGGCGAATGCGGCAGGATCGCGGAAAAACTCGGTGACCCCGATGAGCAAATCCCGGTAGAGACGGTCGAGTTCCGCCGGATCGGACTCGAGGGTCTTCATGAACGAGCCGGCGTCGGGATTGCCCGACAGGGCGGCGCGACGGACGATGCGACGCTGGACCGTGGCGATTTTGTAGAGGGAGAAATCGAGGCCGTAGCGCTCCTTCAGGAGGCGGAACGTCGGGGCGAATTCGTGGATGTGCTGGCCTGTTTCGGCGGGGACCGCGCCGTCCGATCCATTCAGGCACGGGCGGGATGCAGGATCGCGTGCGAACGCGGCGACCGCCGCGGGCATGGCCGCGGGCGCGAGCACGTAGTCCGCGCAGCGCGTTTGCAGCGCGCTCACGGGCATGCCGTCGAACTCGGCCGTGGTCGGCTCCTGGACGATCACGAGACCGCCGGCGGCGCTGACGGACCGCGCGCCTTCAGTGCCGTCGGTGCCGGTGCCGGAGAGTATGATCGCGACGGCGCAGGGCCCGAAGGATTCGGCTGCGGATTCGAGGAAGGTGTTGATCGGCTGCTCAAAGGCGCGCTCGGCGGCGCGATCGGTGAGTTGCAGGCGCCCGCCGACGAGATGCGTGAGTTTTTTCGGCGGGTTGAGATAGATCGTGTCGGCTTCGAGCGGCATGTCGTGCTCGGCATGGCGGATCTTGATCGCCGTCTGGCGACTGAGCAGATCGTCCATGAGACTGCGGAAATCCGGCGAAAGGTGCTGCACGACGACGAAGCTGCAGCCGGTGTCGGCTGGCATCTCGTGAAAGAGAGCTTCCAAAGCCCGGAGGCCACCAGCGGAAGCACCAACACCGACAATAAGTTTGGGAGCCGAATGCGGCTGAATCGAATTTTCCATAGCGCACGCCAACGATCGATTGTGATCCCCCCGAACGGAGATGCTGCTCGGTGGCTCGTGGAGTCGCAACGGCGGAACCTCCGCATTTATTGGCTGTGCAGGAAATGCGATTGCGGGGGGACGTTCGTGGCTCGGCCGGTCTTCGCGCGACGTCAGCTAATGACGTGGGCCGCGAAAAAAGTAAGGCGACTCATATCGCGAAAAGGGGGTTGCCGCGCGCTTGAGCGGGGCTCTACTTTGGCCCTTCTTTCGCTGCGGGTTTGCCTCCCGGCGCCCGCTCCCACGAACCCACACAACCCACACCCATCATGGCTCTCGCAGTCGGCACCAAAGCCCCGGATTTCACCCTGAAGACCAAGACCGCGGACGGTCTCAAAGACATCAAGCTCAGCGACCACTTCGGCAAGCAGCAGGTCGTGCTGCTGTTCTTCCCGCTGGCCTACACCGGCGTCTGCACGGCGGAGATGTGCGACATCTCGAACGGCCTCTCCGGCTACGCCGATCTCGGCGCGGCGGTCTACGGCATCAGCGTCGACAGCCCGTTCACCCACGAGGCTTGGGCCAAGGCCAACAAGATCACCGTCACGCTGCTCTCCGACCTGAACAAGACGACCACGAAGGCCTACGACGTCGTGTTCCCGAACCTCGCCGGTGTCGGCGACACCGCGGCGCGCGCGGCTTTCGTCATCGGCCAGGACGGCGTGATCAAATACTCCGAGCAGACCCCGACGCCGAAAGACCTCCCGAGCTTCGACAAGGTCAAGGCCGCGCTCGCGCGCTGAGGCGCGCGAAGTGCCCGGTATCAAGGGCCAAGTGCCAACAAATTTTTCGGCACTGGCTCTGTCCTGATACTTGTTACCTGTTACTTCCTACTTCCTCTCCACCATGTCCCTCCCGAATCCCTTCAACACCCTGCAGTCCTTCGAAGGCGGCAAGAAGTTCTACTCGCTGCCCGCGCTCGAGCAAGCCGGTTTCAACGTCTCGCGCCTCCCGGTCAGCATCCGCCTCGTGCTCGAGGCCGTGCTGCGTAATTGCGACGGCAAGCGCGTGCTCGAATCGAACATCAAGGAGCTCGCGACCTGGCAGCCCAACGCCGCCCGCACCGCTGAGATCCCGTTCGTCGTCGCGCGCATCGTGTTGCAGGACTTCACCGGCGTGCCGCTGCTCGTCGACCTCGCGGCGATGCGCTCCGCCGTCGCGAAGATGGGTAAGAACCCGAAGATCATCGAGCCGCTCGTGCCGGTCGACCTTGTCGTCGACCACTCCGTGCAGGTCGACTTCGCCGGCTCGGCCAGCGCACTGCAACAGAACCTCGACCTCGAGTTCTCGCGCAACCGCGAGCGCTATCAGTTCCTCAAGTGGGGCATGCAGGCGTTCGACACGTTCAAGGTCGTGCCCCCGGGCATCGGCATCGTGCACCAGGTCAACTTGGAGTATCTCGCCAAGGGCGTGCTCAACGCGGGTGACGTCTATTATCCCGACACGCTCGTCGGCACCGACTCGCACACGACGATGATCAACGGCATCGGCATCGTGGGCTGGGGCGTCGGCGGTATCGAGGCCGAGGCGGGCATGCTCGGCCAGCCGGTCTATTTCCTCACGCCCGACGTCGTCGGCGTGCACCTCACCGGCGCACTCCGCGAAGGCGTCACCGCCACTGACCTCGCGCTCACCGTCACGCAGCTCATGCGCAAGACGAAGGTCGTCGGCAAATTCGTCGAATTCTTCGGCCCCGGCGCCGCCGCGCTGCCGGTGGTCGACCGCGCGACGATCGCCAACATGGCGCCCGAATACGGCGCGACGATGGGCTTCTTCCCGATCGACGCCGAGTGCTCGAACTATCTCCGCGCCACCGGCCGAGACGAAAAGCACGTCGCCACCTACGAAGCTTACTACAAGGCGCAGGGCCTCTGGGGCATTCCGCAGAAGGGCCAGATCGATTACTCGCAAGTCGTCGAGCTCGACCTCTCGACCGTCGTCCCGAGCGTCGCCGGCCCGAAGCGCCCGCAGGACCGCATCGAACTCGGCAAGCTGAAGGAGAACTTCGTCACGGCGTTCTCAAAGCCGGTCACGGAAAATGGTTTTGGCAAAGCGCCCGACGAGTTCGGCAAGCGCGTCGACGTCACCGCCGACGCCGCCACGGGCAAGCTTGGGCACGGTTCCGTGCTCATCGCCGCGATCACGAGCTGCACTAACACTTCCAACCCGAGCGTCATGCTCGCGGCCGGTCTTCTCGCGAAGAAGGCCGTCGAGAAGGGCCTGAAGCCCAACCCGCTCGTGAAGTCCTCGCTCGCCCCCGGCTCGCGCGTCGTGACCGATTACCTGAACAAGACCGGCCTCACGCCATATCTTGACCAGCTCGGTTTCCAGACCGTCGGCTACGGCTGCACGACCTGCATCGGCAACTCCGGCCCGCTGCATCCCGCGATCGAGGAAGTCGTCGTGAAGAACGATTTCGTCGCCGCCTCCGTGCTCTCGGGCAACCGCAACTTCGAGGCCCGCGTCCACCAGAACATCAAGGCCAACTTCCTCATGTCGCCGCCGCTCGTCGTCGCCTTCGCGCTCGCCGGCCGCGCCGACATCGACATGTCCAAGGACCCGATCGGCAAGGGCAAGGATGGCGCCGACGTGTTCCTCAAGGACATCTGGCCCACGATCCAGGACGTTCGCGATCAGATGCAGGCCGCGCTGAAGCCCGAGGTGTTCCGCAAGCTCTACACCGACTTCGCCGCGCAGAACCCGAAGTGGAACGAAATCCCGTCGACCACGGGCAACGTCTACTCGTTCGAACCGAACTCGACCTACATCCAGGAGCCGCCGTTCTTCGCGGACTTTTCGATGTCGCCCGGCACGATCAAGGAAATCCGCGGCGCCCGCGCGCTCGGCATCTTCGGCGACTCCGTGACGACCGATCACATCTCGCCCGCCGGCGCGATCAAGAAGACCTCGCCCGCCGGCAAGTTCCTCCTCGAGAACGGCGTCACATTCGAGGACTTCAACTCCTACGGCTCCCGCCGCGGCAACGATCGCATCATGGTCCGCGGCACCTTCGCCAACGTCCGCATCAAGAACCTGATGCTCGGCGGCAAGGAAGGCGGCAACACGCTCGGGCCCGACGGCGTCGAGACGTCCATCTACGACGCCTCGATGGCCTACCAGGCCAAGGGCACGCCGCTGATCGTCATCGCCGGCCAGGAATACGGCACCGGCTCTTCCCGCGACTGGGCGGCCAAGGGCACGAACCTCCTCGGCGTGAAGGTCGTCGTCGCGCAAAGCTTCGAGCGCATTCACCGCTCCAACCTCGTCGGCATGGGTGTGTTGCCCCTGCAGTTCAAGGAAGGCGTCACCGCGCAGACCCTGAGGCTCGACGGCACCGAGACCTACGACGTCGTCGGCCTCAGCCCAGCCGTGAAGCCGCAGCAGGACCTCACGCTCCGCATCACGCGCCAGGACGGCTCGGTGCAGGACGTCGTCGTCGCGTGCCGCATCGATACGCCGATCGAGATCGATTACTACCAGCACGGCGGCATTTTGCCCTACGTGCTTCGCCAAATCGTGTCGAAGAACTGACTCTGAAAACGGTAGGGCGAGTCGTCCTCGACGAGCCGCGGCTCATCCAGAGGATTCGCCCTACCTTTCACCCATGCCCGAAACCGCCAAACCCGTCTTCCTCGTCAACGCCTACTCGGACCCGGTGCTCGTTCGCATCGACGGACGCGCGGCGTTCACGAACAGCGGCTGCCTGAAGGATTTCTTCAACGAGATGGTGAAGCAGGGGAAGACCCGCTTCGCGCTCGATTTTCAGGCGTGCACGAGCATGGACAGCACCTTCCTCGGCGTCCTCGCGGGCGCCGCGCTGCAGATGCGGAAACTCAATCCGCCGGGCAGCCTCACGCTCGTGCGCGTCGGCGAGCGCAACCTCGAACTCATCCGCAACCTCGGCCTGCACCGCCTCGCCACGGTCGACTCCGGCGCCGCGAATCTCTCCTTCGACGGCTCGACGTCGCAGGCGCTGACCGAAGCCAAGAAGAACGAGATCGAGAGCGCCAAGCTCGTCCTCGAAGCGCACGAGAATCTCGTCAGCGCCGATTCGGCCAACGCGGCCAAGTTCCAGGACGTGCTCGCCTTTCTGCGCAGCCGGGTGGAAACCGGCCGCTGATTCGGCCGTCCGGCTTCTTTAAGTCGGAGTTGGTCGCGCAGGTTGTTCGCGCTCCTGCGCCCGGAGGCCGCAGGTGGTCGCCGCCGGTCGTCGAAATCGGCTGGGCTTTGCGCCGACGGAGTTTCAATTTGTTCGGACCATGATGCTGTTCCTCCTTGGCGCGATGGCCGGTGCCATTCTCGTCTACGCCTTCTACTGGCGGGCGAAGCGTCAGGCGGCGCGAGTTGAAGAGGAAAAGACGTCGCTGCTCGAGGAGCGGCAAATCGTCCTCGACTACATGCACACGATGGTCGACGCGGTGGGCGAGCGCCTTTCGCGTGACGAACTTTTCCAGCGCATCGTGCACGCCTCGATGCTCAGCACCGGGGCGCTCAGCGCGTGCATCTTCGAGAAGGGCGCGGACGACATGATGCGCGGCGTGGCGGTCGAGGGACTGTTCCCGCCGCACCGTCCGATCGGCGATACGCAGCGCATGCAGATGGGCTCGCGCGCGAAATTCATCGAGCAGGTGCTGCGCTCCGAATCGTTCCCGGTGGGCGAGGGCATCGTGGGCCGCGTCGCGGCGACCGGCCGCGGCGAACTCGTCGTCAACGCGCCGGGCGATCCGCGCATCGTGAAGCACGACGATCCCGCGCTCGTTGTCCGTTCCGTCATCGCTGCGCCGATCATGGTGCGCGAAAAACTCATCGGCGTGCTCTGCGTATGCAACGCGGCCGACGGCCTGCCGTTCACCGGCACCGATTATTCGCTCGTCGAAACGCTCGCCGAGCAGGCGGGTCTCGCGGTGCACAACGCCGACTTCGTCGCGCTCCAAGTCGAGAAACAGCGCATCGATCTCGACCTCACGCTCGCGAGTGACGTGCAGCAGATGCTCCTGCCGCGCGAGATGCCGCTCATGCCCGGCCTCGAGATCGACGCGCGCTACATGGCCGCGCAGAAGGTCGGCGGCGATTTCTACGACGTGTTCCCGCTCGAGGGCGGCCGGCTCGGCGTCGCGGTGGCGGACGTCTCGGGCAAGGGCATCTCGGCTTCGTTGCTCATGGCGATCTGCCGCACCCAGCTGCGCGCGGTCGCGCCCCGGCACGCATCGCCCGCGGCGGCGCTGCGCGATTTGAATCGCGGACTGTCGTCCGACATCCGTGCGGGCATGTATGTGACGATGACCTACGCGATCATCGACGCTGCACGTTCGCAGGTGGTCTTCGCCCGGGCCGGGCACGAGTTGCCTTTGCTGGCGCGAACCGTCGGCTCGGAATTTTCTCACGAATTCCTCGGCTCCGAGGGCATGCCGCTCGGGTTGGTGGATGGCGAGGTGTTCGATGGCGCGATCGTCGACCGTGAGGTGAGTTTCAGCGTCGGCGGCACGCTGGTGCTGTTCACCGACGGTTTGACCGAGGCGCCGAACGACGACGGGCGCGAGTTCGGCAACGCCCGGCTCGCCGACGTGGTGCGCGCCAACCGCGACCAGCCCGCGGCGGCCGTGAACACGGCGATCATGAAGGCCGTCAGCAGTTTCAGTCGCGGCGAACCGCGGGACGATTTCACCCTGCTCACGATTCGTCACCGCGCGTGAAGCGGAGCAGGCCCTAGTCGCTAGGGCCTAGTGGCCATGTGCACCTGCTTGGTTCTCAAGTGGGGAGAAAACCTGCCACTGATGCTGCGGGATGAGTCACAACCACGCCGCTCACCGCACAGTCCGCGCCGTGATTCTCGGCGTGTTGGTGGCCGTCGCCGCGATCGGCGCACGGGCGCAAGTTGTCGTGACCCAGAACAACAACACGGGTTGGAACGCGTGGAAGACCGGCACTGGCGCTGTCATGTCTGACATTCAGAACGACCAGCAAACGGGCCAGCACACCGACGATTTCGTGGGAGACTCGACCTACTACGGCATGTTGCAGAATGCCGGCACGATCACTGGGAAAACCGGCAGTTATCTCGCGTGGCGGTTTCGCTTCGATGACTTCGCGGGCGCCGACAAGTTCGGCGGCAATGGCGGCAACGTCGGGCTCGGGCTGGATCTCTACAAGGCCGATGGCTCGCTCGGGCAGGACGGTGCCATCGACGTGATCATGGTCATGTCCGAAGGCTCGGGCAATGTGAACAACCGCACGCGCACGATCTACTTCGGCACGCCCGGAGCGGGCGCGAACACCGGCCCCAGCACCACGACCTGGACGATCGACACGGCGCAGACCACCGCTGTGGCCTTGCAGTTGAATGTCACCTACGATCTCCAGCAGGCGAACGACACGGCGAACTTCGGCGGCACCGCCGACGCGTGGCTCACGTTCGCGATCAGCTACCAGGATTTTCAAAACGGCATCAACGCCTACCGCAAGGCGGGCACCACCGCGCTGACGATGACCGACAACACGATGATTTCGTTCATCTCCTATACCTCGACGCAGCTGAACGCGCTCAATCAGGACCTCTTCGGCGCGAGCAAATCCGCGCTGACGAACGGCTCGGCGGAGAACCAGATGACGTGGGCGGACCTCGGCGCGATCACGCCGGCGATGAACGCGTTCGGCCGCGTGCCGGAACCCGCGACCTACGCGCAGCTCGGGGTTCTACTGCTGGCCGGCGGCGCGATCGCCTATCGTCGGCGCCGGCAGACTGCGCGCACGCCCTGAGTTGCGCAGCATGCTGCGACGCATTTCCCGCTGGCTGGCCGATGGCGCGCGATTGGTCGGGGCGGCGTTCTATTGGAACACGCGCAAAACCGCCTACGTGCTGCGCGGCCGCCGCGGCCGTTGCCCGTGCCAGAACGAGAGCGACCTCGGGCGCGGCAAGATGGTCGCATGCGACGCCGTCCTCGGATGGCACGAGCCGGAGCGCTTCCGCCGCGTGTGCCCCTTGCTGTTCGGAACCGACGAGGGCTGGGTTTGCTCGGTGCCCGCCGCGCAAGTGCGGCCGTTCTGGGGCCGCGTGGTTGCAGGCGTGCTGGCGTTTCTGATCGTCGGTTACCTCGCGGCGGCGCTCGCGGGATTTGCGGCGTTGCGCGTGGTGGGCCACGTGCCCGTGCGGTTTGTGCAGGTGGCGTGGCCGGGTAAGTGGGCCGAGATTCGGCGCGTTCAATCCGAAGAACTGCTCGAGCGCGCCGTCCGCGCGTTTCTGGACGGACGCCTGGCCGAATCGCAGCTGGCGCTGTCGACCGCGGTCGAACGCGACGCGAACAATTACACCGCGTCCCTGCTGCTTGCGCAGATTGGGATGTTCCAGGGCAGTTTCTTCGCCGCTGACGCGGGTTTCGAGCAACTGCGCCGACGCGTGCCGCACGAAGCGGCCCGGACGGCCATCGCCTACCACGACACTCTGCTCGGCGTGGATCGCATGCCGCGGCTCGCCGTTTTCAGTTTGGAAATGGCGGTGGAAGACAAAGCGCAGGAAGCGATTTGGGTGCGCTCCGCACTGCTCGCGGTTCGCGCGCTGCCGCCGGTGGAGTTGGGCGATTTTTTGCAGGCAACGCGGACGTTGCTGCCGCGCCTCTCCGAGCCGGCGCAGACGCTGCTCCAAGGCGAGATCGGCCTGCGCCACGGCGCGCGCGTGCTCCAGCGCTGGGCTCAACCGCGAGGCGGGCCGTTGCATCCGTTCTACGCCACCTACCAGGTGGAGCGATTGGCCGATCTCGGCGCGACGCGGGAGGCGCAGACCGTGCTCGATTTCTATGCGGCGCGGATCGGGCCGCACGAGCGGTCGCTGATGCAGTTCGTCGTGGCGCAGGCGGAGGGCGACGTTGCGGTCGCGCAGGGCGCGTTCGCGGACGTGTTGCGGCAACCGCTCACGGCCCAGCGCATCGATCGAGTTGCCGGCGTGCTGATCCGTCATCCGAACGCGACCGCCTATCGGGCGCTGGTGAGCCGCATCGCGCGCGACCCGGCCTTGGAGGCGAGCGCGCCGGCCTCGGGTCTTTGGGTGTGCGGACTCGTGTGCGGCGCGCCGGACGCGGCGGCGCGCTGGCAAACTCGGGGCCGCCAGCCGCTCGGCGTCCGCTATCCGCCGATCAAGGCCGTGGATTTCTCCAGTCGCTCGATGCTGGCCACCGCGTCGCCGGTGCGTCTCGTCAACACCTTGAGTTTGCCGCGCGAAGTGATCCTTTCGCTCTATTCGCGCCTCGAGCCGCGGGAGCAAAAACCGGCTTCCGCGCCGGCGTCCTGAGACAGCGGGGCTTTCGTGGCATGTCGGGAAAAGGCGTTTGCGTTTGCCTGCTCCGGGCCTACCCGTTGGGCCCGATGTCCGCTCCCGCCGCCACGTCCGAAAAACGCTTCCAACAGCCCGACTCGTCGGGCCATTTCGGTGTCTACGGCGGCGTCTACGTGCCCGAGACGCTGATGACCGCGCTCGAGGAACTGACCGCGGCCTACGCGGCGGCGCGGAAGGACCCGACGTTCGAGGCCGATCTGAAGCGGCACCTGAAGGAATTCGCCGGACGCCCGACCGAGCTGTATTTCGCCGAGCGTCTCACGCAGCACTGCGGCGGCGCGAAAATCTATTTCAAGCGCGAGGACCTGCTCCACACCGGCGCGCACAAGATCAACAACGCGCTCGGCCAGGCCTTGCTCGCGCTCCGCATGGGCAAGAAGCGCATCATCGCCGAGACCGGCGCGGGCCAGCACGGCGTGGCGACGGCCGCGGTGTGCGCGAAGTTCGGACTCGATTGCACGGTCTACATGGGCGCGGTCGACATGGAGCGACAGGCGCTAAACGTTTTCCGTATGCGCCTGATGGACGCCAAGGTCGTTGCCGTCGAGTCGGGCCAGAAGACGCTCAAGGACGCTGTCAACGAGGCGATGCGCGACTGGGTGACCAACGTGCGCAACACGCACTACATCCTCGGCTCGGCGCTCGGTTCGCACCCGTATCCGATGATGGTGCGCGATTTTCACCGCGTGATCGGCCTCGAACTCAAGGAGCAGATTCTCGCGCGCGAAGGTCGTTTGCCGGATGAGATCGTTGCGTGCGTAGGCGGCGGCTCGAACGCGATCGGCGCGTTCTTCGAATTCCTCGACGATGCAGCGGTCACGCTGACGGGCGTCGAGGCCGGCGGTCGCGGCATCAAAAAGGGCGAGCACGCGGCGCGTTTCGAGGGCGGCCGGCTCGGTGTGTTGCAGGGCGGCAAGACCTACATTCTCCAGAACGAGGACGGCCAGATCGAGCTGACTCACTCGGTGAGCGCGGGGCTCGACTACGCGGCCATCGGGCCGGAGCACGCGTTTTATCGCGACCTGAACCGCATCCAATTCGCCTACGCGACCGACGACGAGGTGCTCGCGACGTTCCAGCTGTGCTCACGGCTCGAGGGCATCATTCCGGCGCTCGAATCGACGCACGCGCTCGTCTACGCCGTGAAGCGAGCGAAGGAAATGCGCCAGGATCAGGTGCTGGTGGTGAATCTCAGCGGGCGCGGGGACAAGGATGTGCAGCAAGTGCAGCGAATGCTGGGTTGAAATCCCAAACGCCAAACGTCCAAATTCCAAATCGTGCCCGACAAGCCTCACGATCTGGAGGAAAGGACAGAAAAGTTCGCAGCTGACGTGAGGCGTTTCATTCGCGCTTTGCCGCGAACGATCGGAAATATCGAGGACGTGAGGCAGCTGGTTCGCGCGTCGGGTTCAGTGGCCGCCAATTGCATCGAGGCCAACGAATCGCTGGGTGCGAAGGACCGTGTGATGCGTTTCCGCATCGCCAGGAAGGAGGCGAAAGAGTGCCGGTTGCGGCTGCGTTTGGTTAATACGGCTGACAATCGCTCCCTCGACGAAACTCGAGCGGCGTTGATCCAAGAAGCGCACGAGCTGAAGCTCATTTTGACGACAATCGTCAAGAGACTGGAATGATGCGCGATGCGCTGACTTTAGCTTTGGCGTTTGGCCGTTTGGAGTTTGGACTTTTCCTCACATGAACTCCATGACCGGCTTCGGCCGCGGATCCGCCCAGTTTGGCTCCCATGCGATCACCGTGCAGGTGAACTCGGTCAACCGTCGCGGACTCGATCTCACGATGGCGCTGCCGGACGCGTGGGACGCAATGGAAGCGGCAGTGGCTGAGGCCGTCCGCAAAGTGGTCGTGCGCGGCAAGGTTCACGTTGTCGTGGAGGTCACGGGCGGAACGGAGGCGGAATGGGACGAAGAGGCGGTCGCGGAGACGCTCGACCGGCTGCGCTCGCTCGCGCAGGCGCGGGGCGTGCCGTTCGAGCCGACGGCGGAGCTGCTCTGGGAAATCGCCAGCTCGCAGGGCGGCGGCGGAAAACTCGGCGCGGTGGAGCAGGCGTGGCCGGCAGTGGAGCAAGCGCTGTTGGCGGCGTTGCGCGGGCTCGGAGCGATGCGCGCAAAGGAAGGCGAGGCGCTGTTGGTGGATTTTCTCGGGCGGATCGAAAAGCTGCACACCCACGTCGAAGCGATCGCGCAGCGCACGCCACACGTGGCACCGGCCTACCGTGAGCAGCTGATGCAGCGCCTGCGCGCGGCGGGACTCGAATTGGACGTCAGCGACGAGCGCGTGCTCAAGGAAGTGGCGCTGTTCGCCGACCGTTGCGACGTGACGGAGGAAATTACGCGGCTACGGAGCCACTTCGGACAACTGCGGGAATTGCTGCGCTCCGAGGGCGAAGTGGGGCGCAAGGCCGAGTTTATCATCCAGGAGATCGGCCGCGAGATTCACACCATCGGCAGCAAGGCGAACGACCTCCAGATCGGCCAGCGCGTGATCGAGTGCAAGAACGAGCTCGAGCGCGTGCGCGAGCAGATGGCGAATGTCGAGTGAGCTTCGCTCACTCCACGAAGTGGGAAGGATCAAGGGACAAGTAACAAGAACCTGCGATCCCCGCCACGGCCGACGTTCGGGACCTTGTTACTTGGAATTTGTCACCTGCTACTTGCCAACCGGCTCCGCCGGCTGGCGGAGGGACCACAGGATGTAGCCGAACACGCCGCACACGATGCCCATGTCGGCGACGTTGAACGACGGGTAGATGTAGCTGCCGAAATGGAAGTCGAGGAAGTCGACGACGTGGCCCACGCGGATGCGGTCCGTCAGGTTGCCCACGGTGCCGCCGATGAGTCCGCCGAAGCAAAGTTGGACGACGCCGTTGCGCAGGCCGAGCGTGTGGCGCCAGAAATAGATCGCGATCAGCGTCGCGACGGCGAGCAGGCCGAGCCAGTGGCCGCGGCCGCTCAGGATGCTCCACGCCGCGCCGGTGTTGCCAACGTGCACGAGGTTGAAGAATCCGTCGACGATCGGGATGTGCGCGGGCGGGCCGTAGGTCGGGTAAGGCAGGCGGGCCTCGATCGCGAGCTTGGTCAGCTGGTCGAGCACGTAGACGCCGAACGCGACGAGCCACAGGCGCCGATAAGCCCGGACGCGTTCGGACGGCGTCCGGGATGCGGGGGGGACGGAAACAGAACCGGAGCTGGCCGGGCCGGTGTTCAAACGGGGCGATGGACCGTGGGCGGCGCTTACTCGTCGCCGCCGCCGTCGTCGTCGGACACTTTGCCGCCGCCTTCTTCATCGCCGGCGTCGCCGAAGAGGCCGCCGCGCTGCTGGGAGCGGTGCGAGTGGCGTTCGACGTCCTTCTGGGCCTCGGCGGAATAGCGGGTGAAGGGCACGGCGAGCAGGCGCTCCTTGGCGATGGGCTTCTGGGTGGATTCGCAGATGCCGTAGGTGCCGTCGTGGATGCGCTTGATGGCGGCTTCGATCTCGGAGAGGGCCTCCTGTTCGCTCGAGACGAGCGAGAGGGCGAAGTCGCGGTCGAAGGTGTCGGTGCCCGCATCGGCCATGTGCTGGCCGTAGCCGGAGAGGTCGCCGGAGTCGTCCTTGGAGGACTTCATCAGCGTGTCCTCGGTGTGCTCGCCGAGCTTCTCCATCACGTGGGAGCGGAGTTCGGTGAGCATCTTGTAGTAGCGGCGGAATTTTTCCGGGACCTCGTCCTCGTGGACGATGACGGGCTTGTGCGACTTCTTGCCGGGGGCGAAACCGAGGATGTCGGCGAGCGAGGCCGGCTTCACGTGGTTCGGCTTGTGCGGCTTGTCCTGCTTCGCGTGGGCGTCGGCGGCTTTGCCACCGACGGTCTTTGCGGTCTTGGTCGTCTTCTCGGTCGAGGTGACGGTCGACTCGTTTTTCTTCGCGATCTCGCGAACCTCATCGAGCGAGAAGGAAATGGATTTAGCGGGGCCCGCGGATTTCCGCTCGAGAATCATGCGCTTCAAATCGGCCGCGCTCATCGCGCCTTTAGCCTTGGGCGCGGTGGCCGGAGCGGATTTGGAAGGCTCGGGCTTGGCCGCGGCGGGCTTGGCCGCGATCTTGGTGGGCGCGGGAGTTTTCTTGGCCGGGAGAGTTTTCGCCGGCTTGGCGGATTTCGTGGGAGTCGCTTTCTTCACAAGCTTTTTGGCGGGGTGCTTCTTGGCCATGGGGAGTTCGGGGGTCAGGAATTAAGTGCGTCGGCGCACCGAGGGCAAATCTCTCCGTGCGGGGAATGGGCGAGGGCCGGGACCCAGCGCCAGCAGCGCGGGCAGCGGTGGAGGCCGGCTTCGCGGGCGTTGAGCGATTTGATTTCGAGCGCCGCGCCGAGCTTTGGTTCCAAGGCGACGGACGAAACGATGAAGAACTCCGGCAGGAAACCGTGATGCTTCGCGAGTGCAACCATCTCCGCGGTGTCTGGCGCGCCGGAGAAGCTGAGCGTCGCATCGAGCGATTTGCCGATGTTGCCGGCTTGGCGGAGCGGCTCGAGCGACTCGGTGACCTTGGCGCGGAGCTTGAGCAGCGTGGCGAAGTCGGCGTCGAGCGCGGCGTCGGTCCACTCGGCGGGGGCGGTCGGCCAGTCCTGCAAATGGATCGAGTCGTCGGCGTATTCCTTGCCGGTGGTGGCGAAGCTCCAGGCTTCGTCGGCGGTGAAGGTCAGGACGGGCGCGAGGATCTTCACGAGCGTGGTGAAGATCGCGTGGATCGCGGTCTGCGACGAGCGGCGGAGCGGGTGCTTGGCGCCGAGCGTGTAGAGGCGGTCCTTCAGGATGTCGTGATAGGTCGCGGACAGCGTGACCGAGCAGAACTGGTTGCAGAGCTGGTAGACGCGGTGGAACTCGAACGCGTCGTAGGCGGCGGTGCACTCGGCGAGGAGCTTCGCGGTCTGGTGCAACGCCCAGCGGTCGAGCGCGTCGAGTTGCGCGTAGGGCACGGCGTGCTGCGTCGCGTCGAAATCGAACAGGTTCGAGAGCTGGAAGCGGAAGGTATTGCGGAAAAGGCGATACGCCTCGCCGACGTGCTTGAGGATTTCCTCGTCGACCGGGATGTCGTCGCGAAAATCCTGCGAGGCGATCCAGAGGCGGATGACGTCCGCGCCGTGGTCCTTGATGTAGGCTTCGGCGGTCTGCGGCTTCTGGTAGGTCGAACTCTTGGAGATTTTCTGGCGGTTCTTGTCGACGATGAAGCCGTGCGTCAGGACGGCCTTGTAGGGCGCGGCGCCGTAGGCGATGACGCTCGTCCAGAGTGACGATTGGAACCAACCGCGGTGCTGGTCGCTGCCTTCGAGGTAGAGGTCGGCGGGCGTGGCTTGGCGGTCCTGGCCGAACGTGCGCGCCATGAAATCGCGCATGAACACGTGCGACGAGCCGGAGTCGATCCAGACGTCGAGGGTGTCGCGACCGCAGGTGAGTTGGTCGGCGCTCGGCCAGCCGGCGGGCAGCGTCACGCCGGCGAGGATCTCGGCGGCGGGGGCGGCATACCAGAAGTTGGTGCCTTGGGTGGCGATCTTGTCGGCGACGGCGCGGATGACGCCGCCGTCGATGTAGGCCTGTTTGTTCGGGCCGTAGAAGGCGATGATCGGGACGCCCCACGAGCGCTGGCGGCTGATGCACCAATCCGGACGCGATTCGACGGCGCCGCGAATGCGCGCTTCGCCCCAGGCGGGAATCCAGCCCTGAGCCTCGGCGATCTTCGTGATTTCGCCGAGCGCGACCTGACGCGGGGTTGATGTAGCCGGCCTCGCTGAGGCCGGGCCGGGGTCGGCGACCCCGGCTACAGGGGCACTGCGGGCAACATCGAGCGAGACGAACCACTGGTCGACGGCGCGGAAAACGATCGGGGTCTTCGAGCGCCAGCAATGCGGGTATTGGTGCTCGTAACGCTGCTTCGCGAGGAGCGCGCCGGCAGCGTCGAGTTTCTTCAACACGGCGATGTTGGCGGGCGAGGTCTTCTTGGCGGCGAGGTCTTCGACGCTCTCGAGCGTCGTGAGGCCAACCATGTCGGCGGGCACCTTGCCGTCGTCGACATAGCGGCCGTCGTCGCCGACGGGGCAGTAGATCTCGAGCTTGTATTTGAGGCCGGTGAGATAGTCCTCCGCGCCGTGGCCGGGCGCGGTGTGCACGCAGCCGGTGCCGCTGTCGGTCGTGACGTAGTCGGCGAGCACGACAGGCGAAGCGCGGTCGATGAACGGGTGGCGCGGCGCGAGATGCTCGAGCGTCGCGCCCTTGACGGTCTTCATGACCGTCGGCTGAGCTTCGAGCTTGGCCGCAGTCGCGACGGAGCCGAGCAACGCCTCGGCGACGACGATGCGCTCTGCGCCGAGGTCGGCGACGACGTAATCGACCTCCGGGTGCACCGCGATCGCGAGATTGGCGGGAATCGTCCACGGCGTGGTCGTCCAGATGACGACGAAGAGTGGCTTGTCGGTCGGCAGGCCGAACTTCGCGGCCTGATCGGCGGGGACGGCGAACTTCACCCAGATCGAGGGAGAGACGTGGTCCTTGTATTCGATCTCGGCTTCGGCGAGCGCGGTCTCGAAGGGGATCGACCAGTAAACGGGTTTCTTGGAGCGGTAGACGAGGCCTTGCTCCACGAACGCGGCGAACGTGCGCAGGATGTCGGCCTCGTAGGCGGGCGCCTTCGTCTTGTATTGGCTGGCCCAGTCGGCGAGGACGCCGACGCGCTTGAATTGCGCGGTCTGCTTCGCGATCCAGCTCTCGGAAAACGCGTCGCACTTCGCGCGCAGCTCGGCGGTGGTGAGGTTGAGCTTCTGCTCCTGGATTTCGCGGCTGACCTTCTGCTCGATCGGCAGGCCGTGGCAGTCCCAGCCCGGCACGTAGGGCGTCGCGAAGCCGCGCATGGACTTGTAGCGGTTGACGAAATCCTTGAGCGACTTGTTCAGCGCGGTGCCGATGTGGACGTCGCCGTTGGTGAAGGGCGGGCCGTCGTGCAGGACGTATTTCTTCCCGGAGTCGGCGCGCTTGGCCTGGATGCGGGCGTAGAGGCCGAGTTTGTCCCAGTGCTTAATTCGCTCCGGCTCGCGGGACACGAGATTTGCCCGCATGGGGAAATCCGTCTTCGGAAGCAGGAGTGTGTCTTTAAGTTCTTGGGCCATTCTGGGAAAAGCGCCGGACGCTACTCCAGGCCAGAGGGGAGTCAAGGGGGCAGAACGGAGGATCGGGCCCCTTGACGGAGGGCGGAAATCGGAGCGCGGAAACGCCGCTCCGGGGTGGTGTTTTCAGGCCGCCGGGGGCCGGAAACGCAGGCTCGCCGCGTATTGGCCTGCTTCCGTCGGGCCGGCGGCGAGATCGACGGCGAGCACGGTCGCGAGGGCGCGCGCGAGTCGCAGGCCGATGCCGTTGCCGGCGGAGGCCGCAGCGGGGCCGGAACGCGTGCGGTTGATCACTTGGCAAATCGCGCCGTGTCCATCCGCGCGCACGTGCACTGCGATCGGGCCTTCGCCATGGCGGAGGGCGTTGCTCAGCAGGATGTGCAGCAACTGGCGCACGTAGCGCGGGTCGGCCACCACCGGACAGTCGACGGCCTGCCACTCGATGGCGCGGCCGGCTTCGCGGGCGAGGAGCGTGTAGGCTTCGACCACGTCGCCGACGACTTCGCGGAGATTCAGGGATGCGGGTTGCGTTTGCAGCCGGCCCTGCTCAGCGACCGCGAGGAGCAGGCACTGGTCGACGTAGTCGGAAAGACGTTTCAGCTCCTCCTGCATCGATTCGGCGAGCGCGGGTTCGATGCGCCCGGCCGCCTCCTCGATCTGCAGGCGCATGAGGGTGAGCGGCGTGCGCAGCTCATGCGCGACTTGCGCGGAGAAGTCCGACAGCTGCTGAAACGAGGTTTCGAGGCGCACCAGCAGGCCGTTGATGTTCTCGCCGATGGCGCGGATCTCGCGGTCAGCGCGCGCCACGTCGACGCGCGCGCCGAGATTGCTCGCGCCGATGCGCTGGAGCTGGCGATTCATCTCCTCGATCGGCTGGAACGCCCGGCGCGCGACCACGTAGCCGGCGGCCATCGCCAGCAGCAGCACGGGCGTCGCGTAGAGCAGGGAAAGCGACCAAAGTTCGCCGACGATGTCGGCGATCTCGGATTCGGAGTAGCTGCCGTGCAGCGACCAGTCGGCGTCGCGGCCTTGCGCGCGCTCCCATTTCTCGACGCGCAACTCGTGGCGGAGATGCAGGAACGTGACGCCGACGAACACCAGCATCACCGCAGCGACGCTCGCCGCGAACCAAAGGGCGACGCGCAAGCGCAGCGATTTCATGCGCCGGACTCCCGCAGGGCGAAGCCGACGCCGCGCACGGTCTGGATCAACGGCGCGAGGCCGGGTCGGTCGATTTTCTCGCGCAGGTATTTCACGTAAACATTCACGACGTTCGTGCCCGAGTCGAAGTGCTGATCCCAGACGTGCTCGACGATGGCGGTCTTGCTCACGGGCTTCGGCGACGAGAGCATCAACAGCTCCAGCAGGGCGAACTCGCGGTTGGTGAGCGGGATCTCCTCGCCGCCGCGACGCGCCGTGCGGGCGCGCAGATCGAGCTCGAGGTCGGCGACGCGCAGGCGGTCCACCGGCTCGGGACGCTGGCGGCGGAGCACGGCGCGCAGGCGCGCGAGCAGTTCGATCATCGAGAACGGCTTCGCGAGATAATCGTCGGCGCCGGCGTCGAGTCCGCGGACGCGGTCCTCGAGTTCGTGCCGCGCCGTGAGCAGGATGGCGGGCACGTGGCGGCCTTTGTGCCGGAGCTGGCGGAGGACGCTGATGCCATCCAGTCCGGGCATCATGACGTCGAGCACGAGCGCGTCGTAGTCGTGGTTCTCCGCGAGCCAGAGCGCCTCGGAGCCGTCGGCCGCGGCGTCGACCGCGTAGCCGGCCTCCTCGAGGCCGCGCCGCACGTGGGCGGCGACCTTGGGTTCATCTTCGGCGACCAGGATGCGCATACGGTAACTTAGCCAGGAGACGCGGGTGAAGGCGAGTGCGGCGTCGAAGCCGGCCGGTGCGGGGCGCACACATCACCCGTTGACACCGGCCGGCATGAGCTGCGCGCAAAAGTCCGCTCAATTGTCGTCGTCATCGTGCCGCTTCGCGCGGGCGGGCACGGTGCCCTTGGTTTCGCCGCCCGAGGTGGTGGATGCGAGATTCACTCCCGCGCCGTGGCGATAGACGAGTTGGCCGCCGTAGTGCCCGGTCTGGACGACCGCGAAAGTCGCGGCCGCCGCCACCCCCAAGCCCGCCAAGCTCGCGCCGCGCGCGAAGCGGGGCCAGTGCGTCGTGGCGCCGGCGGCGACCAGCGCGCATACGCCTGCCACGACGCTGAACCCGAGCGTGCGATCGGCCCATTGCTCGTGCTGGTCGAGCACGGTGTCGATGCCGGCCACCTGCTCGACGGCCTCGCCGTCCTCCTCGCCGGTGGCGAGGGCGGCACCGGCGCCGGCCGCACCCAGTGCGAGGAGGATCGCGGCGATCCAGCGGAGATGCCAACGCGGCGTGAAAGCGGCAGGCAAGGTGACGAGCGTTCCGAGAACGATCAGGACGATCGGGAAGTGAACGATGGCGGGATGGAGCGGCGAGGGCATGGCAAGGGCGCGGGGCGCGCGGTTAGTTGATCTTTTGGAATTTGTCGGGGTCTTCGCGACAGACCGGGCATTCCTTGGTGGGGCGGTGCGTGACGGTGTAACCGCAGTCGCGGCAAACGTAGTATTCGGTGGTCGTCTGCTGGCCGAGGGTGTCGAGCGCTTGCTGGAAGAGTTTCGCGTGCTCCTTCTCGGCGGACATCGCGGCGTTCAGCGTGCGCACGGCGGCGCGTGCGTCGTCGGCCTTCGCCTGGGCGATGAAGGCGGGATACATCGTGTCGCGCTCGTAACTCTCGCCGGCGATCGCGGCGCGGAGATTTTCAGCGGTCGTGCCGACGTTGAGGGCGTCGAGCTTCGCGTCGGCGTCGGTGCCGCCGAGTTTCTTGATCGCGGAGCGGTGGCGCTCGCGGTGGATCTGTTCGGACTTCGCCGCGGCGCGGAAGAGCGTGGCGACCTGCGGGTAGCCTTCGGCGTCGGCCTTCTGGGCGAAGGCGGCGTAGCGATTCGCGGCGTTGGATTCGCCGGCGAATGCCTGGTTCAGATTCTCGAGGGTGGTGGCGGCTTGGGCGGCGGCCGAGAGGGCCAGCGCGGCCAGCGTGGATGCAAGCGGGCGGAGGAAGTTGGCTTTCATGCGCCCGCAGAATAGCGGGCCGCGCGTTAGAAAACCGTGCGGAGCAGGTTAGATTTCTCTAACCGCTCGGCGGTGATATCGGCCTCACCTCGCGAACTCGGCGACGCGGGCGGCCAGTTTTTCGCCGCTCTTGCAGCAATCCGGGAGCGAGATGCCGTCGCGGCACTGGCCGCCGATGAAGAGGCCGGGCGTGCGGTTCTCGAGGGCGGTCATCGTCTCGAAATGGCGCTCGTAGCCGATCTGGTATTGGGGGATCGCGCGGGGCCAGAACGTGTGTTTCACGAAGACCGGTTTGCCCTTCACGCCGACCAGTTCGCGCAGGTCGCGGTCGACACGCTCGAGGAGCTGCTCGGTGTGGAGGCGCGCGTGCTCGGGCTGGCGCATGCCGCCGGCGAATACCGTGAGGCCGACGTGACCCTCCGGTGCGCGGCCGGGGAAGAGCGTCGACGAAAACAGAATGCCGAGGACGTCGCGGCGTTCCTTTTCCGGCGTCAGACCGCCGAAGCCGTCGAGCGGGTGGGTGACATCCTCGCGCTTGAAGCCGAGGAAGAGCGACGAGACGGGCGGGTGCGTGATCGTGTCGAGCGTGGCCAGCGGGCGCTCGGCCAGCGTGCCGAAGGTGAGGTGGGCGAGGGCGGGCGCGGGAACCGCGAGCACGATGTAGTCGAACTCGCCGCCGCATTTCTCGGTGCCGCGCGAGCAGACGAGGCGGTGCGGTTGGCCGGGAATGATCGTTTCGACGGTGGTGTTCAGTTCGACGGCGCCGGCAGGCAGCTTGGCGACGAGCATGTCGGTGAGTTGCTGGAGCCCGAGCCGGAAAGAGACGAGCGGCGCGGCGCCTTTTTTCTTCGGGGCGCCGCTGGCGAGGCGCTTGGCCTTCGCGGCGGCGATGAAGCCGCGCGGGAGCGAACCCTTGAGGCGCTCGGCTTCCCAGAGGCTGGGGAAGGCGTTCTTGACCGAGAGCTTTTCCGGATCGCCCGCGTAGATGCCGGCGACGAGCGGGTTCACCGCGTAGTCGACGAGCTCCTGCGTGTAGTGCGAGCGGACGAGTTCGGCGAGGCTGACGTCGGTGTTGCGGATGCGCGGGCGCGAGAAGAGCTCGGTGAACAGCGAGAGCTTCGTGCGGAAGCCGAAGATCGGCGTGGCGAGGAACGAGCCGGGCCCCATCGGCACCGGCACGAACTTGCCGCCGCGGACGATGAAGCGCTTCTTGGCCGACGGATTGGCGATCTGGAGTTCCGGCTCGAGACCGATGTCGCCGACGAGTTTCTTGAGTTCGGGGGAGCTGTATTGGACGGAGTTCGGGCCCGCTTCGGCGAGCCAGCCGTCCTCGCGGATCGTGCGGATGGAGCCGCCGGCTTGCGCGGAGCGCTCGAACACCTTCACGCGAAAACCGCGCTCGTGCAGCCGGTAGGCGGCAGTGAGGCCGGCGATGCCGGCACCGATGATCGCGACTGATTTCTGCGGGTTCGAGGTGCTCATGAAGAGGCGGGTAAACTCATTTCCACTGCGTGACCGTATCAACGAGCGCTTGCATGCACTCGATCTTCGCGGACGGCATGATGCCGTGGCCGAGGTTGAAGATATGACCGTGATGACCGCGCATGGTTTCGAGGAGGCGGGAGGCTTCTCGGCGAACGATGTCGGGCGTGGTATTCATCAGCACCGGGTCGAGGTTGCCTTGCAGCGCGACGTTGTTCGGCACGAGGCGGCGGACGACGCCGAGGTCGACGGTCCAGTCGACGCCGAGCACCTTCGCGCCGGAGAACGCCATGTCGGTGAGCTGCATCGGGCAGCCTTTCGCGTAGAGGATCACCGGGAAACCCGGCGGCATCGCGGCGATGATCTGGCGCATCCAGCGGAGCGAGGCAGCTTCGTAGTCCTGGCCGGCGATGATGCCGCCCCACGAGTCGAAGATCTGGATCGCATCCGCGCCGGCGCGGATTTGCATGTGGAAAAACTCGATCACGGCCGCGGTCAGTTTTTCCATCAGCGCATCGAAGAACGCGCGGTCGGTGAAGAACAGCTCCTTGATGCGCGAAAAATCCTCCGAGCTGCCGCCTTCGACCATGTAGGTCGCGAGCGTCCACGGCGAGCCGCCGAAGCCGAGCAGCGCGCGCTCGCCCTTCAGTTCCTTTTTCACGAGCGCGAGCGATTGCGCCATGTAGTCGAGGCGTTCGGCGACGCCGGTGGTGTTGAGGCGGTCGAGCTGGGCGCGGTTTTCGAGGCGATACTCCATCGCGATGCCGCCTTCGTCGCGGAACTTGTAACCCTGGCCCAGCGCCTCGGGGATCACGAGGATGTCCGAGAAGATGATCGCGGCATCGAGCGCGAAGCGGCGCAGCGGCTGCAGCGTGACCTCGGCGGCGAGCTCAGGCGTGCGCACCATCTCGAGGAAGGACGATTTCGCCTTGAGCGCGCGGTATTCGGGCAGGTAGCGGCCGGCTTGGCGCATCACCCAGAGGGGGGGGCGGTCGAGCGGCTCGCAGTTGACGGCGGAGAGGAAACGTTCGCGGGAGGTCATGCGTGGAAATTGGCCCAATCAGTCGGTTTGAGAAAGACGTCGTAGAGGCGCGCCTCGGGTGAGCCGGGCTGTGGTTGATAGTCGTAGCGCCAGCTCACGAGCGGCGGAAGCGACATCAGGATGCTCTCGGTGCGTCCGCCACTCTGCAGGCCGAAGTGCGTGCCGCGGTCCCAGACGAGGTTGAACTCCACGTAGCGGCCGCGGCGGTAGAGCTGGAAGTCGCGCTCGCGCTCGCCGTAGGGCGTGGCTTTCCGCCGCTGCACGATCGGCACGTAGGCCTTGAGGTAGGCGTCGCCGACGCTGCGCATGAATGCGAAGCTCTCGTTCGCGCCGAGCGCGTTGAAGTCGTCGAAGAACACGCCGCCCACGCCGCGCGGTTCGTTGCGGTGTTTCAGGAAAAAGTAGTCGTCGCACCATTTCTTGAACCGCGGATACAGATTCGGGCCGTGCGGGAAGCACGCGTCGCGCGCCATACGGTGCCAATGCACGCAGTCCTCCTCGAAGCCGTAGTAAGGCGTGAGGTCGAAGCCGCCGCCGAACCACCAGATCGGCGCATCGGTCGATGCGCCGGAAGTGGCAGGAGCCAAGGACGAAGTGCCAAGGGCCGTGGTGTTGCCCGCGCAGAAGAAGCGGACGTTCATGTGGCTCGTGGGCACGTAGGGATTGCGCGGATGAATGACCAGCGAGACGCCCATGGCGTGGAACGGCTTGCCGGCCAGCTCGGGGCGATGCGCGGTGGCCGACGCGGGCAGGGACTTGCCGGCGACGTGCGAAAAATTGACGCCGGCCTTCTCGAAGACCGCGCCGTTTTCCAGCACGCGCGAGCGACCGCCGCCGCCTTCGGGGCGCGACCAGCGATCCTCGCGGAACTCCCCGCCATCGTCTTCGCGTTCGAGCGTTTGGCAGATGGTGTCTTGGAGGGCGAGCAGGTAGCCGCTGACGGCGTTGAGATCAGGAACGGGCATGCGTGGAAGAGGTTAAGAAAGCCGACCGCGAACGGCCGGCAACAACCTTATCCAACGGTAACAATCCGGGGCGGGGCATGCCGCGCAGGAGTTGCCGGCTTTCGCGCGTGGTTTGTCGGGGCGCCGGGTGAGGCGGGGCAGTGTGGGAGCGAGCTTGCTCGCGACGGGTGCGGTTGAGTCGCGAGCAAGCTCACTCCCATAGATCGGACGCTGTGGCGGGCACCCTCTTGACGACTTTGCTAAAGTCCGGATTCGACACCGGCGGAGCCCGCCGATTCGCTCGACCTTCCAACCTTTCCCATGCTCGCCACTCTCGCCGCGACCGGCTTCACGGTCGCCTTCTTCCACGCTGCGATTCCGACGCACTGGCTGCCGTTCGTGCTCGTGGCGCGGGCGCGCGGGTGGACGCGCGGGAAGACCTTCGCGGTGTCGATGGCCGCAGGCTTGGGGCATGTGCTGCTGACGAGTTTGCTCGGCTTGGCGATCGCGTGGCTGGGCGTGCAACTCGACGAGCATTTCGGCGAGCTGTTCAATCAGGTGGCGGGCGGCGCGCTGCTCGTGATCGGCGGGTGGTTTTTCTGGCGTCAGGCGCGCGGCGGCGTGCTGCATCACCACGCCGGCGGGCATCACGCGGAATCCGAGCACTGTGGTCATGCGGACGACCACACGCACATGGAGGAAGAGATCGCGGACTCACCGATCGTGTCGCGGAGTTCAGGCGATTGGGCGGCGATTGGCGGGCTGTTCATGATGCTGACGCTGTCGCCCTGCGAAGGCTTCCTGCCGGTTTATCTATCCGGAGTGCACTACGGTTGGCGGGGCTTCATGGTGCTGAGCGCGATTCTCGCGGCGGGCACGCTGATCGGAATGCTGCTGTTCACCTGGCTGACGCTGGTGGGCTTCTCGAAATTGCCGCTACAGAAGCTGGAACGCTATGAGGCGGCGTTGCTCGGCACGATCTTTGCCGCGCTCGGGCTGATGATGCTGTTCCTCGAGCACGGGCATTGAGGGAGCAAGGTCAGCGCGGGAGCGAAGGGTAGGGCGGGACCGCTGGGCCCGCCGCGAGGGTGGTATCATGTTCCCGGCGGGCCCAGCGGTCCCGCCCTACCGCACGTGGCGTTGCTGCGGATGAGTTTCGAAGCGGCGTTGCGCGGCGTTAGTCGCGGAATCCGGCGCTACTTTGCCGGGATCGTTACTCGAACAGCTTCACCGGTTGGCCGGCGAGGGCGTCCTTGTAGACCTCGCCGCCTTTCATTACGAAATCGACTTTCTCGAGCACAGTGACGTCGGCGAGCGGGTCGCCTTTGACGGCGATGAGGTCGGCGTAGAAGCCGGGCGCGATCTGCCCGACCTTGGTCTGCCAGCCGAGCAGATCGGCGGCGGCGATGGTGGCGGACTGGATGGCCTGCATCGGCGTCATGCCCCATTTCACCATGTGGAAGAACTGTTTTCCGTTCCAGCCGTGCGGGTAGACGCCGGAGTCGGTGCCGTAGGCGATCTTGCAGCCGGCCTTCACGGCCTTGGCGAAATTCTCGCGCTGCGTGCGGCCGACCTTGCGCTCCTTCTCGATGATTTTGTCCGGGTAACCCATGCGCGAATACTCGGCGAGGATGTAGTCGTCGTTGTAAATGTCGGGCACGAGGTAGGTGCCGCGTTCGAGCGCGAGCTTGATGCCTTCGTCGTCGATGAAGCTGGCGTGCTCGATCGAGGCGACGCCGGCGCGGATCGCCATCTTGATGCCTTCGGTGCCGTGCGCGTGGGCGGCGACCTTGCGGCCCCAGAGTGCGGCTTCCTCGACGATGGCCTTCATCTCGTCGAGCTGGTATTGCGGCGCGCCGACGGATTCCTCTTCGGACAACACGCCGGCGGTCGCGAGCATCTTGATGACGTCGGCGCCGAATTTGACGTTTTCGCGGACCTTCTTTCGCACCGCGTCGATGCCGTCGGCGACGCCGTTGATGTCGCCTTCGAAGCGGACGTAGGGCGACATGCCGTTGAGATCGCCGTGGCCGCCGGTGGCGCTGAGCGACGGGCCGCTGGCCTGCATGCGCGGACCGGCGAGTTCACCCTTCTCGATCGCGCGGCGCAGCGCGAAGTCGACATAGTTGCCGGCGCCGACGTTGCGGATCGTGGTGAAGCCAGCGAGCAGCGTGCGTTTCGCGTAGATGTGCGAAGTGGTCGCTTCGTCGATCGGGCTCTTGCGGAAGATGTCCTCGTAGAAATTCTCCGGCTGTCCGGTGACGTGGGTGTGGCAATCGATGAGCCCGGGCAACACGGTGGCGCTGCCGAGGTCGATCATGTGTGCGCCTGCCGGCAGCGTCGTGGCGGCGAGCGCGGTGACGGACGTGATCTTGTCGCCGGTGACGGTGATGATCTGGTCCTGCAGCACCGTGCCGGACTTCGGCTCGATCACGCGCGCGGCCTTGAGGTAGGTGACGACGGGGACGGCGGGAGCGGTTGTTTCGGCGGCGAAGGCGGCGGTCGAACAGACCGCGGCGACGAGGAGGGCAAGGCGACGAAGCATGCGGGCACGAAATCGGATTGCGGGTGCGACGCAAGCGAGTGGTTGGCTCGCGGCGGTCGGTGCGCGGCTGACGGTGCGAGGGGCGTGTCGCGAGCGTCCCGCGCCCGGAGGTCGCGGGTTGCCTCGGCGCGATCGCGGATTCCTCAGAGCGGCGGCGGGCGGTCGCCGGCGGCGCGTGCCTGCGTCTCGGCGTCGAGGATCTCGCGCAGCTTCACGATCACAGGGTGACCGGCCGTGTATTGCTGGCCGTAGGGCAGGTTGAAGGCGTAGTCGAAACTCGCGGGATTGCGACCCTGGTTGTGCTGGAGGATCGTCTCGAGCTTATCGACGGCCTTCACGAACTTCGCCTCGGGCGTCGCGGCGGCGTTGTATTCGTCGAAGAGGGCGAGAAGGTTGGCGTGCGTCACGGCGGGCGCGTCGCCGAGGAGTTGGACGAGATCGCGGCGCTCCTGCTCGTGTTTCGGCGGCGCGCCGACTTGGAGCACCGCTGAGATGTCGCCGCTGATCGCTTCGCCGAGGTCGTGCACGAGCGCGATGGCGAGCACGCGCTCGAAGTTCAGCTCAGGGAACCACGGCTTCACACTCAGCGCGAAAAGGCACAGGCGCCACGTGTGCTCGGCCGTGCTTTCCTGTTTGCCCTCGGAGGTCCACGAGGTGCGCGTGACGGTTTTCAGCCGCTCGGCGCGACGGAGGAAAGCGAGCAGGGAGTGGATTTCGCCGGAAGTCATGCGGCAGAAAGTGCGCGCGTCGCGTCCCGGGGCAATCGCGGAACTCAGGTCGCGGCGACAGGCAGTTCGACAGTGAAGACCGAGCCGCCTTCCGGCGGGCAGTGCACGTCGATCGTGCCGCCGTGGAGGCGCACGAGGTCGCGCGCGAGAGAAAGGCCGAGGCCGTGGGAGGATTCGCCACCGGTGGGACGCGCGGAGAGGCGCGAGAAGGGCTGAAAGAGCGCCGCGCGCTCGGCCTCGGGGATGCCGGGGCCGCGGTCGCGCACGAAAAGCCGGATGGCGTGCGCCGTGCGTTCGAGCGCGAGGGAAATCGTGCTGTCTCGCGGCGAATACTTGATCGCGTTGCTGACGAGGTTCGCGACGACTTGGCCGAGGCGGCCGGCATCGGCGTGCAGCACGCCGTCGTCGCGGCCGGGCGGAGCGAAGACGAGTGTTTGTCCTTTCGCGCGAGCGGTGGGTTCGAGTTGTCCCAGCGTGGCGCGCACGATCTCGGTGAGGTCGGCCGGGCGGCGATCGATCGAGAGCGCGCCGGATTCGAGGGCGGTGACGTCGAGCAAGTCCTGCGCGAGACTCGCGACGCGTTGAGTTTCGGAGACGATGAAGTCGAGATGTGGCGCGGTGGCACGCGGGTCGGGTTCGCGGCGCGCTTCCTCAGCGAAGTGCAGGATGTTGTGCAGCGGACCGCGGATGTCGTGGGAAACCATCGCGACGAGGCGCGTCTTGAGGGAGTCGGCGCGCTCGGCGGTCTCCTTGGCCGTGCGGGTTTCGGCGAGGATGCGTTCCTCGGCGCGGCGCTGGATGCGGTGGCGGCTCAGGAGGGCGAAGGCCGCGATGATGCCGATGCCGATCAGGGCGAGGAGAGCGGTGCGTTGCCAGCGCGCGGTGGCGAGGGCGGCGTCCTTTTCGGTTTGAGCGCGACGGAGCGTTTCGATCTCGAGCTGGCGACGTTCGGCGTCGTAGAGCGCCTGAAGAGCGTCGAGCCGCTGGCGCGAGCGTTCGCCGAGGGCTTGGTCGTGCGCGGCTTCGGTCTTGCGCTGCCAGTCGAGGGCGGCGCGGTAGTCGCCTTGCGCCTCGTGGTGATCGGCGAGGGCGCGATAGACGCGTTCGCGAATGGTGGGTGTGTTGAGCGACTCGGCGAGTTGCTGCGCGGATTGGAGCTGCACGAGCGCGTCCTTCGGACGGTCGAGCGCGCGCAGGGCGGCGGCGTAGGTGAGGCGGGCGTTGGCGAGGTTGCGGCGGAGGTTGAGTTTGGCGTGGGCGGCGATGGCTTCCTCGATGAAGGGGATGGCGGCGGCGGGTTTGCCCTCGGCGACCGCGAGTTCGGCGAGGTTCTGGCGGGAGTCGGCGATGCCGCGCGTGTCGGCGCCGTTGGCGAGGCGGAGCGCCAGCGCCTCCTCGTGGTAGCGGTGGGCGGCGGCGAAGTTCCGGGCCTCCGTGGCGAGGTTGCCGAGATTGTTCAGCACGGAAGCGACGATGCGCCGGTCGGTGCCGCGTTGGGCGTGCGTGAGGGCGGTCTGGTAGGCTTCGAGGGAACGCGCGCTGTCGCCTGAGTCGGCGTAGGCGATGCCGATCGCGGTGTAGACGCGGGCGAGGAAGACTTCGTCGGCGCGCTGGTCGGCGAGCGGCAGCAGTTCGCGGTAGGTGTCGAGCGCGGCGGGAAAGTTGGCGAGGCTGCCTTGCGTCCAGCCGACGATGAGCAGCGCGTCGGCGCGGAGCGTGTCGTCGTGGAGGTCCCGCGCGCGGTTGGCGGCGTCGGTGGCGAGGGCGAGCGCTTCCTTGTAGCGGCCGCGGCGGCGCTCGACGGCGGCGAGGCGGGTGTCGGCGCGGATTTGATCCGGTTTTTCGCGGGCGAGTTCGCGGGCTTGTTGCGCGTAGTTGAGCGCGCGCTGCATGTCGTCGGCTTCGATCTCGGTGGAAAGCTGGACGAGAATGCCGCTGCGGGCCTCGGGCGGAGCGGATTGCAGCTGCTGTTCCAGCGCGCTGACGCGGTTCGCGTCGGCGGCGCGGCTACCGCCAGCGAGGAGCGCGAACACCAGCCAGAACGCGAACCAGCGAGGCATGGGGGCACGCTAGGTGTCATTGACGCGCTCGCGCAACGACAGACCCCGTCACTGAGGTAAAGCCTCGGGACGCAGGCGGGAGAAGCTCCAGATCAGACGCCGGCGAAGGCGTGGCGGGCGACGAGGGCGGCGCCGATGGCTTGGGAGAGTTCGCCGAGGGTGGCGGGAACGACCTTCAGCTTCTGCCGCTGTTGCGGGAAGAGATAAGGCAGCGCGGCGTCGTGGATGCCCTTGAGGTAGCGGGCGCGGAACTCCTCGGTCGTGGCGTGCGGATCGATGAGGCCGCCGCCGATGACGACGAACTCCGGATCGAGCGACATGGCGAGCGACGCGACATGCAGACCGAGGGCGCGCGCCTGGAAATCGAAGATGTCGTTCGCGAGCGCGTCGCCTTTTTGCGCGAGGCTGCGGAGCGAGAGGGCCTTTTCCTTTTCGGGCGCGGTCGATTTGGCGAGCGGGTGATCCGGATATTTTTTCAGGAATTCAGCGAGGAGCTGGGGCAGGCCGGAGATGGTCGTGTAGGCCTCGACGCAACCCCAGTCGCGGCCGCAGCCGCACTTGAAGGGACGGATATTGCCGAGCAAATGGAGCGCGGCGGGCACGTGGCCGGACTCCATGCCGCAAAGCGTGTCGCCGTCGAGCGGTGCGCCGTGCGGGTCGACGTAGGCCGCGCCGAGGCCGGAGCCGGGCGCGAGCATGAGCACGCCCGCCTTGCGGCCGGCGCAGACGCGGAACGCCTCGGCGACGCCGCCGTAGTTGCCGTCGTTGCCGACGACGAGCGGGATGGCGCGGCCGGCAGCCTCGGCGAGCGCACGGCCGTAGTCGGCGTGGAAATCCCAGCCGGCGAAACTCGCCGGGAGGTTGGCGGAGCGGCCGAGCACACCGTAGCTGTCGTAGGGACCGGGGATGGCGAGGCCGACGCCGCGCACCTGGGCCCACGTGAGGTTGTTCTCGGCGAGGAAGCCGTTCACGCCGTCGATCCAGCCGCGCACGACGGCGGCGGTGCCGGCCTGGGAATTCGTGGAGCTCTGGCGGAGCTGGTGGGAAATGATCGTGCCGTCGGCGAAAATGCCGCCGGTCTTCGAGGTCGTCGCGCCGCTGTCGGTGCCGAGATAGATTTGGGCCGTGCTCATGGGGGTTCGTCTAGTGAAGCGGTGGAGGGGAGACGGCGCAATCTCCCGTTGCGTGCATCAGTGCTGGCAGACGCGGTGCGTGTTGACCGTGAAGCCCTCCTCGGTGCCGACGAATTTGCCGCGGGACGCGAGGAAATCCACGAGTTCGGCCGCGGTCATGCCTTCGGCCGAGCAGGTGTGGTAGCGCGCGCTGGCGCCGAATTTTTCCACGATGAAATTGGCGGCGGTGTCGCGGGTGAACAGGCGGCCGGACGCGAGCAGGGCATCCATCACTTCATGGCCGTGGACGCTGGGAGTGAGTTGCGGGTGCATCCGCCATTCAAGCAGTCGGGGACGAAGCGGGCTGCGCATGGCTTGGCGGGCTTGCGGCGCGTTTTTACGGAGCTGTGCCCGACCGGTATTAAGTCCCGGGGGAACGTGACGAATTACCGACGTGATGTCCCCCGTCCCTGGCTCGGATGCGCCGGCTTTGTCCGGCGCAGACCACGCCGCGCTTGCCCCTGTCCCGGGCGCGGAAGGACGCGTCGCGCCCGGCATGCTGTGCCGCGGCGCGTATGCGGTCGGAAACAGACTCGAGGTGAAGTCCGGCCGATGGTTCCACGCCAAACGTCTGGCGGATGGACTGGAGTGCCACTTGCGGGCGAGCGTGGAGCAGGGCGAATCGCGGCGGGCGCGCGTGACGGACCGGTTAAAAAATGCGCCGACGCACGGACGTGTGCAACTGCTCGAGGCGCACGACGGCGCGGAGCGCGTCGAGATTTGGACCGCGCCGGCGGGACCGACGCTGCGGTTGTGGCGGGCGGAGCGTCCGGAGGTGACGCCACGGGAGTTGGCGGAGCTCGTCCGGCAAATCGCCGACGCGATCGTGGCGCTGCACGCATCGGGCTTGGGGCATTTTGCGGTGTCGCCGGACACCGTGCACATCGCCGGCACGCCGGAGGCGCCGCGGTTCACGCTGGCGGGCTTCGATGCGATCGAAGAATTGGTGCAGGCGGAGCTGGTGGAGATCGCGGTCGACCCGTTCTCGGCGCCACCGGAGGCCGCGGGTTTGTTCAAGCATGCGTCGGATTTTGCGCTCACGACCTGGGATTGGTGGTCGCTCGGCCGCTTGGTGCAGGAAACGGTGCTGGGCCATCCCGTGGCCCGGCTGCTGCCGGACAGCGTCAAGATGTGCCTGCCCAGCGAGCTGCGGGCGCACGCGGAAGCGATGCTGGCGGAGCGCAACGTCGGCGTCCTGCACGCGGGCGGAGTCGAGTTGATGGAACAAGTCGATCCGCGGGTCGATTTGCTGTTGCGGGGTTTGTTGACCGGCGCGCCCGAGGGCCGCTGGGGCGAGGCGGAAGTGCGCGAGTGGATCGCCGGGGCGTCGCCGAAGGAGCGCTACGCGCAGCCGAAACGGGCGCGCTTCTTCCGTCTGAACCGGCGCGGCTACACCGCGGCGGAGGCGGCGCACGTGTTGCAGGGGCCGGAGCATTGCGGCGACGCGGTGCGGCAGATCTTCGGCAGCGACGATGCCGACACGCTGATCGCGTTCCTGCGGCGGGATTCCGCGCAGAAGGCGTCGCTGGATGCGCTCCGGCCCATCTTCGGTCTCGCCGAGTCGCAGGCGATGCGCGGCGTGCCGCAGGAGCTGTTGCGCGAGGTGATTGCGGCCGTCGCGTTGCACACGCTGGCCGGCGGCGAGTTTCGCTGGAAGGGCAAGCCCGTCCACGTAACGGCGGCGGAAGCGCTGGGGGATTTGTCGCGCCGCGCGCAGGCAATCGAGGAGCTGAAGGCGATCGCGGCGCCGCCCGTCGTGCACTTGCTGAAGCGCCACGATCACGGCGCCGCGACCTTCCTCGAAATGACCGTGAAGGCGGCGATCGAAGCGGAGCAGCTCGCGTGGCAATTGAAGCTGGACCGGCTGGCCGGCGACCTGCCGATTTCGGAAATCTGGGCGGTGGCGGTGCCGCCGCTGTCGCACGTGGAGGCGACGAATCGGCGGCTGCGCGA
This sequence comes from Opitutia bacterium, assembly GCA_016217545.1. Lineage (NCBI taxonomy): Bacteria > Pseudomonadati > Verrucomicrobiota > Opitutia > Opitutia bacterium. Next base: position 346,382 of record JACRHT010000002.1, on the reverse strand, counting down.
GAGCTTCGTGCAGACCGACGATGAGGCGTTGCAGCGGGTGTTCGCGACGCCGCATCCGCCGAACAAGGTGCTCGTGTTGCTCGCCTGGACGGCGCTGGCACCGGAGCGTTTTCGTTACGTGACCGCCGAGGAATTGAAGCGCCGGCAACTTGCGGCGTTGACCGCGGAAGCGGCGGCGGCGGCGCGCGCGCTGTTCTGGCACCGCCTCGGGCGCGCACTGGCCACGGGGCAACTGCTGTTTGGTCGGGCGTGGTGCCTGATCGCGGGCGCGCTGGGAGTGATCGCGCTCGTGGCGGTGCATTTGCCCGGACCGCGTGGCATCGCGGCGGGCTTGGTGCCGTTGGTGGCGTTCGCGGGCCTGCGCGCCTTCGCCCAGCGGTGGCATGCCCGCGTGATCGGACAACACGATCCGGCGGCCGCGCCGTGGGGCTGGCGCGACGGCCCGGAGCGTTGCGGGCGCGAGGCCGCGCGAGTCGCGGATGCCGCGGGATTGCCGAGGGTGGCCGAGGCGGTGGCGGAACGTTTTGAGCGCGCGAATCGCGAGCGCGCGGAATTATCCAAGCCGCAGAAATGCGCGCCGGTGCATGGCGCACCGTGGCATGCGGTCACGTGGGGCGCCTCGGTCGCGAGCTGGACGCTCGTGGCTGTGCTCGCGGGCGTGAGCGCGTGGCAGGCGTGGCGTCAGCCGCCTTCGCTGGCGGCGCACACGGCGGCGTGGGGCCCGCAGGCGGAACCGATTTCGGAGGAGGCCATGAAAATCACCTGGCCGTTCAAGCGTCCCTTGGAGCCGCCGGTGGAGGTGTCGGTGCAAGGCGAATTCCGGCCGACGCGTGAGCAGGCCGCATCGGCGCAGGGCCGGGGCCGCGCGCTGGTTGCGAAGTTCAAGGCGGAGACGATCGACGCGTTGCTGGCGGTCTACGTGCCACTCGAGAACGACGGGCACGCGGGACTGTTGTTCTTCGATGCGCGCAAGGGCGCGCTGCACAGCCGCAACGGAGTGAAAATCAACTTCGTGCCGTTTCCCCGCATGTGGATGCAGATCGGCGACACGTGGGTGTTCTTCCTGGAGAAATGACCGGCGCGGTGGCGCGGCGAACGCGGCCTACTCGAGGCGCTGGCCGGCGGCGGAAGCGGCGATGAGTTTCGCGAGGCGGCGGGCGCGCGTCTCCTCCTGCTTTGCGGAGGCGACGTGGAAGGTGGCGAGACGACGGTAGCCCGGCGGCTGGGCGTTGAAGAACTTCCACGCGGCGGCGTGGGCTTTGAACTCGCGCAGGAGGGCGGGCGGGAATTGGGCGGGTTGCTTGCGTTCGAAGGAGTAGATGCCGGTCTTCGCCGCGGAGCGGGCGTTGAAGGCGGCGAGGCCGGCGGGCGCCATGCGGCCTTCGCGCGTGAGGCGCTCGACGTGCGCGACGTTGATGTTGCTCCAGGTGCTGCCGGATTTGCGCGGCGTGAAACGCTGCATGTGGCTCTCGTCGTCGATGCGGCGCATCACGCCGTCGATCCAGCCGAAGCACAGCGCCTCCATCAGTGCGTCGTGATAGGTGATGCCCTTGTGGGCGTGGGCTTTCTTGTAGAGACCGACCCAGAGCTCGGTGGCGCTGGCGTGGTTTTTCTCGAGCCAGGAGCGGAAGGCCGCGGGAGTTTTGAAGAAACGGGGATTCATTGGGCGCGGCGACGAGGTTGGCGGGGGCGGGTGGCGCGGTCGGCTTTCGCGGCACGGCGTTTTTTCGGCGGCGGCACGACGCCGAGGCGCGGATCGCGGCGTCGCACGAGGGCGACGAGGGTTTGCGCGGTGCGCTCGAAGGATGCCGCGGCTTCGGGCAGATAGAGCCATTTGCCGAGGACGGAGTGCACGACGAGATCGGGGAATTCGGCGCGGAGGGCGGCGTGGTGCTCGCGGTGAGTCGGCAGGAGCAGGCCGCGCCAAGGTTCGTCGCCGGTGCTGAAGCAGAGCACGATCTTGCCGTCGAGGTAGACTGCCTTGGCTCCGAACATGGTGCGGAGGACGAAGCCCGGCTCGTTTTCGAGCGGTTCCCACAACCAGGCGTGCGGGTGCGAGGTGCGCGGGGCGAAGAGGCGGTCGGTGACGGCGGGGCGGGGCATTTTCAGCGCGATTGTGTCAGCGCGGTGACGCGATTGCGGCGGCGAGGTGAACTCTCGCGCAGAAAGTGTGAGGACGCTTGAACGTTTTCGGGGCACCGTGCGTCTTTCTCCACGTTCATAGTGTTTGCTTGGTGTTAGGGTGAAGGCCGCCTAGGGGTAGGCGGCCTTCTCATTTTTCAGGTATCCTGCGCCGCTCGATCGCTTGATCCATCCTGATCGGCGGTCGGTCTTTTCAAATGGGTGAGAAATCCCGCTCCGACCAGAGCCCAACTCGGAAGCGCGGCAAACAGCGCGAAATGGGCGATGACTCCGGGCGTTGGCGCAACGCGCCCGCTGCTGACGGCGAGATAGAACAGGGCCGATTGGGCGACGATGCTGATGAAACCGGCGATCGCTACGGCGATTCCCCACTGGCCGCGCGTTCGCCACTGGCCGAAAGCGAGCGCAAACCAGAAGAAAGAAGAGGTGGCGACGCCGAGAATCGCGCCCAACCGAAAGGGCTCGAGCGGCGCGCCATGGTCGATTGCGGCGAATTCGGCGGAAATTCCGAGGAGGCTGCGCGCTCCGAACAAGGCGGGAACGGCCACCGACACCGCGAGCGCGATCGGACGGATTCTCATCGCGCTCACTTCATCGTCCCGAGCAGTTCGGCGGTTTCGACGGGTTTGCGCCACTGCGGGTTGTGGTCGGCTTCCATGATCGTGACCGTCCAGCCGCGGGCGCGGGCGCGTTCGGCGGATTTCCAGAAGGCGTCCTCTTCCGGTTTCTTGCCGGGATCGACCGTGAGGATGTAGGCGGCGGGGATTTTTTCGCGGGCGGGATTCTTGAGGGAGATCGGATCGGTGAAGGTCTTGAGCGGATGCGGCACGTCGTTGGGGTAAACGCCGGCGGGCTTGGCCCAGGGCGGGACGATCATGCCGTCTTTGGTCATGCCCTTGATCCAGTCGGAGATGCCCATGACGTCCTGGGCGCACTCGCCGTCGTTCGGGACCATGGCGTCGAGGTAGACGAGTTTCTTGATGCGGTCCGGCAGGCGGTCGGCGACGCCGGTGATGATCATGCCGCCGTAGCTGTGGCCGACGAGGATGATGTCGTGGAGGTTTTCAAAGAGGATGACGTTCACGACGTCCTGGATGTGCGTCTCGAGACCGATGTCCTTCGACGCGAGGTGCGAACGTTCGCCGAGGCCGGTGAGCGTCGGGCGGCGAACGTCGAAGCCCTTTTCGCGAAGGAGCGGATCGACCTTGGAGAATTGCCACGCACCACCCCACGCGCCGTGGACGATGAGCATCACGGGCTTGGTGGCGGGGACCGGCGCGGCCGCGGAGTCGGCGGCGCGCAGGGCCGGGCCGACGGAGAGCAACGCGAGACAGGTGAGGAGGAGAGTTTTCATTTTTCGACGATCGCGACGGCAGAGAGAAGTGAGGTGAGACGCTGGCGCAATTCGGAGATGGGCTCCGGTCCCGTGGCGGAGAAGTGGAGATCGATCCACGTGCCGGCGCGTGCCAGCTCGGCGCGGAGGTGGCACATGCGAGTCTCGGGCGAGAGGGTTTGGTGATAGTAGATCACCTCCCAGTCGCCGATCTGGGCGAACTCCACGCCTTCGGGCTTGAAGCCGTTTTTCGTGAGTGTCGCCGATTCGCCGCGCCAGAACTTCTTCAGGCCGTCGTAGCGCTCGGCGGGCTCGAACCAGCCGCTGAGGATGCGGGAGACGGCGCGGTCAGAGAGCTGGAAGTAGTTCGGTTTCGAGCCGGCGCCGTCTTCGATCATCTGCGCATCCGTGATTCGCAGGAGGAGCTTGCTCTGCGGCACTGTGAACTCGAACGGGCCGGTGCGCGCGACGGGCGCGGGGGCGCGCACGGATTCGTCGCGGATGAAACGCATGCTGCGCACCATCGCCATCATGTCGCCCAGCTCGGGGCCGTTGGGGTCGTCGAATTGGATCGTGATGATGACGAGTGCGCCCGGATCGAGTGCGGCGACGGCGTTGCGCATCGCCTTGAAGTTGCCCGGTCGCGCCGGTTTGCCGACGAGCGAACGATCGGTGAGGTGGACGTAGTAGCCGGTGCCTTGGCTCAAGGGGAGTGGCTCGGGCGAAAATTTCTTCTCCACCGATTCAGCGAGATAATCCTTCACCACGCGCTGGAGGAGTTGAGGCAAATCGGCGGGGTTGGCGGGTTTCATGCCTTTCCCGGCGGCGAGCGTGATTTGGAGTTTCGCCGCGGCGCCGGACTTCGGTTTCGCGTTGAAGGCATAGCCGATTTCCTCGGCTTGTTTGCCGACCAGCCGCCAGGAATCGGGCACATCGAAATGGATCGTGCCGTGGCCGGGCCAGGAGAAGTCGGTGGCGTGGGCGGCACTGGTGAGCGCGACGACGGAAAGGGCGCAGAGGAAGAACCGAAGGGGAAAGCGCATCGTGAAGAGGAGGGCGGCCCGTCGAGGCAGCTTGCGCGAGCGGACGTGGGGCTCAATCACGGAGTGGCGATGACTGGCACGCCGGGGCTGCCTCGTCTGGCGAACGGGACAGCTGCAAATATCCCGGGAAAGGAGCCGGCGCTATTCGCCGTGTTGTTCCGGCGGCAGATCGAGGAGCTTCAGCTCGGGATTTTTTTCCGTGAAGTAGCGCATCGTCCAATCGTTCGGGAAAAGCACGACGGGATTCTCGAACTTGTCCGCGCCGAAACTCACGCCGGTGGCGACGATCACGCGCGAGCTGTCGAAGCCCTTCGGACCCTTCATCGCGTCGGGCACGACGACCCACTTGAGCAATGTCCACGGAGTCGGCGCGAGGCGCGACTCGGCGTTGTATTCGCTCTGCAGGCGCCATTGCACGACTTCGAATTGCAGCGGACCGACGGCGGCGAGCAGCGTGGCGCCGGCCGGGGCGTTTTTCGCCGTGAAGGATTGGACGACGCCTTCCTGCAGGAGCTGTTCGAGGCCGGCGCGGTATTTCTTCGCGTCGCCGGCGGTCGGATTCGAAATGTAGGTGAAGACTTCGGGCGGGAAGCGCGGGATCTCGTTGTAGAGGATCGTGCGGTCCTCGGTGAGCGTGTCGCCGATGCCGAAGGCGTCGTGGCCGACGATGCCGATGACGTCGCCCGGCCACGCCTCGTCGACGGTCTCGCGCTCCTGGCCGAAGAGTTTGTGCGAGGACGAGAGGCGGACCTGTTTGCCGGTGCGCTGATGCGTGACGACCATGTCGCGCTCGAATTTGCCGGAGCACACGCGCAGGAACGCGATGCGGTCGCGGTGCTTCGGGTCCATGTTCGCCTGAATCTTGAAAATGAAGCCGGAGAACTTCGGGAAATCGACGGGGATCACGCGCGAGTTCGTCTCGTTCGCGGGTTCGGAGGCGGCCTTTGCAATCTCCTCGAGACCGACGCCGCTCACCGTCATCGCGCGGCGCGGCGCGGGCGGGACCGAGTCCTTCAAGAATCCGTTCAGGAGGAGTTCGATGCCGAAATTGTTCACCGCGCTGCCGAAATAGACGGGCGTCTGCTGGCCGCGCTGCACGGCGTCGAGGTCGAAGGGATGACCGGCGCCGTCGAGCATCTCGAGTTGCTCGGTGACGGCGGCGTAGGTGTCGTCGTCGAGCTTGGCGCGGACCGCGGGATCATTGAGCGAAGTGACGTTGACAGGCGCCTGAAACGCGCCGCCGGGCACGCGCTCGAAGAGGTGCACCTGCCGCGTGCGACGATCGAAGACGCCCTTGAACGACGGGCCGTTGCCGAGCGGCCAGATGACGGGCGACGATTGCAGCCCGAGGACGCTCTCGAGTTCGTCGAGCAGCTCGAGCGGGTTGCGCGTCGGCCGGTCGCACTTGTTCATGAACGTGAAGATCGGCACGCCGCGGCGGCGGCAGACTTCGAAGAGCTTGCGCGTCTGTGTTTCAACGCCCTTGGCGGCGTCGATCACCATGAGCGCCGCGTCCACGGCGGTGAGCACGCGGTAGGTGTCTTCGGAAAAGTCCTTGTGGCCGGGCGTGTCGAGGAGGTTGACGGCGCAGCCGGCGAAATCGAATTGGAGGACGGTCGAGCTGATCGAGATGCCGCGCTGTTTCTCGAGTTCCATCCAGTCGGAGGCGGTGGCGCGCTGGTTCTTGCGGTCCTTCACGGCGCCGGCGAGGTGGATGGCGTTGCCGTAGAGGAGGAATTTCTCGGTCAGCGTCGTCTTGCCCGCGTCGGGGTGCGAGATGATCGCGAAGGTGCGGCGGCGGGCGATTTCTTGAGCGGGCGACATGGGAGTCGGTCAGGAAACGGGGCGGCGCCGGGCGAGGGAAGCCTTTTTTGGAGTTACAAAACGCCGACTCAAGCCAGATGGGCGACGCGCCGATTTCAGGGGCATGGATCCCATCAAGCAAAAGCTGTGGGCCGATCTGCGCGAGGTGCTCTCGGAGATCGCGCGCGCCTGGCATCTGACCCGGCGGGCGGTGCGGTAGCATTTTGTGCTTCCGCAGGCGGGCGAACCGGCAACGATGCCGGCCTGTGCTCAACTCGCTCAAACTGAAACCGAACGCCAAGGGGCGCGTGCTCGAAGGACATCCGTGGGTGTTCGCGAACGAAGTGGAGGCGCTGTTGCCGGTGGAGCAGGACGGCGAGGTGGTCGAATGTCGCGATCGCACGGGGCGTTTGCTCGGCACCGGCATCTACAATTCGAAATCGCAGATCGTCTGGCGCCGGCTCGGCCGCGAGCGCGTGACGTTGGACGAGGCGTATCTGCGCGGGGCGCTGGCGGCGGCGATCGCGCGACGCGGCGGGATGGGGGACTTCAAGCGCGTGGTCTGGTCGGAGTCGGACGGCCTGCCGGGAGTCGTGGCTGACCAGTTTGGCGACACGATCGTGTTGCAGATTCAGACGCTGGCGATGGACAAGCGCGCGGTGCTGATCGGGGACTTGCTCGCGGAGCTGACCGGCGCGAAGGAGATCATTTTCCGCAACGACTCGAACCTGCGCCGGCTCGAAGGGCTCGCGATGGAGACGCACACGCGCAGCGGCGCGGCGTGGGAGCCGCGCTGGGCGACGATCGATGGTTTCGATTACTGGCTCGATCTGCAGAACGGACAGAAAACGGGTTTCTACCTCGACCAGCGGCTCCAACATCCGGCGGTGGCGAAATACGCGGCCGGCAAGCGCGTGCTCGATGCGTTCTGCAATCAGGGATCGTTCGCGCTGCACGCGGCCCGGGCCGGCGCGACGCGCGTGCTCGGACTCGACAGCGCTTTCGACGCCATCACGCAGGCGAAGAAAAATGCCGAGCGCAACGGCGTGACGGCGGAATTTGTCGGCGCAAACGTGTTCGACTGGTTCACGGCGCAGCGCGATGCGGCGCCGGCGTGGGACGTGATCGTGCTCGATCCGCCGCCGTTCGCGAAGTCGAAGAGTTCGCTCGAGAACGCGCTCCGCGGCTACAAGGAACTCAATCTGCGCGCCATGAAAGCGCTGGCGCCCGGCGGTGTGCTCGCGACCTACACCTGCTCGCACCACATGCACGACGTCGAGTTGCGCCAAGTGCTGGCGCAGGCGGCGAACGATGCGAAGCGGCGGGTGCACGTGCTCGAGTGGTGTCACCAGCCGCCCGATCATCCGGTGTTGGCGACGATGCCCGAGAGCGAATACCTGCGCGGATACATTTTGCGCGTGGAGTGACGGGGCTGGTTGGTGGCAGGCAGCGCCTGGGTTGCGCGTTGCCGGAAGGGGCGCGAGTGAGCTCGCGGCCTACATTGGGCGCAACCTACACGCGAGGGGCGGGCGATTGCCCGACGAGGAGCGCCGTGCCGCAGCGAGCGCTTGCGCCGGGCGCGGCGGTGGATTGAGTTCGCGACCTATGCCTTGGGCCCAAGTTCACTGGCGCAGCGATGTCCTCGAGAAACACACCGAGATGCAGGTGCTGCTGCCGGGCGTCGGACGCGGGCCGTTTCCGGTGCTCTATCTCCTGCACGGCCTGTCCGACGATTCGACCGGCTGGATGCGGCGCACTCGCATCGAGTGGTATGTGCGCGATCTGCCGTTGATCGTGGTGATGCCGGACGGTTACCGCGGCTTCTACACGGACAACGAGCAGGGGCCGGCCTACGCGCGGCACCTCGGTGTCGAGTTGGTGGATTTCGTCGATCGGAATTTCCAGACGCGTCCGGAGCGCGCGGCGCGGGCGATCGGCGGACTGTCGATGGGCGGCTACGGCGCGTTGCGACTCGGCTTGGGCTTTGCAGATAAATTTTGCTCGGTGAACAGCCACTCCGGCGCGCTGGGGTGGGCGAATGCCGACTTCAGCCACGAGGCGGAGGCCGAGGGCCGGCATCCGACGAAGAGCAAGGAGTTGATGGCGGAGCTGCGACGGATTTTCGGCCCGCGGCCGAATGACACCCCGCACGACATTCTGCGGTTGGCGGAACAGGCCCAACGGGCGGGCCAGCTGCCGCACCTGCTGCTCGATTGTGGCACGGAGGATTATCTGTTGGCGGACAACCGCGATTTCCACCGGCAGCTCACGGCGGCGAAGATCCCGCACGAGTATCGCGAGCACAAGGGGGCGCACGACTGGGACTATTGGGACCGGCACGTGCAGGACGCGTTGAAGTGGCACTGCAAGCACCTCGGCGTGGAGAAGGCGCCGATGTCGCGGTAGCTTTTTTGCGACGAGCGAATTGGATTCCGGCTGCAGCGCGGATGTCGCACAGCGGACTTCGCGATCAGAGCTGGGCGTCGTTGGCGCGCTACGGCGCGCGATCTAGCCTCACGAATTTTCGTCGCGGCGCGAGCGGCGGCGGTGCCAGACGAAGCCGACTCCGCCAAGCACGGCGATGACGACGGCGTAGGCGCTCGGCTCGGGCACGGGCGAGAAGCTCACGGGGGCGGAGTAACCGTTTGCGTAATGGATCTCCGCGCTGGTTTGCGTGAGGCTGTTGCCGACGAATTGGCCGTTGAGGTAGCGGTTGTTGCTCTGCACGTCGACGAGCGGCGCGAGGATGCTGCCGTAGAAATTCGTGCCGAGGTTCAGGATGTCGGCGGTGCCGGTGTTCGCGTCCGGGATGATGTTCCAGAGCAGGTGCTCGTTGTTGGTGCCGCCGTTGAAATTGTTCACGCCATCGAAGAGGATCTTGCTGCCGTCGGTGCTGGTGGCGTTGCGGACGTTGACGACGAAATACTGGTCGGCGTTGAGGTTCGCCTGAATGTTGCTGAGGCGCTCGGTGTTCTGATCGAAGAAGCCGTCGTTGTTGATGTCGTAGATGCCGTTGACGATCTTGTTGGCGTCGATGTTGAAGACGACGACGCCGGAGCCGTTGCTGGTGAAGGTGAGTGTCTGGCCTTGGATGGTGGCGGTGCCGTTGACGGTCGCGGCGGCGAGGGTGGCGGACGCGTCGATGAGGGCGTTTTGGGCGGTGGACCAATTCCAGCCGGCGGGTCCGGAGACCGTGCGGGGATCGACGTAGGCCTGCGCGTCCGTGGTGTTGTAGCTGAGCGTGTAGGTGCCGTTGGTCAGGGCGCGCTGGTTTTGGTTGTTACCGGGATCGTAGGTCCACGTGAGCGAGTTCGACAGGTTCGGCGTGGCGGCATAGCCGCGGTTGAACTGCGCATTGCCTGCGAGCGTGATCTGGCCGTTCACGTAGAGCGCGGGATCGGAGCCGATCGAGGGCGAGTCCTGCATCGCCATGATCGCGCCGTTGTTCACGGTGAGGTTGCCTCCTACCGCGATGCCGCCGTCGGTGTGGGTGCCGTTGAGCGACAGGTTGCCGAAGGTGACGACGTTGTAGTTCCGCGAGTAGTAGTCGTAGGCCGCCAGCGCCTGTTCGCTCACCGTTTGCGCACGCAATTGCGTCGAGAGTCCCACGGAGAGGACCACGGCGCAGAGGAGGAGGGCGCGAACGGCGAAGCGCATTTCAGCCCCAGACAAAAATAGGGGAAAGACCCTGTCAATCTGGCAAGTGGTCGTGGTTCGCACGTTTTCGGCGGTCGATAGGCTCTGCATTACCTAGCGACCCGATCTGTTAACGACTTAAGTAAAGTTCGCTCTTCCGGGAGAAGCTCCTGCGGTCTCTGTGTCATTGCTCGGATGGCTGAGGCGTCACGTCCCGCCAAGGCCCGGACGAGGAGGGCTTCGGGAAGATCCCGGGCGGCTGGCGAAAGAGCGGCTACGATGCGGTCGGCGGTGTCCGGCTGGGAGCGCGAGAGGGCGAGTGCACGTGCCAGTTGGACCAGTGGCGATGGATTTTCCGCCTTGGTTAAGGAAGCGATTTGTTGCTCGAGCGCGGCGTCGACGCGGTTGAGAGCCACGGCGGCGCGAACGCAGCCGAACAGGATGGCGGGGCGATCGGGTTCGACGGCAAGCCAGGCGCGGTAGTGAGTCAGTAGTTTCGCGGTATCGCCGCGCGCGAAGTAGATGTCGCGCAGTTCGCGATTGGCCCACGGCGAGCGGGGCTGCAGCGCGAGGGCGGCCTTGGCGGCGATCTCGGCGCTTTCGTCATCCTGCCAGAGCCGGGCGACGCGCGCGAGATTGCGCAGGGCGAAGGGCGATTGTTCGGCGAAGCGCACCGCTTCCTGCCAGCGGGTGCGCGCGGCGCCGGGATGCGAGGCGAGTTGTTCGGCGTGAGCGGCGAAAGCGGCGTCGATGCTTTCGGCCGACCACGCGCCCCACGCTCCGGCCACGAGCAGATTGCGCGCGCGGGGCATGTCGTTGGTGCGAGCCGCGAGGTCCGCGGCAATCTCGCGCACGGCGGGAGTGTCGGAGGATTCGCCGGGCAACTGGGCGAGCCATGCGAGGGCTTCGCTCGCGCGACGGACGGACGCCATCCACTGCGCCACGCGGGAAATATCGGCGTCGCTGCCGGCGAGTGCAGCACGTTGGAGTGTCGCGAGCAGAGCGGGCCACGGATCGGTGGCGGAGCTGGCGACGCCGGTCCCGGCGCGGGCGATGATCGCATTCACCACGGAGCCGGCGAAGGCGGGTTCGCGCCGGCGCGCCGCGACGCGCAATAGCTCGAGCGCGGCGCGCACGCGCACGCGAGGTTGAGCGAGCAGCGCCAGCAGGGCATCGCGTCCGGCTTCCTGTTCGGCAGGCGAAGACTTCAGGACTTGGAGCGCGGCCAAATTGAATCGAACGTCCGCGTCGTCCGGTTGCATGTGGGAGAGTTCGATCAGGTGCGTCTCGTAGCCCGGCAGATCGTCAAGCGCACGGGCGAGCTCGGCGGAGAGGCGCAGGTAGGATTCGCGCTGGGCAGGATCGCGTTTGAGCGCCTCGAGCGCATTGCGCGTTGCTGCGGCTGAGCCGAAACGGAGCGCGGCGGCGGCAAGAGCGGCGCGCGCCTGAGGGTCGTTGGGCGCGAGCGCCACGATGTTTTCGTGCGCGACCAACGCGTCGCTTGCGCCGAGTGCGTCGAGGGTGCGCGCGACGCGACGCCATGTCTCCAGATCCTCCGGGGCGATAACGGTGGCGCGGTGCAGCGCCAGCACGGCGCTGCGGTAATCCTGCTGCTGCTCGAAGCGCTCGGCTTGCGCGAGGGCCTGGCGGTGGCGCCAGTGATTCACGTGCGGGCGGGCGACGATGTAGATGACCGGCGCGATGGCCGCGAGTAGCGCGAGGATCGCGAGGGCCTGCAGCCGGCGTTGCTGCCCGTAGGAGAGTTCCTCCCAGCGGCGGAGCCAGCGGTGAATTGGATTCCAAGAAGCAGACATCGGAGCGACGGACGGCGGCGCGGTGGAAATTGGGTGACGCATCGGTGCGCACCTGCAAGCGCCGAGATTTTTCCGGAGCGTGAATTTCTTCCGGTGTCGCGCTGCGGGTGGAGTGCGATGCCGGCGCGACCAAAGAAAAGGCCGGGCTTCTTGCGAAGTCCGGCCTTCCCTTGGTTGCTTGGTGTGTGCGCCGGGGGCGGCTCAGGGCAGCCGCGGCCGGAATTGGTTCAACGCAGCGCGTCGTCGAGGTTGCGACGGTAGGCGCGCTGGTCCTCGACGAGCTGCTCGATCAGGGCGCGATCGGATTTGGTCAGCGGCGTGCGGAGCGTTTCGAGGAGTTGGAGTTCCTTTTCCATCGAGTCGATGCGAACGGCGGCGACAGAGGCGCGTTGCGCGGTGGACTTGCCGCCGAAGATCGCGGCGGCTTTCGCGACCTTCTCGCTGTTCAACGTCTCGTCGAGGTTGCTCTTTTCGAGCTGCTTTTTCTCGCGGGAAATTTGTTTTTCGAGGCCCTTGATCGTGTGATCGATCTCGCGCATGCGCTCGGCGCTGACGGTGAAAACGGGCATCTTCACGGTTTCGCCTTCGACCTTGAGCCCGGCGTTCTTCGGATCGGCGGCGGGAGCGGCGGGCGCTGGGGCGGGCTTGGTGGCGTCGGCCGATTTTTCCGCTGGTTGAGCTGCTGTTTTCTCCGCGGGCTTTTCCGCGGACGTGTTCTGCTTGGTTTCGGCGGCGAGCGTTAGGGAGGCTGCGGCCAGGATCGCGGTGCCGAGGAGAAAGTTGCGAGCGGTGAACAAGGTATCGAGCGGTTGAGTGTTGCGGGATCGCCCCTACACCTTTGTCGCGTCGGGCGACAAAAGCAAGGCGTCCGGGACGAGTAGGCTCTGACGCGGTTTGGCGCCGAAGGTTCGGAGTTTCGACGAAAAAAAGCCGCGCTCGATCGAGTCGAGCGCGGCGAGAGAGAAAAACGCGTCGGGGCTTAGAGCTTGCCGCCGTAGATCGCGGACTTGCCGAGCTCTTCCTCGATGCGGAGGAGCTGGTTGTATTTCGCGACGCGGTCGGTGCGGCAGAGCGAGCCGGTCTTGATCTGGCCGGCGTTGGTCGCGACGGCGATGTCGGCGATGGTGACGTCCTCAGTCTCGCCCGAGCGGTGCGAGATGACGGCGGTGTAGTTGGCTTCCTTGGCCATCTCGACGGCGTCGAAGGTCTCGGTGAGGGAGCCGATTTGGTTCACCTTAACGAGGATCGAGTTCGCGGTGCCGGTATCGATGCCCTTCTTGAGGAACTCGGTGTTGGTGACGAACAGGTCGTCGCCGACGAGTTGCACGCGGTCGCCGATGGCGTCGGTGAGTTTCTTCCAGGTGGTCCAGTCGCCTTCGGCGCAGCCGTCTTCGATGGAGATGATCGGATATTTCTCGGTGAGCTTCTTGTAGAACTCGACCATCTCGTCGCCGGTGAGGATCTGGCCGGAGGATTTTTTGAAGACGTAGTGCTTCTTCTCCTTCACGTAGAATTCGGAGGAGGCGACGTCGAGGGCGAGGTTGATGTCCTTGCCGAGCTTGTAGCCGGCGTTCTTCACGGCGAGGGCGATGGCGTCGAGTGCGGCCTCGGTGGACTCGAGCTTCGGGGCGAAGCCGCCTTCGTCACCGACGGCGGTGGCGAGGCCCTTTTCCTTGAGGACCTTCTTGAGCGAGTGGAACACTTCGCAGCCCATGCGGAGACCTTCGGAGAAGGACTTCGCGCCGGTGGGCATGATCATGAATTCCTGGAAATCGATCGGGGCATCGGAGTGCGCGCCGCCGTTCATGATGTTCATCATCGGAACGGGGAGGACCTTCGCGTTCGGTCCGCCGAGGTATTTGTAGAGCGGCTGGCCGAGGGCGTTGGCGGCGGCCTTGGCGGTGGCCATGGAGACGCCGAGGATGGCATTGGCGCCGAGGTTCGACTTGGTCGAGGTGCCGTCGAGCTTGAGCATCGCCTTGTCGACGCCGACTTGGTCGGTGGCGTCCATGCCGAGGAGGGCGGGGGCGATCTTGGCTTTGACGTTGGCGACGGCCTTCAGCGTGCCTTTGCCGCCGTAGCGCTTTTTGTCACCGTCGCGGAGTTCGATGGCTTCGTGTTCGCCGGTGGAGGCGCCCGAGGGCACAGCGGCGCGGCCGAGTTGGCCGGAGGCGAGGCGAACGTCGACCTCGACAGTGGGATTGCCGCGGGAGTCGATGATCTCGCGGGCGGTGATGGCGGTGATGGTGGTATTCATCAGAATTCGGAGGACGGAGGGCAGAGAACAGAGGACGGCCGTCGTCGTGACGGAGTCAGCGGAAGAGCGGAGCAGGGCAGGGGCGGCGCTGCAACGCTGCCGTCTGTCAAGTGTGCGGCGGGCGCGACAGGCCGATCTTGTAGAGGAAACGCTGGAAGGCGTTAGGCTCCTTGGGTCGGAAATCGTCGGGCAACTGGTCCACGTGGCCGTGGCGGATGGCGGCCCCGATGGGCGTGCCGCCGTTGTAGTTGCGGATCAGCATCGTCGTGCGGTTGAAGAACTCGCGCGGGATCTGGTTGAGGTGACCTTCGACAGCGGCGGCGTGCAGCGGGGTGTCGCCGAAATCGTTGCGCGAGATCAGCAGGTCGATGCTGAGCGCGTTCGGCGGGATCTGGTTCAGGTAACCGGACTCGGCGGCGGCGTGGATGACGGTGTAGCCGGCCTTGGTGGCGAGGAGGAGATTGTCGTGCGTGAAGAGCGGCGCGGGGATCTGGTCGAGGTGGCCGGAGATCGCGGCGGCGTGCAGCACGGTGTCGTGGTTGGCCGTCTTGGTGAGGAGATTTTCCGCGGTGAGAAACTCGGCGGGGACCTGTTGGAGGTGGCCGTTGAAGACGGCGACGTGGAGGACGGTTTCGCCGGAAATGTTCGGCGAGGTCAGCGTGTCGCGCGTGATGAATTGGCGCGGGAAGCGGTCAAGCGTGCCGGCCTCGGCGGCCTCGTGGAGGAGGGTGTTGCCGTGGTCGGTCTTGAGGAGGACGGTTTCGAGATCGAGCAGGCCGGCGGGGATCTGGTCGAGCGTGCCGGCGGAGGCGGCGAGGTGGAGCGGGGTGAAGCCGCTGTTCGAGCGCAGAAGGAGGAATTCCCGAGTGAGGAGGGCGGCGGGGACTTGCGAGAGTCGGCCGGCGCGCGCGGCGAGGTGGAGCGGCGTGTAGCCGGCGTCGTTCTTGAGCGTGAGCGTCGCGGTGGTGAGGACGCTCAGCGGCAGCTGGTCGAGCGAGCCGTATTTGGCGGCGAGGTGCAGCGGCGTGTTGCCGGAAGCGTTGCGCGCGGTGAGATTCTCCGGCGTCAACTGATCGGCTGGCACGAGAGGGAAAGTGCCTTCGCGGGCGGTGGCGAAGAAGTCGGTTTGGGCCATGCGAGCAGCCGGAGCGAAACACGTTGCGGGAAGGGCAGGCAACCCAATTCCCGAGCGGCGACGCGGTGTTTGGGTTTGCCAACAAATTCCGCTCCAACAACTCTGGCGGTGATGACAGCCCCGACCAACGCTCCGTTCAACGCGGCGAAGAAAGGTGCGGTCCTGCTCGTGGACGACGAGCGGCCGCTGATCGCGCTCTACGCGGAGGCGTTGGCGCCGTATTTCGACTGCGATCTCGCCGGCTCGGCGCGCGAGGCGGGCTTCATGCTGCACAAGAAGCAATACAAGGTGATCGTGTGCGATCACCTGATGCCAGGCGGCAACGGCCTGAGTTTTCTGGTGCACGTGCGGGAGGAGTATCCGAACACGCAGCGCGTGCTCGTGACGGGCTACATGAAGCCCGAGATGCTGCTACGCAGCGTGAACGAGGCGGCGCTTTATCGCTACCTGCTCAAGCCGGTGTCGCTGCCGGAGCTGATCAAGACCGTGCAAGAGGCCGCCAAACTGCACGACCAAGCGGTCGCCGCGTCCTGATGTCCGACGCCGCCACCAGGAAACCGGTGGTGCTGTTGCTCGACGACGAGCTGGAGTTGCGCGCGGTGATGGCGCGGATGCTCGAAGATCAATTCGAAGTGGAGGGGGCGGCGAACGTCGAGGAAGCCCGGATGCTGTTCGCTTCGCGCGCGTTCGATGCGCTGGTGTGCGACCACATGATGCCGGGCGCGACGCAGGGGCTGGATTTCCTGGTCGAGGCGATGACGGTGCAGCCGAACGCGAAACGGATTCTGATGACGGGCTACATGAACCCGGAGCTGCTTGCGCGCGGCGTGACGCTCGCGCAACTCAGCGGCGTGCTGCTGAAGCCGTGCTCGGCGCAACACATCCGCAAGGCGCTGCATGATGCGCTGGGGTTGAGCGTGTGAGGGGAAGTTCAGAAAACTCGAACGCGTCTTTCGGTTGGCCGCTTCTCTGTGTCCTCCGCGATCTCTGTGTTAAACAGAAGAGGTCGCTAAACGGATTCAAACACAGAGGTCGCGGAGGACACAGAGGAAAGCGGTTGTGCGAATCTGCTCCCGCGTCGAACTACGACAATACGATCAAGACTGCGCGGCCCGATGCAGCGGATTTTTCGTAGAATACTGCGAGTTTTACGTAGTGCTCCAAGAGATAGTTCAATGCTTCAATGCCGTCGCGCGACCAGATGGTCGGATAGATTTCCAGGGCATCCATTTTATTGGGGTCGTAGCGAGCCCGTAACTTTTCGACAGATTCGGTCTTTAGAGTGCCGGCGATTTTCTTGACCTCGTCTGGCAAAAGTAGGCGAGCGGGGCCGTAGCCGAGGTCATCGCCAATCTCTTTTCCGCCAAAGAGGGTCTTGGAGCGGACATCGCTGGTCGGATCGGCCGAGCCCGTAAGGAGAAAATGGATGCCGTGCCATGCCTTGTCGATGTCGATCGTCCGTTCGGTGTCCGGGCTTTCAAGCAGCGCGGCGATCTTGGCTGAAGTTAGTTTGCGGGCCTCATCTACCGGAATCGCATAGAACGACATATGCATTCCAGCAAACACGCTTGAGGTGAGCAATGTTACGGCGGCAATGGTGCAGACAAGATGTTGGCGCACGGTGATCGTATTCAGTCGTAGCGGCGCCGCAGGTTGCTCGGGAGGAGGCCGAGTTCTTCGCGGTATTTGGCGACAGTGCGGCGGGCGATTTTGAGGCCTTTGCCGACGAGGACGCCGACGATGTCCTGATCGCTGAGCGGCGCGCCGGGGTCTTCGCCGGCGATGATGTCGGCGATCATCTCCTTCACGCTCGTGTTCGCGACCGCTTGGCCGGCGTCGGATTGATAGCCCGAGGTGAAGAAGAACTTCATGTCGAAGACGCCATGCGGGGTCTTCATGTATTTGTTCGCGACGGCGCGGCTGACGGTCGTCTCGTGCACGCCGATGATGTCCGCGATCTGGGTCATCGTGAGCGGCTTCAGTTTCGAGACGCCTTCCTCGAAGAATTCGGTCTGGTGCCGGATGATCTCGCGCGTGATGCGCTCGATCGTGCGCTGGCGCTGCTCGATGGCGTTGATGATGAATTTGCCCGAGCGAAGCTTTTCGCGGAGGTAGTCGCGCTCCTGTTTGTTGAGCGTGCCTTTCGCGATGAGGTCCTTGTAGGTGTTGGAGAGGCGGAGGCGCGGGATGTAGTCGGCGTTGAGCTGAATCTTCCACTCGGTGCCTTCCTTCTCGACGGTGACGTCGGGAACGACGACGCGGTTCGAGTCGTCGGCGAAGCGGCGGCCGGGCGACGGGTCGAGCGTGCCGATTTCCTCGATGGCTTCCTGGATCGTCTCGGGCGGGAGGCCCATCTTGCGGGCGAGGTCGGGGATGCGGCGGCGGACGAGGAGCTCGAAATGGTCGCGGATGATGCGCGCGGCGACGGATTTTTCGCGGCCCTTGTGCGCGAGTTGGATGAGGAGGCTGTCGCCGAGATCGTTGGCACCGATGCCGGGCGGATCGAAAGAGCGCAGGAGCTTCGAGGCTTGTTGCACGACATCGAGCGGCAGGCCGGACATCATGGCGATGTCGGAGAGCGACGAGCTGAGGAAACCGCGATCATCGAGCGAGCCGACGAGGAAGCGAATGGCGGTCTTCACTTCGAAGGGGGCTTCGGAGAGCTCCGCTTGCTGGGTGAGGTGTTCGGAGAGCGAGGTCTCGGAGGTGAGCGATTCGAGGAAGTGCTGGCGGCGCTCGTCTTCTTCGGGCGACATCTGGCGGACGCCGCCGGTGTCGCTGAGGTGGTCGCGCCAGTCGTCGTTGAGCTTGCCGAGGATATCGAGGTCCTTGTCCTTCGAGAAATCCATCGCCTCGTTGGTGCTCTTGTCGGTGGAGGCGTCGGAGTCGCGGTCGGAGTTGGCGTCGTTGCGGTCGAGGCTGATGCCCTCGCTGGGCAGTTCCTCGAGCGTGGGGTTGGCCTGCAACTCCTCCTGGATGGTCGCGCGGAGATCGAGCGCGGCGACTTGGAGGATCTTCAGCGACTGCCGCATCTGCGGCGCGAGCACGAGTTGCTGCGTCTGCCGCTGCTGGAAGCTTTGAGAAAAACCCGGGCCGCTCATATGCGCAGGAGATTACCGAAGGCGCTCAATCGGGGGCGGGGGTAGCGGCGGGGAGGACAGCTGGGGTGCGTGGGACGAAGCGGTCGGGGAGTAAAGTTCGCGCAGGTAGACCGAGAGTTTCTCGTTCGTGGGGCCGTAACGGTCGCTGTAGAGGTAAAGCTCGAGATCGGTCATCATCTCGGCGGCGGTCTGGTAGCGCTGGTTGCGCTCGCGGTGGAGCGCGCGCTGGAGGATCGCGTCGAGGCGCGGATCGATTTCCGGCCGCAGTGCGCCGAAGCGCGGGACGGAGAGCTGAAGAATGTTGCGGCGCGACTCGATGCGGTTGGCGGCGCGGAAGAGGTTTTTGCCGAGGAGGAGTTCCGACAGGACGATGCCGAGCGAGAAGAGGTCGGAGCGTGCGTCGGTGACGGCGTAGCTGGCACCTTCGGGGGAGAGATACTCGTCCTTGCCCGGGATGACCTTGCCTTCCTCGTTATACATCAGGTCCAAGGCCTTCGCTATGCCGAAGTCCGTGAGCTTCACGTCGCCTTCGTGGGCGATCATGATGTTCTTCGGATTCACGTCGCGGTGGACGATGCCGAGGAGGCGGCCGTCGGCGCCGCGTTTGGCGTGGGCGTAGCTGAGGCCGCGGCAGACGCGCGAGATGATGAAGGCCGCGAGGTCGACCGGCACCGGGCGTTTGAGTTCGGCGTGGCGTTCGAGGAACTGCTCGAGGTTCACGCCGTTCACGAACTCCATCGTCATAAAATACTGCCCGCCGATCTGGCCGAGGTGGTAGGTTTGGACGATGTTGGTGTGGATGAGGTCGGCCACGAGGCGGGCCTCCCCGATGAAGTTCTTCTGGAATTCCTCGATCGCGGAGTATTCCTCGCGAATCAGTTTGATCGCGACGACCTTGCGGAACTGGCCGGCCCCGCGCTGCACGGCTTCGTAGACGACGCCCATGCCGCCTTCGGAAATTTTGCGGGTCAGCTCGTAATGCAGCTCGTTGAAGATGTGCTTCAAGGAAGACACGGACTCCAGAAAACCGGCCGCGCGCGGGCGTGGCAAGAACTCAGCTGCGAAATTTGCACGATTCCTGCTCAGGGGTTGACGCAGCGGAATTTTGCGCGTGGCGCATGGGGCACGCGATGGCGGGCGGCGGCGATGCGGATGCGTCGAGCGTGTCGATTGACAGCGTCTCGTTCGCTCCTACGTTGCGCGCATGATCACGCTGACGCCGCGAGCCGCGCAACAAGTCCGGAAAATGCACGCCGACCTGGGCGATGCGCAGAAGAAACTCCGCGTCTTCATCGAGAACGGCGGCTGCTCCGGCTTCCAATACGGCATGTCGTTCGACGTGGCAAAGGACGGCGACCAGGAATTCGTGAGCGAGGGCGTTCCGGTGCTGATGGATCCGACGAGCCTCGTTTATCTCAATGGTTCGAGCGTCGACTTCGACGACGGACTGCAGGGCAAGGGATTCGAGATCAAGAACCCGAACGCGCAGAGCACGTGCGGTTGCGGGAAGTCGTTTAACTGAGCCGCAGCGAGCGGCTGATTGCCGCGGCATCGCGACGGATCAGGATCATGTGACGGATTGGGATCATGTAGGAGCCTGCTCGCAGGCGACCTCCGATGATCGCGACGCTTGGTCGCCTGCAAGCAGGCTCCTACAGCACCCGCGCGTTACGCGCTTACGCCTGCGCTTCGTGCAGCGCGACGATACCGAATGTCAGCGGCGTCGCGCGGACGCTCTTGAAACCGGCGCGGAGGATCTCCGCGCTCATCGCTTCGCGGTTCGGAAATTGTTCGATGGACCCGCAGAGGTATTCGTAGGCACCGCGATCGCCGGTGACGACGGCCGCGATCGAGGGCAGCACGTATTTGAGATAGGTGTAGTAGATCGGCCGGAACCACGCGAACGGTTGCGAGAATTCCAACACGAACAGCCGTCCGCCTGGCCGCAGCACGCGTCGCATCTCCGTCAGCGACTTGTGGCGATCCGCCATGTTACGCAGGCCGAAGGAAATCGTGAGCGCGTCGAACAGCGCATCGCCGAGCGGCAGCGCCATGCCGTCGCCCTGGCGAAAATCGACCGGTTGCCAGCGCGGGCTCGCGGCGCGCTTCTTCACGGCTTCATCGAGCATCGGCTGGCAGAAATCCATGCCGACGATCCGCGCGCTCGGCGGCAGGCCATCGGCGAGTGCGAAAGCCACGTCGCCGCTGCCAGTTGCGAGATCGAGGACGTCGCGCGGTGCGGCGTCGTGCACACGCCGCACGAGCACGCGGCGCCACCAGAAGTCCACGCCGCCGCTCAACAGGTGATTCGCGACGTCGTAGCGCCCCGCGATACGGGAGAACATGGAACGAACTGCGTTCGGATCGGGCATCGGAATTAGGGGTAACGCCTTACGCGGGTTTGCCGTTGACGCAAGCACGCGCTCATGAATTGTTTGTGCCGTCAAACCTCAACCCCGCCACGCCATGTCGACCAACCTCACCAAACGCGAAATCGTCCTGGAGATCTACGAGAAGACTGGGTTTCCGCAGAAGCAAATCCAAGACACGGTCCAGATGACCCTCGACATCGTTATGGAAGCCCTTGCTGCCGGCCGAAATGTCGAGCTGCGCAACTTCGGCGTCCTCGAAGTCCAAGTGCGCAAAGCCCGCGTCGGCCGCAATCCGAACAAACCGGAGACGGAAGTCGTGATTCCCGAGCGCGCCGTCGTGAAGTTCAAGAGCGGCAAGATTTTGAAGCAGAAGATCAAGGCGCTCAACCTCGAGCAGCTCAAAGCCAACCCGCCTGCGCCGGCCTCGGCCGACGATGGCGAAGACGACGAGACGACCTGATCGTCCGCCCGTCCTCCGCAACCGCTTCATGGCAGGATTTCAGTCCCTTCCCGGCTTCCGCGAATTTTATCCGGAAGACTTCTCCCGGCGTCAGCACATCTTCCGCGTCTGGCGCCAAGCCGCCACCAGCTACGGCTTTCAGGAATACGACGCGCCCGTCCTGGAGCCGCTCGAGCTCTACACGACGAAGTCGGGCGACGAGATCGAGGGCCAACTTTTCTCCTTCACGGACAAAGGCGAGCGCGAGGTCTCGTTGCGCCCGGAGATGACGCCCACCGTGTGCCGCATGGTCGGCGCCAAGGCCGGCGCGCTGAAGCGCCCGATCAAGTGGTTCAGCATCGCGGAATTTTATCGTTACGAACGCGCGCAAAAGGGCCGCCTCCGCGCCTTCAACCAGTTCAACGCCGACATCTTCGGCGAAGCCGGTCCGGAAGCGGAGATCGAACTCATCGCACTGCTCATTCAGTGCATGACGGGCTTCGGCCTGACCAAGGACGATTTCTATGTCCGCCTGAGCGACCGCGACCTGTGGTTTTTCTATCTCGAGGCGCTCGGTTTCAACGACGCGCAATCGCGCGGCATCCTCGGTGCGATCGATCGCTACGAGAAGATGGGTGACGATGCTTTCAAGGGTTACGTCGAGGCGCACGGCGCGCTCGACGATGAGAAGAAGCAGCGCGTGCTCGCGTTCCTTCAGATCAAAACGCTCGCCGATCTCGAAGCCGCGCTGGCGCCGTTCGCCTCGGAAAAACTCAACACCCGCCTCGCCGATTGGCGCAAGGTGCTCGGCGGCCTCGCCGCGATGGGCCTGAGTGACTTTGTCAGCGTCGACCTCGCCGTCGTGCGCGGCCTCGCTTACTACACCGGCTTCGTGTTCGAGGCGTTCGACCGCAAGGGCGACCTTCGCGCGCTCGCCGGCGGCGGCCGCTACAACGATCTCGTCAAGAAGCTCGGTTACGCGGATCTGCCCGCCGTCGGCTTCGCCATCGGCGACGTCACCACTGGCATTCTCCTCGAGCAACGCGGCCTCGCGCCGACGTTCGTCAACGCGCCCGACGCCTACGCCGTCATCGGCGGCGAGGCCGAGCGCGCCGCGGCGTTCGCCGACATCCGTGCGCTGCGCGCGGCCGGTTGGCGCGTCGAATATCCGCTCAAGGACGTGGCCTTCGGCAGACAGTTCAAGGCCGCCGCCGAATCCGGCGCGAAGCTCGCGCTGATCTATGGCGGCGACGAACTCGCCAAGGGCGTCGTGAAAATCCGCGACCTGACCGACCGCTCCGAGCGCGAAGTGCCGCGGGATCGCGTCGCGGATGCGGTGCGCGATACGCTCGGCGGACACTGAGAGTCATGCGCCACTATTCGGGGACGAATCCGGATCGCATGGCGCCGCACGACTATTGGAGAATGGGAGGCTGGCTCGTCGTCGCGGGACTCGTGCTTTACGTCGCGCTCACGGCGTTGGCGGCGGGGATCGTCGACGGGATGCTCTATTTTCCGGACTACGCCTTGCGCAAGGAACCGGAAAACGTCATCCGCATTCCGACGCCCGATGGCGGCTCAGTCGCGGCGGTGTATCTGCCGAATCCGGCGGCGAAGCACACGCTGTGGTTCTTCCACGGCAACGCCGAGGATCTCGGCGCGCTCGAGCCGTTCCTGCGCGAAATGCATGCGCGCGGCTACGCGGTGTTCGCCTACGACTATCCCGGCTACGGCGTCAGCACCGGCCGGCCGAACGAAGAGGCGATCTACGCGGCGAACGCGGCTGCGGCGCGCTACCTGCAGGACACGCTGAAGGTGCCGCTCTCACGTGTGATTCTGGTCGGTCGCTCACTCGGCGGCGGTCCGGCCACCGATCTCGCGGCGCGCGAACCGGTCGCGGGGCTCGTGCTCCAGTCGGCGTTCATGAGTGTGTATCGCGTGATGACGCGCGTGCGTCTGCTGCCGTTCGACCAATTCGAAAATCTCCGCAAGCTCCCGCGCGTGAAATGCCCCGTGCTCGTGGTGCACGGCACGGCGGATGAGGTGATCCCGTTCAAGCACGGCGAAAAGCTCCACGCTGCGGCGCCCGGCAAGAAGTCGCATCTCTGGATCGAAGGCGCGCAGCACAACGACTTCGTCGCGATCGCCGGCGAGCGCTACTGGAACGCGCTGCGCGATTTCGCGGCCTCGTTGCCGTGAGGTAGGGCGGGACCGCTGGGCCCGCCGGGAACGTGATGCCGACCACGCGGCGGGCCCAGCGGTCCCGCCCTACCACAAGCCATGTCTGGTCGCTGGTGTCCCCGCTAGAGCACTTTCAAAAATAATGTAGCCGGGGTCGCCGACCCCGGAAAGGAACTTTCCCGAGGGAGGAAGCACCGACCGGGCTCAGCGAGCCCGGCTACAGAAAAGGCTCTACGAGGCGGTGCGGACGTGTCGCGCGCGTCTCACCAGACTTCCGGCAGCAAATTCGCCGGGCGCGGCTGGCCGAAGGCGTCGTAGAACTCTGGGAAGTTCGCGACCGGGCCGAGCACGCGCCACTTGATCGGGCTGTGCACGTCGGACTGGATGCGAGTGCGGACGTCTTCGGGACGCTGGTTGGTGCGCCAGCCTTGGGCGAAGGCGATGAAGAAGCGCTGGTCGGGCGTGAACCCGTCGATCGGAGCGAGGCGCTTGTTCGCCGTGGCGAGCTTGAACGCCTCGTAGGAAATGCGCAGGCCGCCGACGTCGGCGATGTTTTCGCCGAGCGTTTGTCTGCCTTCGATGTGCAGGCCGGGGAGCGGTTCGAAGGCGTCGTATTGCGCGACGATGTTGTCGGCGAGTTTCTCGAAACGCTTCACGTCGTCGTCGTTCCACCAGCCCTTCAGGTTGCCTTCGTGGTCGTATTGCCGCCCCTCGTCGTCGAAGCCGTGAGTGAGTTCGTGGCCGATGGTGGAGGCGAGCGCGCCGTAGTTCGCCGCGTCGTCGGCTTTCTCGTCGAAGAACGGCGGCTGCAGGATGCCGGCGGGGAAGCACATTTCATTCAGCTGCGGCGAATAGTAGGCGTTGTTCGTCTGCGGGGTCATGAACCACTCGTTGCGGTCGACCGGCTTGCCGAGCTTTTCCATGTTGCGGCGGTAGTTGAACGCCGAGGCAGCGATCATGTTGGCGAGGTAGGAATCGCGCGTGATCGTGAGCTCGCTGTAGTCCTTCCAGACGTCGGGGTAGCCGATCTTGCTGCGCATCGTCTCGATCTTCTTGTAGGCGGCCTGCTTCGTGGCGTCGCTCATCCAAGTCGAGGCGGCGATGCGGTTGCGCATGGCCTGGAGGTGGAACTTCACCATTTCGAGCGCGCGGGCCTTGGCTTCGGGGCTGAAGGCGCGCTTCACGTAGAGCTGGCCGAGGTCGAAGCCGATGGCTCCGTCGGCGGCGGCGAGGACGCGCTTCCAGCGCGGACGCAGTTCGGTGCGGCCGGTGAGCTTCTTGCCGTAGAAGGCGAAGGTCTCGTCGACGAAGGCGTGGCCGAGGTAGTTGGCGGAATCGTGGAGCAGCGACCACCGCAGGTAGAGCTTCCACGTGTCGAGCGGCTCGGATTTCGTCAGCTCGGCGAACGCGGTGAAGAATTCCGGCTGGCCGATGAGCACGGTTTGCTCGCTGGCGGGGAGCTGCGCGGCGGCGAAGAATCCTTTCCAGTCGAAGCCGGGGACGGCGCCGTCGAGTTCGGTCAGCTTGAACTTGTTGTAGTTTTTCTCGGGGTCGCGCAGGTCGACGAGCTTGCGCGAGGCGCCGGCGAGCTTGGTCTCGAAGGCGAGGACGGTGTCGGCCGCGGCGAGAGCCTTCTCGGGCTGCTCGCCCGCGAGCACGAACATGCGCGCCACGTGCGCTTCGTAGGCCTGGCGGATGTCGACGGACTTCGGGTCGGTGCGGAAATAGAACTCTCGCTCGGGCAAGCCGAGTCCGCCTTGGGAGAAGCCGACGATCATCGCCGTGCTGTCCTTGTCATCGACTGTCGCGCCGAAGCGGAAGCCGCAGTCGGTGCCTTGCACATAGAATTTGCCGAGCAGCGGAACGATGTCGGCGGGTTTTTCGAGTGCGTCGATTTGCGCGAAGTAGGGGGCGAGCGGCTGGAGGCCGGCGGCTTCGATGGCGGCCTCGTCCATGCCGGCGGCGTAGAAATCCCCGACGCGCTGGGCGATGCTGCCTTTCGGGCCGCTGGTCTTCGCCGACGTCTCGAGAATTTCCTTCACGATCGCGAAGTTCCGCTCGTCGATCTCCTGATTGACGCCGTAGGCGGAGTATTCGCCCGGGATCGGGACCTTGTTGAACGAGCCATTGGCGTAGTCGTAGAAATCCTTCGCGGGGTTGACCGCGAGGTCCATGTAGCCGCGGTCGACGGCGGTGATGGGCGAGGCGGCAAGGGTGGCTGCAGCACCGAGGGCGCTCAGCAGGAGGGGGCGGAGGAGGGATGGCATGGTGATCAGGGGACTTGGGTGCGCTTGGAGAGTTCGGCTTCGGCGGCGGATTCCCGCTCCAAAAGGGTGCCGAGGGAGGTTTGGATCTCAAGGCAGGCTTTCTCGGCTTCGCTGTCCTGCCAGACGAAATCCTCGTCCTCGTATTTCCACTTGCCCCAGTGCTCATCGAGCAAGCGGTAGAGGCGCTTCATCTCGGCGAAGATCTGTCCGTCGAGCGTGCGGATCGCCTTCATCGGACCGAGCGAGCGGCCGGTGGTTTCGTTGAATCCCGCGAGGAATCCCGCGCGTTGCTTTCCTGTGATCTTGCCCGCATCGAGCGCGTGACCGAGGCGCTCGTTCATGGTCGAGATCTCGGCCAGCAGGGCGGCATTGCGTCGCTCCAGCTCTTCGAGTGTGGCGATGCGCGGCGCGATATCGCCACGCTCTTTGATCGTCGCCGGATCTCCCTGGCCTGAGCTGGAGAATTTCGCCGCCAGGTCCATGAACTCCGCCGCCTGCTGCTGCAAGGGGAGGACGACTTTGACCGAGACTTCCATCACGGGCCGGGTCTCGTCGGACAGTTGCTTCAGGGTGGTGGTGAACAGTTGCTGCATTTGCTTCTGCACCTCGATCCGCTTCTCGAGGTCATCGGATGCGAAAAACGCCTGCTGCAGCGCTCTCAGTTCTTTTTCGAACGACTTCATCACCTTCTCGTCCTTGGCGTTTGCCTGCGCGAAATTCGGCACGCAGGCGAGCAGGCCGAGGAGGGCGAGCAGCATGAGCAGCTTGTTTCTCATAGTCCGAGTTCCTTCTTGGTGGCGGCGAACTGTTCGATGGCGAACGCGAGATCTTCCTTGCTGTGCGCGGCGGAGACTTGGGTGCGGATGCGTGCCGTGCCTTGGGGAACGACGGGGTAGAAGAAGCCGATCACGTAGACGCCTTTCTCGAGCATCTTGGCGGCGAATTTCTGCGAGAGCGCGGCGTCGCCGAGCATGACGGGCACGATAGGGTGCGTGCCGGGCTTGATCGTGAGGCCGGCCTTCGCGAGGCCTTCGCGGAAGAAGCGGGTGTTGTCCTCGAGCTTATCGCGCAGCGCCGTCGAGCGGCTGAGCATCTCGAGGCACTTGAGCGAAGCGGCCGCGATGGTCGGCGCAACGGTGTTGGAGAACAGATACGGGCGCGACCGCTGGCGGAGGAGGTCGATGATTTCCTTTTTGCCGGACGTGTAGCCGCCGCTGGCGCCGCCGAGGGCTTTGCCGAGCGTGCCGGTGAAGACGTCGACGCGGCCCATCACGCCGCAATGCTCGTGCGTGCCGCGGCCGGTCTTGCCCATGAAGCCGACGGAGTGGGAGTCGTCGACCATGACGAGCGCGCCGTATTTGTCGGCGAGGTCGCAGATGCCCTGGAGGTTCGCGATGAAGCCGTCCATCGAGAACACGCCGTCGGTGGCGATCAGTTTGAAGCGCGCCTTGTTGGCGTCGGCTTCCTTCAGCTTCGCTTCGAGGTCCTCGAGGTTGTTGTTCTTGTAGCGATAGCGCTGCGCCTTGCAGAGGCGGACGCCGTCGATGATCGAGGCGTGGTTGAGCTCGTCGGAGATCACCGCGTCCTCGGCGCCGAGCAGCGTCTCGAACAGACCGCCGTTCGCATCGAAGCAAGACGAGTAGAGAATGGTGTCTTCGGTGCCGAGGAACTTGGAGATGGCGGCTTCGAGGTCCTTGTGGAGCTGCTGCGTGCCGCAGATGAAGCGCACCGAGGCGAGGCCGTAGCCCCAACGGTCGAGCGATTCGCGCGCGGCGGCGATGAGCTCGGGGTTGTCGGCGAGGCCGAGGTAGTTGTTCGCGCACATGTTCAGCACGCGCTGGCCGCTCGCGACGGCGATGTGCGCGGTCTGTTGCGTGGTGATGATGCGCTCGCGCTTGTAGAGGCCGGCGGCGTCGATCTCGCCGAGGGTCTGGCGCAGGTGGTCGTAATAGGCGGAATTCATGCGGCTCACTCCCAGTTGAGGACGATCTTGCCCGACTTGCCGGCGCCCATCAGCTCGAAGCCTTCCTGGAATTGCTCGACGGGGAAGCGGTGCGTGATGACGGGCGTGATGTCCATGCCGCCCTGGACGAGCGCGGTCATCTTATACCACGTCTCGAACATCTCGCGGCCGTAAATGCCCTTTATGTGAAGCATCTTGAAGACGACCTTGTTCCAATCGATCGCGACTTCGCCAGGCATGATGCCGAGGAGCGCGATGCGGCCGCCGTTGACCATGTTGTCGATCATCTGGCGGAGCGCGGCGGGATTGCCGGACATCTCGAGGCCGACGTCGAAGCCTTCGGTCATGCCGAGTTCCTTGTGCCAGACGTCGGTGAGGTTTTCCTTCGCGACGTTCACGACGCGCGTGGGATTGAGCTTCTGCGCGAGGGCGAGGCGGCCGTCGTTCACGTCGGTGATGACGATCTTGCGGGCGCCGGCGGCGCGCGCGACCGCGATGGCCATGCAACCGATGGGACCGGCGCCGGTGATGAGCACGTCTTCGCCGACGAGGTCGAACGAGAGGGTGGTGTGCACGGCGTTGCCGAGCGGGTCGAAACACGAGACGACGTCGGTGTTCATGCCCGCGGGCACTTTCCAGACGTTGGACTGCGGGATGATGACGTAGTCGGCGAACGCGCCATCGCGGTTCACGCCGACGCCCTTCGTGTTCGGGCAGAGGTGGCGGCGGCCGGCGAGGCAGTTGCGGCAGTGACCGCAGACAATGTGGCCTTCGCCGGTGACGAGCTGGCCGAGCTCGAAGCCCTCGACGCCTGCGCCGACGTCGGCGACCGTGCCGACGTATTCGTGGCCGATGATCAGCGGCGGCTTGATCGTCTGCGACGCCCACTTGTCCCACTTGTTGATGTGCACGTCGGTGCCGCAAATGGAGGTTTTCTTGATCTTGATCAGGACGTCGTTGACTCCGGGCGTCGGCACCGGGGCTTCGGTCATGATCAGGCCGGGACCGGCCGTGGGCTTCACAATGGCGCGCATTTTCGCGGGCATGGCAGGGGTTGGGTTGAGATTGCGCGTGAAGCTACGTGGCGCCCCCGGCGAAACAACCCCGAAGCGGCCACAGCGGCGGGTTCCAAGCCGGTCTTATCGCGGGGGCTCGCGACCTTAAATCTCGCCGGCTGTATCGGCCGGCAACTCGAGCGATCGCCACAAATACCAGCTCGCGACGCTGCGATACGGTTGCCAGCGCCGCGCGTGCTTGAGGATCACCTCGGGCTTCGGGTCGCGGCGCTTGCGGTAGATTCTCCGGAAAGCGAGCCGGATGGCGAAGTCGCCGGTCGGCATCACGTCCGGCCGTCCGAGGTGAAAAATCAGCAGCATGTGCACCGTCCACGGGCCGATGCCGCGCACGGCGGTGAGCCGCTCGATCAGCTGCTCGTCGCTCAACTTGGGTATTTCGGCCCACGCGGGCACGGTGCCGTCGAGGCATTTGGCCGCGAGGTCGCGGGCGGCGGCGAGTTTGGCGCGTGAGAGTCCGGCGGCGCGCAACTCATCGTCGGTGGCATGCGCGAGTGCGGCCGCGGTGGCGCCGCCGTGATTTCCGAGGAGCGTCAGCACGCGCTGGTGGATCGTCGCCGCGGCCTTGCCGTGCAGTTGCTGATAGACGATCGAGCGCAGCAACGCCTCGAACAGGTTCGCGGCCGGCAACAGTTCGAGGGCCAACGGTCCGACGCGCTCGATGACGTTCGCGAGGGCTGCATCCGATTCGCGCAGATGCTTGAGCGCCGCCGCCGGATCGAATTGCAACCGGTGGCCGCGGCTCATTCGGAAATCAACTCGGCGCCTTCGAGCGCGAGGAGGCGCGTCTTCGTGCGCACGCCGCCAGGCGCGGAGAAGCCGGTCATCTTGTCGCTGGCGGATACGACGCGGTGGCAAGGCACGACGAGCGGCCACGGATTCGTGGCGAGCGCGACGCCGACGGCGCGCGCGGCTTCGTTGCCCAGTCCCATCGCCTTCGCGATTTCGCCGTAACTTTTCTTGTAGCCGGGCTTGATCGCGAGCGCGTGCAGGTAGACCGCCTGTTGAAAATCACTGACGCGCGACCAGTCGATCGGTGCGTCGGCGAAGTCCTGAAGTTTGCCCTCGAGGTGCGCCTGCACGCGCTCGATCAGGCGCCGCAGCCATTCGGGGCGCGGTTCGTCCGCAGCTTTGCTGTGCGCTTTCTTTGCGAGGTGGCGCTCGGTGTCCTCGACGTCGGCCTCCGGCAGTTGAAACCCCGTCAGCCCGTGCTCGTTCCAAGCGATGCCGCAGGTGCCAAAGGCCGTGGGAAAAAGCGTGTGGGGCATGGCGAGGCTGATAGCGGGCGCGGACATCGCGCGCAAGTCAGCGCCCGGCGTTTTACGGTGCGATGACGAAAATCGGGCGTGGAATTCCCTTCGGGGGCAGCTGGTATGAATCGGGGATTTCCCGATGTGGATGCCTGTAACACGCGCGCGCCGCCTGCGTCTCTAGCGGTCGTATGGGCGAGCTGCCGAGCAAGATCATCATCACGGGGACCGGACGCGCCGGGACCACGTTCTTGGTGCGGTTGCTCACGGAGCTGGGGTTGGATACCGGCTTCACGCGGGAGAACTGGCGCGAACACGTGCACGCGCATTGCTCCGCCGGGATGGAGAAGGATCTCACCGCTCCGGACGCGCCGCGCATCGTCAAGGATCCGGACTTGTGCGAGCGGTTGCCGGGAATCCTGGCCGAGGGGCGCATCGCGGTGGAACACGCTTTGGTGCCGGTGCGCGATCTCGCGTCGGCATCGGCGAGCCGCGTGCGCATCGGAGCCCATGCGCCCGGTGGCATCGTCGGGACGGAGGATGCGCGGCAGCAGCACGCGGTGCTGGCGGAGCGGTTTCACCATCTCGTCGAGACGCTCGTGCAGCATGACATTCCGCACACGTTTCTGGCGTTCCCGCGCTTCGCGTGCGACGCCGCGTATTGCTACGAGCGGCTGCGATTTCTACTGCCGGACGTCTCGTTCGAGGAATTTGCGGCGGTGTTCGCGCGCGTGTCTGATCCCAAGCTGATCCACGATTTCCGGCGGGGCGCGCCCATCGCCGGGGCGGGGCGTCCGTCGCGGGCCTATCGCCTCGGGCGGCTTCTGCGCAAGTGGCCGCGGCGCCTCGCGGTCGCGGCGGCGCTCGTGGCGGTCGGCCTCGCGGTGGGCGCCCGGCGCGCGCGTCCGCAGCCGTTTCCACCGACGCTCCCGACGCCGGCGGCGCTTGCTGCGACCGAGAACGCGCGAGCGGATTTTTTCGCGCAGCTGCACCGGGGCTTCGTGAACGCTGACGAGAACGCCGATGGCTACATCTCCGCCGACGAGCTGGCGTGGCTGGCGGCCGTCGATCCGTCGTTCGACTACGAATTGCAGGCCGTCGAAGGAGGTTCGCCCATGAAGTGGGCGCGCGTCTACGCGTCGTTCGACCTCAACCACGACGGCCGCGTGAGCGAGCCTGAGTTCGTGGCGACGGTGGCCGGCGCGGAATCCCGGGGCGCGACCGAACGCGGTGCGGAGTGAACCCGCCGCGCGGTCGCGTGGCGGCTCAGTTCTCGCCGAGGTAGCGGCGGAAAAATTCCTCGTAGCGCACGAGGCTGTCGAGGCGCTGCCGCGGCTCGCCGCTGCGGCTCATCTCGTGCGTCGCGCGCGGGTAGCGGACGGATTCCACGTCGCGGCCGAGCTGCTTGAGGCTGCGGAGAAGCATCTCGCTTTGCACGAAGCCGGTGCGGCGGTCGTTGTCGCCGTGTTGGATGAGCAGCGGCGTCTTGATGTCCGCGACGTAGGTGAGCGGCGATTGCTCGGTGAGGATTTCGCGCAGGCCCGGCTCCCACGGATAGCCGCCCCACGCGAGCGGAACGAGGCGCCAGGCGTTGCCTTCGCCGAAGAACGTGAGGAGGTCGTAGACGCCGCGTTGCGCGACGGCCGCTTTGAAGCGCTGGTCGTGGCCGACGATCCACGCGGTGAGATAGCCGCCATAGGAACCGCCGGTGACGACCTGCCGCGCGGGAT
Source organism: Opitutia bacterium (assembly GCA_016217545.1). NCBI lineage: Bacteria > Pseudomonadati > Verrucomicrobiota > Opitutia > Opitutia bacterium. Next base: position 314,843 of record JACRHT010000002.1, on the reverse strand, counting down.
CCACGAACGGTTGCTTCGCCGCCTCGGCCGCCGCCGCGAGCACGTCGCTCGCGGGACCTTTGCCCCAATCGCGGTAGTTCGCGGCTTGGAAATCGCGACCGTAGCCGCCCGAGCCGCGCGGATTCGCGAACACCACCGCGTAGCCGCGCGCCGCGAAGAACTGGAACTCGAACCACATGCTGTCCTCGCCCGGACCCCACATCGCGGACGGACCGCCGTGAATCTGGAGAAGCAGCGGATACTTCTTTCCGCGCTCAAGCACGGTGGGTTTCAGCGTCCAATACTGCACGGTCTGGCCTTTGTCGTTCGTGAGCGCGTGTTCCTCGACGGCGGAGAGTTGGCGCTCGGCGATCCAGTCGGAGTTGTGAGTCGTGAGGGCATGGTAGCCGAGCTTCGCGTTGGTGCCGGTGTAGAGCTCCGACGGATTTTCGGGCGTGGTGAGAACCTGAACGTAGCCGTGCACGCCGACATCGTAGTCGCGCACGCCGAAAGTTTTCTCCGCGGTGACGGTCAGGGCTTCCGTGCTGTCGATGGCGACTTGGTAGAGCGGGAAGCCGCCGCGGCTCGCGGCGACAAAGTAGATGCTCCGGCAGTCAGGCGACCATTTCAGGTTGCCAGCGCTGCGATCGAGTTTGGCCGTGAGCACGCGATGCGCGCCGCCGGTGGCAGGCACGAAGCCGACGGCGGCTTGTTCGTAGCCGAACAGGCGGCCGCGGTTGATCGTGAACGCGACCCATCGGCCGTCGGGCGAAGGTTGCGGGTTGAGGACGGAGTGGTCGGGCACCTTGAGGAAGTCGCGCACGCCGCCGCCGGCCGCGTCGACGAGGTAGAGGCTCGCGGTGAGTGAGCGGTCGGGGTTTTCCTCCGGATTGGTCTGCGAGGCGCAGACGATGGCTTTGCCGTCGGTCATCCACTCGGCGCCCACGTAGCCGGTGAAGCCGGGCGTGAGGTCCTTCGCCTCGGCGCCTTCACGTGCTTCCTGCACGAAAAGGTGCGCGATCGAGAGATCGGGATTGATGTCCGTCTCGCTCTGGAAGTTCAGGCGCGTGAGCGGGCGCGGGTTGCCGTCGGCTTCGTTTTGGGCAAGCCACTCGCGGCGATCTTGGAGCGAGCCGTCCGCCTTCGCCAAAGCGACGGCGGAGGCGTCCGCGTGGGGTTTGGCGGTGTGCGAGGGTTTCGTGGCGGAAGAGGATTTCGCGTCCGGCGGGCCCTTCTTGGCGGCGTTGTAGTTCTTCGTGTCGTTGGCGCTGCGTCCGGGTTTCTCGACGGGCCAGCGCGGCGCGGCGGGTTGGCCGGATTTTTCCAGGGCTTCGCGTGCTTGGGCGTAGCTCAGGCTCGAAGTGAACAAAATGCGCGAGCCGTCGGGCGACCATCTCGGTGCGGCGGCGCCAGTCTCGATCTTCGTGAGCGGCGCCGCCTCGCCGCCGGCGACGGGCAGAGCGTGAATCTGCGGCTTGCCGTCGACCGCGCGCACGAACGCGATGCGGTCGCCCTGCGGGCTCCATGCGGGCGCGGAGGCGCTGCCGCCGCGGGTGAGCTGGCGCGGTGCGCTCGAGCCGTCGACCGCGACGAGCCAGAGGTTCGTGTGGTAGACCCAGTCGTCCTTCGCCTCGGGCTTTGGCTCGATCGAGCGCACGACGTAGACAACCCATTTGCCGTCGGGCGACAGGGCGGGCGACTCCAGTTGCTTGAGCTTCAGCAGATCGGTCGCGTGGATGAGCGACTTGCCGGACGCGGCCGCATCGGCGGCGCGGAGGACGGGGAGGCTCGCGATGAACGCGAGCGCGCAGGCGACGACCAGCAGGCGGGGCAAAGTCAGGCGGGGCATGGCGGGGCACTCTGTGAGCGCGAGCGGACGAGTCGAAGCCATTCTACTGGGGAAAATTCCTGCGGGGGCGCCCGGCCCGGCGCGGCGCCCTGTTTTCTCGTTGCGACCGGCGGGCCTTTGCGGGACGAAAGCGCCGATGCCGCAAAACAAGTTCTACAACGCCTTCGACGTGCAGGAGTGGGGCGGGGGCCGCAAGCCCGACTACCGCAGTCCGTTCCAGATCGACCGCGACCGCATCATCCACGCGCATGCATTTCGGAAACTGCAGTCGAAGACGCAGGTGTTCCTCAGCGGCGAATACGATTTCTACCGCACGCGGCTCACGCACTCGATGGAGGTCGCGCAGATCGGGCGCTCGATTTGCCAATATCTGCTCAGTCGCGGCGCGCCGCTGAAGGAAGATTTCTACATCGACTCCGATCTCGTCGAGGCGAGCTGCCTCGCGCACGACATGGGGCATCCGCCGTTCGGGCACTCGGGCGAGCGCACGCTGCAGGAGCTGATGAAGCGCCGCGGCGGCTTCGAGGGCAACGCGCAGACGCTGCACCTGCTCTGCGAGACGATTTACCAGAACGAGACCGGCGTGAAAGGCATGCAGCCGACCCGCGCACTGCTCGACGGCATCCTGAAATACAAGAAGCTCTACACCGAGTTCGCGACGCCGCCGATCAACCACTTCATCTACGACCCGCAGGAGCCGATCCGCGAGTGGGTCTTCGAGGGCAACCGCATCCCGGGCTCGCTCATGCGCGGCAACGCGCTGAACGAGTTCAAGAGCGTCGAGTGCCAGATCATGGACTGGGCCGACGACGCGGCGTATTCGCTCAACGACATTGTCGACGGCGTGCGCGCGGGCTTCCTCACCATCGAGCGCGTCGAGCGCTGGGCCGCCGGCGAGGAGATCGACGCCGCGAAGCAGCGCCACATGGATTCGCTCTTCGACGCCGTCCGCGCCGACCGGTTGGAGAACGTCTTCTCGCAGAAGATCGGCGCGTTCATCCAAGCGTGTCGCCTGAAGGAGCGCGACAATTTCATGGCGGGAAAGACCAACCGCTATGCCTTCGAACTCGTGGTCGACGCGGCTGCGCTCGAGGAGTCGGCCTTCTTCAAGAAGATGGCGAACGACATCATTTTCGAGAGCCCGCAACTCGAGCAACTCGAGCACAAGGCGCGCGTCATCCTCAACGCGCTCTTCAACGCCATCTGGGAAAACTACGCGCAGCGCAGCGAACGCGTGATCAGGATCCTGCCCGGCAACGTCAGCCGCCTGATCGACGCCGAGAAGACGCTCGACGGCAAGGCGCGCCGCATCTGCGACTACCTTGCCGGTCTCACCGACGGCATGATCGTGCGCACGTATCGCCGCCTGTTCGATCCGGAGTTCGGGTCGTTCCGGGATCTGAGCTGAGGTGCGCGGCGCCCCGATCCGCGCTGTAGGAGCCTGCTTGCAGGCGACCGAAACACGAGGGCTGGAGCGGTGGTCGGGTCGCCTGCAAGCAGGCTCCTACAAAGCTGGCGGCGGGGGAGGTTCGTCTCCTCGGGCGGAGCGATTGGGCACGGCCTGAAAGGGCCGAGGCCGGCGTCATGGGTAGGGCGGCGAGTCCCTTCGCCGCCGTGGCCGCTGCGGAGGAGGTAGCGCAGGCCTCCGGCCTGCATCTTCCGTCATCCCAGGCGGGACGCCTGCGTCACGCTGGCCTCCACAGTTCCGCTTAAAACGCCCTACCGCATTTTCAAAAATAATGTAGCCGGGGTCGCTGACCCCGGAAAGGGGCTTTCCCGAGGGAAGAAGCGCCGACCGGGCTCAGCGAGCCCGGCTACAGAAAACGCCCTAGCCGCCGTTGGCCACGCGCCAGAGAATGAAGACGAGCAGTTGTGCCGTGAACACGCGCAATAGCATCACGAGCGGATAGACCGTCGCGTAGGCGACGGCGGGCGCGTCGCTGCCGGTGGATTGCTGCGAGAACGCGAGCGCCGGCGGATCCGTCATCGAACCGGCAAGCAGGCCGCAGAGTTCGGTGTAGTTCACTTTCTTCCACGCACGCGCCACGAACGCGACGATGAGCAGCGGCACGATCGTGACCGCCGCGCCCCACGCGAGCCAAGTGAGGCCGTTGCCGCCGAGGAGCACGCTGACGAATTTTTCGCCGGACTTCATGCCGACGGCCGCAAGGAACAAGGTGATGCCCATCTCGCGTAGCATGAAATTGGCGCTGGGCGGCAGGTGCCAGACGAGTGACCCGGTGTTGGCGAGGCGCGAAAGGAAGATCGCGACGAGCAGCGGGCCGCCGGCGAGGCCGAGTTTCACGGCGGCGGGAAGTCCGGGGATCGCGAGCGGGAGCGAACCGACGACCACGCCCAGCACGATGCCGAGGAAAAACGGGATCGGGTGCGGGTGATCGAGCGCCTTGGACGAGTTGCCCACCGCGGACGCGACCGCGTCGAGGCTGCGCTCTTCGCCCACCGCCATCAGGATGTCGCCGAACTGCAGCTTGAAGCCCGGGCTCGCGGAAAATTCCAGCGCGTTGCGCGTGACGCGCGTGATGACGACGCTGTGCTGCGTCAACACGTCGAGATCGCCGATGGGCTTGCCGAGCACCGCCACCTTGGTGACGAGCAGACGACGGTTCGCGACGTGTCCGGGCAGCGATTTCAGATCCACGCCGGCCTCCGCGCCGATGACCACGCGCAGCGCGTCGACTTCCTCCTCGGGTCCGACGACGTGCAGCACGTCGCCGAGCGCGAGTTCCGTTTCCGGGCGGGCGACGTCCACGACGCCGCCGCGGGAGAAGCGCGACACCACGACCCGCGAGCCGCGCAGGCTCGGGATCGCCTCGATGCGGCGGCCGACGAGATTCGCGTTGCGCACCTCGAGGCTGCGACCGGTCGGCGGCGGGACGTTTGGGCGGTTGGCCGCCTCGGCGTCGCGGACCTCCTTGGCCACGTCGACGCGGAATACTTTTCGCACCAGCACCATGGCGATGATGATGCCGAGGATGCCGAACGGATAGGCCACGGCGTAGGCGAGACCCTGGATGGCGGTGGTGTCCGGCGGTGCGCCCATCTGCTTGAACGCTTCGCCGGCGGCCGCGAGCGACGGCGTGTTGGTCGTCGCGCCGGAGAGCAGGCCGACGCCGGCGGCGAGCGGCACGGTGTGAGTGAAAATCAGCGCCGCGGCGATGAGCGAGCCGCCGAGCACGATGCACGCCGCAAAGCCGTTGAGGGCGAGCCCGCGCTCTTTGAGCGATGAAAAGAAACCGGGGCCGATCTGGAGACCGAGCGTGTAGACGAAGAGAATCAGTCCGAACTCACGCACGAAATCCAGCACCTCATGGTTCGGTGCGAGCTTCAGGTGCCCGAGCAGCAATCCCGCGAAGAGCACGCCAGCCACTCCGAGGCCGACGCCGCGCACTTTCAGTTTTCCCAGGGCGGTGCCGACTGCGCCCGCCGCCGCGAGCAGCATCACCGTCCGCGCTACCGATTCCTGGGAGAGAAGTGAGGTAAGGGTTTCCACATTTTTCAGCGTAGCGTCCGAGGCGCGGATGTCCTGTGCAGTTTTTGGCCAAACCCAAGCGTGCGCGCGCGGAACTGTGTCATGGTCGCGCGTGTGTCATCGCCAAGAAAGTGCGCGCATTTGCCAAACTCCGCCCCGTGCCGCTGTGTCCCACGCGCTAGTCTGGGAGCATGGAAAAGCGTGTTCTGCTTCTCGTGGGAATTCTGGGCGCCGCGCCGGCCGCGTTGATCGCGGCCGAGCCGCCGGCGAAGTTCGTCGCGGAAGCGGCGGCGCGGATCACGTATGATTCCAACGTGTTTCTTCAGGATGGCGGCGCGCTCGTCGCCGGTGCGTCGGCCACGGCGCCGGCGCGGGAAGGCGCGTGGGTGTCGAGCGCCGCGGCGGGCGTGGCGTGGATCGGGCGCGCGGGCAGCGCCGGCAAATTGGAAGTCGGCTATCGCGCGGAGGTGTTTCGCTTCGATGGCCTCGCGACGGAGAACCACGACGACCATCGCGTGCGCGCGACGCTGTCGGGTGCGCGCGGCGCGGCCACGTGGGACGTCGCGTTGAGCGAGCTGTGGACGAATGGCGATCATCTGGCGCCGCTCTACAACGTCGTGGGCGGCGGCCCGGCCATCGGCGGCGAGCCGGTGCGCGCCCGCCGGTCGCAGTCGATCTTCAAGGGCACCGCGCGCGCCACCTGGACGCGGCCGGGCGGGTGGTGGCGGTTGACCGCTGCGGGGCTCGATCAGAATTTCCACACGGGATTTGCGAGCGGTTGCGCCTCGTATGTCGACCGCGCCGAATACACCGCCGGCGCGGAGTTCGCGCGCGAGCTGCGTCCGGGCCTGGCATGGGTGATCGGCGCGCGCGCCGGCCGACAGGAGCAGAAGGACCGCCCGCCGACCGTGGCGCTCAATTCAACCAGCCATCTCGTGCGCGTGCTGGCGGGTTTGGAGGGCAAGTTCTCGCCGCAGTGGAAAATCGACCTGCGCGCCGGGCCCGATTTCCGGCGCTCCACCGCGGCGCAACCGGCGGCGCTCGGCCGGAATCGCGTGCCGCCCTACGTGGAAGCCGCGGTCACGTGGACGCCGGACGCGGCGGATACGATCTCGCTCAGCGGCCTGCATCGGCTCTGGCCGGCTTCGAGCGGCCGCGGCGACTATGAGGATTCGACGTGGGAACTCGGTTGGAAGCACGTGCTCGGCAAGGCGTGGTCGTTGCGCACGGCGCAGAAGTTCGCCGATGCCGACAACCACCGCGACGCGTATCCAGGCACGAAGCCGTGGCACGACCAGATCCTCACGACGACGTGCGCGGCGGAGTATCGCTGGAGCAAGCATGTGGTGCTCGACGCCTCGATCGCGCGCGAAGCCGGCAAGGGTCTGCTGCCCAACACTCCGGGCCGGGCCTACACGCGCTGGCTGTGCGCGCTCGGTGCGACGGGCACGTGGTGAATCCGTCGGCGAGGGGAGCCCGGCGCGGCGGCGCGGTTACCGGGTCGGAGTTTTCGCCAAGGATCCGTTCGCGACCGCCTCGTCGAGCATCTGCTGCGCGTAAGCCCAGAGGGCGGTCGAGCCTTCGCGCGTGTGCTGGTTGCGGGCGACGACCTTGTCGTGGGTGACACCGTGATGGCGCCAGCGTTCGCCGCCGGTGAGGCAGTTGAGCAGCATCGGGTGGAAACGATCGCAAGCCGCGGCGAATTTCGCCTCGGGCGTCGCGCGCTCCTCGAACTCATCCCACAGCGCGCGGAATTCGGCGGCTTGATCAGGTGGCAGCAGGCCGAAGATGCGGTCGGCGGCGCGCGCCTCGCGCTCGTGCTGGTCGGCCATGTTCTTCGTGTCGTAGGCGTAGGTGTCGCCCGCGTCGATTTCCACGAGGTCGTGGATGAGCGTCATCTTGAGCACGCGCAGCACGTCGAGCGGCTGGTGATTCGAATGCTCGGCCAGCGTGATGACCATGAGCGCGAAGTGCCACGAGTGTTCGGCGCTGTTTTCGGCGCGCCGGCTTTGGGTGCACAGCGTCTGGCGGAAAACTTCCTTCAGCTTGTCGGCTTCGATGATGAACTGCATCTGGCGCGCGAGGCGCTCGGCGGGCGAAAGTGGGCTCACGGGCGCAGCGAAGCACGAAACGCACGGCACGAAAAGCCGCGAAAATCAGCGCGGTGCCGCGTGCGCGAGGTCGCGCGGTGGAGGCTTGGGCGCGGGAGTGCGGAGCAGCCGCGCGATCGCCGCTTCGATGCGGCGGGTGCGTCGCCAGTGGTTGATGCCGGCGACGCCGAACACGATCCCGAGCATCGCCGCCGTGCCGACCGCGCGTCCGAGCGTCGTCGTCGCGAAGAGCTCCGGGTAGGTGCCGATCACGATGGCTACGAGGCACTGCGCGGCGAAGGCCGGCAGCGCGGATTCGCCGACGATCGCGAACGCGCGCCATTCGAAGGCGCGCGGGAAAACCTGGGCGGCGCTCGCGACGAGGTAGGCGACGAGCGCGAAGTTGGCCAGCCGCAGCGCGCCGAGCGTGTTCGCGTGGGTGAGCACCGCCAGTTGTTCGCCGGGGAAGGGGGCCGGCACCACGCCGTGCCGCACGAGCCACAGCAGCACCGCCGCCGCGAAAGCCAGCGCGAGCGGCCAGACGCGCGGCTCGAGCAGGCGCACGCCCATCGCCTTGTGCGCGCCGAGGACCGCGCCGACGACGAAGGGCAATTGCCATGCGAGCGGATGAAACGCGCCGAGCTCGATCCGTCCGCCCCACGCAACGATGCCGCCGGAGGCGGATTGGGTCAGCGCCCACGCGAGAAAACTCAGCGCGAGCACGACGTATCCGCGGCCACTCAGGCAGGCGCGCAGCACCCACGGAAGCGCGAGCAGGAAGACGCAATACAGCGGGAGAAGGTCGAGCAGGCTCGGCTGGTAGAGCAGGGTGAGGCCGAGCCAGACGGAGTTGAGCGGCTCCGCGGCGAACCATGGCGGCAAAGACGGCGACACATGGCGGGTCTGGAACGTGTAGAACAGCGTCCAGGCGAGCGCGCCGAAGTAGGTTAGCAAATGGGTGCGATAAACCGTTCCCGCCTGTCCCGCGGTCGTGGCGCACGCGCCGGCGAATCCACGCTCGAGCATGTGGCGCGCATACAGCCAGCCGGCGGCGAGGCCGGACAGGAAGACGAATCCTTCGACCGGGCCGACGAAGCCGAGCGCTTGGTCCGTCGCCACGTGCAAGTCCGATTCGATGTGGTTCGTGGCCATCAGCACGATCAGCAGGCCCCGCAACGAGTCGAAGCGGTGGTCGCGAGCATGGCCGGACGTGGCGGGCATGTCTGTGTGTGCGCGGCGAGGAACCGTTGGTTCCGTGCAATGTCGGTGTCGGGCGGAAGTTCGTGCGGTTTTTCGCCGGTTGCGCGTTCGTCGCAAACTCGGGGCGCGGGCTTGCGGGCGCGCGGCTTTCCGTTTTTGTCCGCCGGATGCGACTCACCGCTCTTACCCCGTTGGCGGCGCTGGTGCCTGCGCTGGCACTCGCCGCGAATTATCCCGTCAGCAAGACCGTCGAGCACGTCGACGACTATCACGGCACCAAGGTCGCCGATCCGTATCGCTGGCTCGAGGACATTGACTCCGCGGACACGAAGGCGTGGGTGAAGGCGCAGAACGAATTCACCGACGCGCAACTCGCGCAGATGCCCGAGGTGGATCAGGTGCGTCGCCGCCTGACCGAACTGTGGAACTTCCCGCGCGCCGGCGTGCCGTTCAAGGAGGGCAACTGGTATTTCTTCACCCGCAACGACGGCCTGCAGAACCAGTCGCCGCTGTTCGTGCAGGAAGGTCTCGCCGGCACGCCGCGCGTGCTGATCGATCCGAACACGCTCGCGGCCGACGGCACCGTGGCGGTCACCGTCACGTCGCCTTCGCCGGACGGCAAGTGGCTCGGCTACGGTCTCGCGCGCGCCGGATCGGATTGGAACGAGTTTTATCTGCGCGACATCGCGACGAGTCAGGACGCGCCAGACCAGATCAAGTGGGTGAAGTTTTCCGGCATGAGCTGGTCGCACGACGCGAAGGGCTTTTTCTACACGCGCCTGCCGGAGCCTCCGGGCGGCAACGCGAAGGTTTTTTCCAAGATCGAGAACCGCAAGTTGCACTACCACCGCGTGGGCACGGCGCAGAGCGATGACCCGTTGATCTTCGCGATCCCTGAGCACCCGGAGTGGGGCTTCGGCGGACAAGTCTCGTCGGATGGCCGCTACCTCGTCATCGGCGTCACGCAGCCCGGCAAGCTCGGCAACTCGGTCTACTACATTGATCTCGTGGATGGCCACGCCCCGCAGCTCGGCGGCGCGGTCGTGAAGCTCGTGGACGATTTCGTCTCGAGCTACGGCTTCATCGGCAACGTGGGCCGCACGCTCTATTTCTCCACCAACGCCGGCGCGCCTCGCGGCAAGGTGATCGCGGTCGACCTCGACGCGGGTGTCGCGGCGGCGAAGACGATCGTGCCCGAGTCGAAGGACACGCTGGAGGGCGTTCGTATCTCCGCCGGCAAGATCGTCGCGACTTACATGCACGACGCGGCGAACCGCATCGCGCTCTTCGAACTCGACGGCAAAGCCGCGGGCGAGATTGCGTTGCCGGGTCTCGGCTCGGTCACGAGTGTCTCGGGCAAGTTCAAGAGCCCCGAGCTGTTCGTGGGCTTCGCGTCGTTCCTCGCGCCCGGCACGGTGCTGCGGCACGATCTCGGCAGCGGCAAGACCGAGACCTTTTCGGAGACGAAGGTTGGCTTCGAACTCTCGGCCTACGAGGTGAAGCAGGTGTTTTATCCGTCGAAGGACGGCACGAAGATCCCGCTGTTCCTCGTCCACAAGAAGGGCCTCAAGCTCGACGGCTCCGCGGCCGGTTGGCTCTACGGCTACGGCGGTTTCAACGTCTCGCTCAAGCCGTCGTTCGCCGTGCCGCCGCTCGTCTGGATCGAGCGCGGCGGCGTCTATGCGATGGTGAACATGCGCGGCGGCGGCGAATACGGCGAAGAGTGGCACAAAGCGGGCACGAAGGAGCGGAAGCAAAACGTGTTCGACGACTTCATCGCCGCGGCCGACTGGCTCTGCGCGAACGGCTACACCTCGCACAATAAGCTCGTGCTCGACGGCCGTTCCAACGGCGGCCTGCTGCTCGGTGCGGTCGTGAACCAGCGCCCTGACCTCTGCGCCGCGGCCGTGCCTGCGGTCGGCGTGATGGATATGTTGCGCTATCACAAATTCACTGTCGGTGCCGCGTGGGCGAGCGACTACGGCAACTCGGACACGCCCGAGGGCTTCGCCTACCTGCGTGCCTATTCGCCGCTGCACACCGTGAAGATCGGCGCGAAATATCCCGCGGTGCTCGTCACGACCGGCGACCACGACGATCGCGTCTACCCCGCGCATTCCTACAAATACACCGCGGCGGCGCAGGCCGGCGCGGCGGCGAACAGCGGTCCGATCCTGATTCACATCGAGGCCAACGCCGGCCACGGCGGCTCGAGCGGCACGTCGCCGGTCTCGAAGACGATCGCGGATTGGGCGCTGCGCATGGGCTTCGGCGCGCACTTCGCGGGCTGGGGCAGGAACTGACCGGCGCACCACGATTCCGGAGCGAAGGCGACGCGCGGGCGTCGCCTTTTTTGTCCGTTCATCCTGCAAAACGACCGCTTCGTTGGTCCGAAGGGAGCAATCAGCCTCTTCGGCTTGCGCCGGGCGCGACCGTGCATTGCCTTGGCCGCATGAAGTTGAAGGCTCTGGTTACCCTCGCGGCTACGCCCGTCTTGGCACTCGCCGCCCAGTTCGAATACCCCGCCAGCAAAACCGTCGACCAAGTCGACGAGGTGCATGGTGTCAAAATCACGGACCCGTTCCGTTGGCTCGAAGATGTCGACTCCGCCGACACCAAGGCGTGGGTCGGCGCGCAGAACAAAGTCACGTTCGATTTCCTGAAAAACCTGCCGAAGCGCGACGCGATCAAGCAGCGCCTGCAGGAGCTGTTGAACTTCCCGCGCTACAGCCTGCCCGGCAAGACGGGCGGCCGCTATTTCTACACCTACAACTCCGGCCTGCAGAACCAGTCGCCGCTGTTCGTGAAGGACTCGCTCACTGCGGAAGGCCGCTTGGTGATCGACCCGAACACGATGTCGAAGGACGGCACCGTCGCGCTGTCCGCCATCGCGCCTTCCGAGGACGGCAAGTGGGTCGGCTACGGCATCGCGCGCGCCGGTTCGGATTGGAACGAGTTTCGCGTGCGCGATCTCGCGACCGGCCAGGATACCGAGGACGTGATCAATTGGGTGAAGTTCTCCGGCTTCAGCTGGGCGAAGGACAGTTCGGGCTTCTTCTACTCGCGCTACCCCGAGCCGCGCCGCGAGGGCAACCAGGTCTTCAGCGACCTCTCGAACCAGAAGATCTATTTCCATCGCATCGGCACGAAGCAGGCCGACGATCTCCTCGTCTACGAGCGTCCGGATCAACCGAAGTGGGGCCTCGGCGGCGGCGTCACCGAGGACGGCCGCTACCTGCTCATCAACGTTTCCGAGGGCACCGATCCGCGCAATCGTCTCTATTACCTCGATCTCCAGGACCCGAAGAAGCCGCACGTGCAAGGCGAGGTCGTCCGCCTCATCGACGTGCTCGAGGCGAGCTACAACGTCATCGGCAACGACGGCTCGACGCTCTACCTGCTCACCGACCTCGACGCGCCGCGCAACAAGGTCATCGCGATCGACCTCAAGAATCCCGACCGCGCCAACTGGAAGACGCTCGTCCCCGAATCGAAGGACGTCATCTCCAGCGCCGCCTACATCGGCGGAAAGTTCGTCGTGAACTACATGCAGGACGCCAAGAGCGTGCTCGCAGTGTTCGCGAAGGACGGCGCCTCGCTCGGCAACATCGCGCTGCCCGGCATCGGCAACGTCGCCGGCATCAGCGGCCGCGAGGACGAGAGCGATATGTTCTTCTCGTTCACCTCGTTCACGTATCCGACGACGAACTTCCGCGCCGACCTCGCCACGGGCAAAGTCGAAGTCTTCCAAGCGCCGAAAGTCGCGTTCGACCCGAGCGTCTACGAGACGAAGCAGGTGTTCTACACGTCGAAGGACGGCACGAAGGTCCCGATGTTCATCACGCATCGCAAGGGCATCAAACTCGACGGCTCGCACCCGACGCTCCTCTACGCTTACGGCGGCTTCAACATCTCGATGCTCCCGTCGTTCTCCACGTCGAACCTCGCCTGGATGGAACTCGGCGGCATCTACGCCGTGGCCAACCTGCGCGGCGGCGGCGAATACGGCCGCGAGTGGCACCTCGCCGGCACGAAGACGAAAAAGCAGAACGTGTTCGACGACTTCATCGCCGCCGGCGACTACCTCGTCGCGCAGCAATACACTTCGCACGACAAGCTCGTGATCAGCGGCGGTTCGAACGGCGGCCTGCTCATCGGCGCCGTGGTCAACCAGCGCCCCGATCTCGCGAAGGTCGCGTTCCCCGCGGTCGGCGTGATGGACATGACGCGCTTCCAGAAATTCACCATCGGTTGGGCGTGGGCGAGCGACTACGGCTCGGTCGACGACTCCGCCGAGATGGCCGCCTACCTCAAGGGTTACTCGCCTGTGCACAACGTGAAGCCCGGCGTCCGTTATCCGGCGATCATGGTGACCACCGGCGACCACGACGACCGCGTGCATCCGGGCCACTCGTTCAAATACGCCGCGGCGCTCCAAGCGGCGAACCCCGCGAATCCGCTCCCGATGTTCATCCGCATCGAGACGAACGCCGGCCACGGCGCGGGCAAACCGATCTCGAAGCAGATCGAGGAAACCGCCGACAAGTTCGCCTTCGCGCTCTACTACACCGGCGGCGCGGCGAACTGAGCGCGCTCTTTAACTGCTCCCGCAAAAACGAAGCCCGCCGCGAGGCGGGCTTTTTCATTTCGCGGCGCGGCGCTCAGCGGTTGAACGGGAAGGGCGGACGCGAGCCGGTCCAGTAGCGGTTGATCTCTTCCGCGAGCACCGTCCACTTGAACGGCTTCCGCACGACCGCCTTCAGCGTCGGCACGCGGGCGGCGCGTCCGACGCCCAACTCGATCTCGTGCGCGGTAATCATGACCGCGGGCAGGTGCGGCCTGATCGCTTGGACCGCGGCGAGAAATTCCAGCCCGTCCATGCCCGGCATGTGATAGTCGGTGACGATCAGTCCGATGTTCAGCGTGGGCAGCGCGGCGAGCGCCGCTGCGGGCCGCGAGAAACTGTGCACCGGGCACGCGAGGTGTTCGACGAGCAGCTGCTGGAGCAAGTCGATGTAGGCCACCTCGTCGTCGAGCAGCATGACGCCGAGGCCAAACGGTGCGCCACTGTCGGACACGGCGGCCGACTGCGAACTGGGCGAGGACGAAGACGCGGGCTGCATGGGGTTGGCGCGGCGGTCCCAGGCCCGGGCGCCGGGTCACAATGGGATGGAATATGCGCCCGGGGCTGGCCAGCCTAAATCCGCTCGCCGCGCCATGCTCCACGTCGTCCTTTTCCAACCTCAAATCGCGCCCAACACCGGCAACATCGGCCGCATGTGTGCCGTGACGAAGTCGCGCCTGCACCTCATTCATCCGCTCGGTTTCAAAATCACCGACGCGAACCTCCGCCGCGCGGGCATGGACTACTGGTATTCGCTCGACGTGCACCAGCACGAGAACTGGGAAACCTTCAAGGCCAGCCCGGCCGCGCCGCAGCGTTTGTGGCTGTTCACGACGCATGCGACGCGCACTTTCTGGGAAGTGAAATTCGCCGACGGCGACGGCCTCGTGATGGGCAACGAAGGCGCCGGCGTGCCGGAGTGGCTGCATGCGGAGTTCGGCGACGACCGGCGGCTGAAAATCCCGCACGCGAACGGCGAACTGCGCTCGCTCAATCTGTCGACCGCCGCCGGTGTGGCCGCCTACGAGGCGCTGCGGCAGATCGGAATGCCGCCTTAACGAGTTTTCTTTTCCTCGGGGAGTTGGGAGCAAAATACCAGCATTCTTCCAGAGTCTTTGAATGCAAGAAACGCATTAATCAGAAACATCGCCACCAGAGCCCACCCTGTTTCCGCCCACAAATTTGGACGAGGCAACGATGGGGCGAAATACTGCGCGCCACCTTTTACCAGCAAAATTCCAATAACGGTATTGAGCGAGATATTGAACGCGTTCCATCGCCTTTCAATCCACTGGTGGACTCGTTCGTCAATCAACGCGAAGTCGAGGCGAACGGTTGCCAAATGGATATCTCGTTTCTTTAGGTCAGCCCAAAGCCCGACGGATCTTCTCCAGATATCGTTCGCATCGTCTTCGCTGAACCACGCTTCATGTGTTTGCCATCCAATCCATTCGGAGGGGCGGTGGCTTTTGATCCCGCGCAGCAACGAGAGCAGTCGCATTACCGAGTAAGTGAACGTGCCCAAAATAAACCCGATGACCACTACGACAACACCACCAGCAACCAGCGTTCCCACAAAAGTGATTGTTGGCGTTGGCGCGTCGCGGAAAA
>JACRHT010000001.1 GCA_016217545.1 Opitutia bacterium | reverse complement strand
CGTGCCCCTCCGCCCGACCGCCCCCTCGCCGCCGCCCGCGCGCGCTTGACGTGCGCGGGCTGAGCAGTCGCGGGGCATGGCGGGCTGCGCCCGCTCAGCCGAAGCGGGCACGCGCCGAGAGGGCGTTCTCTAGAGCCACGGCGAGCTCGTAGAGCGCTTCGCGCTTTCGACCAGGTCGGCTGTGGTTTGCGTCTCCGGCGACAAAGCCCGCGACAGCCTCGAAGTCGTAGCGGCTGCCGGTCAGCTCGTAGCAGCCCTCGTCCTCAATGAGGGTGGCCGAGGCGAGCATCTCGTCCGAGCGCGGGTAGTCGAGCTTCTTCAGCAGCGCGAGCTGCGTCTCGGAGATGCAAATGGAGAGCGGCCTCTCGTCGGTCTGCATGATGAAGCCCACCATATTCAAGGGTGCCACCCGAGGGAGCGTCCGGGCATCACGCCGCCGCAGCGGAGGTGGGCTGGGCGAGGATGGAGGTGGGGTGTGTCACCTTCCAGCTCGCGGGCAGCAACGCGGGCACGTCGCGCAGCCGGACGCGCCGCGCAGCAAGCCGCGGCAGGACGTCGGCGAGGTACCGCACCGGGTCGACATCGACGAGCGCGCAACAGCCGAGCAGCGTGTACGCGACGGCGGCACGCTCGGCGCCGGCGTCACTGCCAGCAAAGAGGAAGTTCTTCCTCGTCAGAGCCGCGCGGACGTGAAGCCGCTCGACGACGCCGTTGTCGATGGGGACGACTCCACTGCCCAGGAAGCGGGTCAGCGCCACGTGATGGTTGTCGAGGTACTGCAGCGCCTGCCCCATGCCTGAGGATGGGGGCTCATACGGCCGGCGCACTCGCATCCACGCCAGCAAGTCGTCGTAGACGGGTCTGCTCTGCTTTTGCCGTACCCGGAGTCTCTCCTCGATGGTGGCGCCCTGAAGTTCTTTCTCGATGACGTAGAGTTTCTTGAAGGCCGCCAGCGGCAAGGCCGCACGGGTGTCGCCCGCGTCCAATGCCTTGGTGAAGCGGCGGCGCGCGTGCATGTTGCAGCCGCACTCGTGCAGTTCCTTCCGCTTGAAGGACGCGTCGAAGAGCCCCGAGGCGTCGGCCACCACGTCGCCTTCACGCAGCGCCAGCACGTCTTCGGGCCCCAGCTCTCCTTCGCGCTGCGCGTTCTTCTTTCCCGTCGTCGCGTAGAGGTAGAGCGCGGTGTGCAGCGTCTCGGCGTCAGACACCTCCGCGCCGACGTAGCCCCAGAGACTGCCGAGCCGAATGCCGCCGGGCACGTCCTTGTCGAGTACCGGCAGCGAGGTGGCGTCGAGGTGCAGGACGTCGGCGCGCAGCACCTTCGCCAGGGCGGCGCGCCACAAGGGCTGCAGCGCCTCCGTGGCCCAGCGCACCTGGTCCGCCAGCGTGGAGACGGGGATGTCGATGCCCATGCGCTCGAAGCGCTCCACCTGCCGAGTCAGGGGCAGCCCATCTCGGTACTTGTCCACGATGACTTGCGCGACGAGCGCCGTGCCCATCTTCCCGCCGGCCACGACCTTGTTGCCCAGGGGGGCGCGCACCGGCTCGCCGTCACATGGCTTACACGCCAGCTTCTCGCGGCAGTCTCGGCGGACGAAGAGCTGCGCGGGGATGAGCTCCAGGACTTCCGTCACGTCGTGACCGATGCACTTCCTCGGTGCGCCGCAGAGCGGACACGGACGCTGCGCGTCCGGCACCGGGATGATGTTGTTCACGCGGGGAAGGTGGGCCGGCAGCGGCCGGCGCGCAGGTGCCTCGCGGCGCCGTCTCTCCCGAGCCGCCTTCGTTTCGTCCTGCCGGTGCTTCTCGTCGATGCCTGACGACTCCCGCAGCTTGGCGTCCGCCTCCGCGAGGGTGGGGTTGCTCTCCGTCGAGAGCCCTCCCAACAGCAGCACCAGTTGCGCGGTGGAGACGCCCTCCCGAGGCTTGCCCTTCGCCTTCACGTCGTTCAGCAGGCGCTCCAACTCGGTGTTCCGCGACAACAACTTCGCGACGAGCGCCACTACCTCCTCGGTGCGGCCGGTGCTCAGCAACTCCTGCAGCACCTCCAGCACTGGCCGCGAGCGGCGGCGCTTTTCGGTGTCGGCGAGGGCGGGCGCAGCGTTCGTCACGGGCACGCCAACCTAACCAGTGAGGGCGCGCCCGCAACGCGCGTCGAGGAGAATTCGTCATCCCGCGCGAGCGGGTGACGGCGGCGCCCATCGCGTCGACGTCCTCGATGAAACCTCGCTGCCCTCGAGCAGCGTTCCCAACTCATCGACGTTCAACTCGAGAAACTTCGCCGTCGACGGCGCCTCATCCGGAAACGTGAAGGTGCCGCGCTCGAGCCGCTTGTGCAGCACGGTGAAGCCGCCTCGCGTCCACAGCAACAACTTCACCTGGGTCCTCCGTCGATTTCGGAAGACGAAGACGTGCTCACTGAGCGGGTCCTTCCCCAGCGTCGAGCGGACCTCATTCGACAGACCGTCGAAGTTACGCCGAAGGCTGCACGATTCCCTCGCCGCGAAGATTCGCGCGTCTCGCGGCAGAGCAGGAAGGCCGACGCTTTCACCCCTCCACACGCGTCGCGCGCCTGAACTCGACGTCCCGAGGCCCGCCTCGAGGCGCCTCCTCCACCACCACAGTCGCCCCGTTGTCAGTCCACGACGGCGGGCGAACTCGGCGAGGGACAAGCCGCTCTCGCGCCATCGCGCCAACCAGCGTTGCGCTTCTTCGGGGTTCCACTGTCTCCAGGTCCTCAGCGTCCGCGGTGAGCCCATGCTCCCCACGCATCAGAGTCCCAGCCGGCGCGCAGCAACGGGCCGGGGGCGGTCGGGCGGAGGGGCACG